>CAJFNZ010000046.1 GCA_904395905.1 uncultured Oscillospiraceae bacterium | reverse complement strand
TTCGAGTCCCGTACGGGTCACCACATCGGAGCAAAGTGTAAACTTTGCTCCGATGTCATTTTTATGATACTTTGAATTACCACCATGCAACAGGCTATGCTCTCAATGGCATAGTCTGTATAACAAGCGTCTTCTCCGTTGACTAAATTTCCTGATGTTTGTTTCGTTTGCCTTCGGGAGCAACCAAACTCCCTTTAAAATGATTCATCTTTGGGATGAACTCCACTGTAGGTTTTAAACGTCAACTGCCTAAAGCGCATACCGCTATAAAAGCAAAGCCGCAACTGTTTCTCAATCACACTGGAAGCAGAGAATTGCTCCAATCACAGCCGCTATAAGCGATACCACGCCCAGAAATACCTCCATCGCCGTTTGACGGGTATGGCTGCTTTTCTTTTGTATAGTTGCATCCTGCTCCCGTTGCGCAAAAGATTCATAGAGTGGATCTATCTTAAACTCATTACATATTTGCGTGAGACCGTCTTTTCCACTTGCCACTCCTTCTTTTATCACTAGTCGATACAAAATCTGCTCAATTATCAAAATATGATTCATCAACACCCGATGAGCACTATAACTCCGCCGTAGTTGATAAGAGTAGTATAGTCCCACCAGCGGAACAACCACCATCAAGACAACGCCTAGCCAAGTAGGATTCCCCTCCAAAATGCAGGCGGCTATTAGAGATGTAATTAACGCCATATATTGGAGGACATATTGGTCTCGCTGTTGGATTCGCATCAAAATCTCTGCCCGGTCTGCCTCGTAAATTTGGCGACACAGTGTAACAAGTTCTTGTCTATTGAGAATACTCTGGTTCTGTAAGTTGCTCATCTCTTTCCCCTCTTTCAAAACACCCCGCTGCAGATGTATCTGCGGCGGGGTGTTGTTTATAGTGCAACCGCATCGCAAACATAGCCATATGCCTTTTGACTGCGCAGCTATAAGATTGGAGCACGCAAACCGGCGGCCTACATACGCAAAACTCACCTCAACGTTCGCCCAGGGCCGTAGTGCACCCCAAGCGTATAAAGCCTCACGGCCTGCTCAGCAGATGGTACAGGTCCGGCAGCTCCAGGGGCCGGTAATAGTAGAACCCTTGAATCATGTCGCAGCCGGTGTCCCGGATGCTGACGTTCTGCTCCTCGTTCTCCACGCCCTCCATGCAGACCCGCTTGCCAAACTGGTGGCAGGCGTAGACAATACTGCGGATGAAGTGGAGCTTCTGGTCCGACTCGGTAATCTCCGGCAGCAGGGAACGGTCCAGCTTGATGATGCTCGACGGGTATTGCAGCAGCATCCGCATGGAGGAATAGCCGCTCCCGAAATCGTCCAGCGCCATCCGGATGCCCATACGGTCGCAGGCATCGACAAATTCCCGGAGCTTTTCCGGCTGCTCATCAAAGCTGCTCTCGGTCATCTCCGCCACCAGATGCCGCCCGTCCAGCCGGTACTTGCGCAGCGTCTGCGCCATGAACTCCGGCAGGCGGCTGTCACTCAGCTGGCACAGGCTGACATTGAACGTCAGATAGAACTCCGGCAGATACGCCGTGAGGCGGGAACAGCTCCGGACGGCCTGCTCAAAGACCCACCGGCCCGCCTGGAAGATGGTGCCGTCCTTCTCCAGCAGGGGGATGAACACCGCAGGCGACACGTCCTGGCCCTGGAAGGTCCAGCGCATCAGCACTTCGCCGCCGAGAATCTCCCCGTTCTCCGCCGAAACCACCGGCTGGATGACCACCCGGAAGTGCTCCATCCCCTGCATGACGTCCCGGCTCAGGGCCATGGCCATGTCGGACATCTCCCGGATCCGCTCGAGATTCTCGGTGGAATAGCCCACATAGGGCTGTCCCACGTCGTGCTTGGCCACCTTAATCAGAGACATGACCGACTCCAGCAGGTCCTCCGGGCGCAAATCACCGTGGGGAAACTCCATGACGCCGAAGGAACACGGCCGGCGGATGCTCAGCTCCTGCTGCCCGTAACACCGGGTCACCACCGCCCGGATTTCCTCCACCAGGTCCGCAGGCGGCTCCTGGCAGCCCGCTTCCGGCAGCGCGGCAAAGCGGGTGCCCTCCAGCCGGTAGAACGACAGCTTGCCCGACAGCTCCGCCATGAGCCGGTCGGCCGTGTTGCGCAGCAGGCGGTCGGCATACGCCCGGCCGTAGGTGTTGTTGATGTCGAGGATGTTGTTCAGGCTGAAGCCGATGACCGTCGTTTTCCCGCCGCTGTGCAGCACTTTCTCCAGATGGCCCAGCATCGCCTGGACCCGCGGGAAGTTGGTAATCGGATCCACCACGAACGCATTGTCCTGGTGGGTCAGGCGGCCGGAGAAAAACTGCGGCGCCGTCTGGTCCTCGTTCCACTTGAGGAGGCCGTAGCTGCGGACCCAGACGCTCTCCCCGCTCTCGCCGCGGACCTGGTAGCGCTGGTCATGGACCGTCCGCCGGCCGCCGCTGTTCATCATGGAGGCGATGTCCGCCTGGAACCGCTCCCGGAAGCGCGGCGTGGTGATGCGCTCGGCCCAGGACTGGAACAGTCCCGACACCACGTTGCTCGAAAAGCCAAACTCATCGCGCATATTGTCCGAGATATAAAAGAGGTCCTGCTGCACGTCGCCGAAATAGAAGTAGCTGACCGAGTTCTGCTGGGCGATGGACTGGAACAGCGACTCGAAATCGTGGCTCGTCACCGACAGGAACTGCTGGAACAGCGTCTCGTCATTCTGCCCCCTGCCCTCCGGCGGGGACCCCGCCGGAGGGCGGCGCTCGCAGAGCGCCGCCTTTTCCGCCTCCACACAGCCGTTGGCCGCCTCCAGCAGGCTGTCGAGCGCAAGGGGCGCCTGGTCCGACCAGGCGCTGCCCACCGCCACCGGATGCAGCTCTTCCCGGATCCGCCGGCGCATGACCTCGGCCCGCCGGTGAAAATCCTCCCGGGAACATTCCGGCCGCAGCGCGACGAACTTGTCGCCGTCGGTCCGGAACACCAGTTCCGTTTCCACGGCCTCGCGCATCAGCTGGCAGCAGCGCCGCACCAGCCGGTCCCCCTCCGCCTCGCCGTCGCTGTCGTTGAGGGCCTTCAAATCCACAATGTCGCAGCTGAGGACGCCGACCGCGTGCATCTGCAGCGGCGCCTTGCGGTACTCCGCCAGAGCGTGGCGGTTCAGCACGCCGGTCAGGGGGTCCCGGAAGCTCAGCTCGTGGAGGTGCTGCACCAGCTGCCGCCGCTTCAGCAGCGCCGCCACAAAGGGTCCCACCGACTTCATCAGCGTCGGGACCAGGGCGCTCATCTCCTGCCCGGGGTTGTCCACGCCCAGGAATCCCACCAGCTGCTTCTCCGCATAGATGGGGCCGGCCGCCAAATCGCGGACCCCCTGGGACTGCAGCGTGGCGTAGGCGGCCGGATGGGAGAGCCGCAGCGCCTCCACATCGGGGATCTGCACCACCTGCCCCTGGTTGAAGCTCTGAATCCACCAGTCGATGGACGCCAGCGGCTCCCGCTGGAGCAGTTCCCGCTGGGAGGGCACGCCCGGCGCGCACCACTCATACGTGTTGCTGACCCAGCAGTCGCCCTCCAGTTCAAAGATATACGCCCGGTCGCAGTGGAACACCTGGCCGAAAAACGCCAAAATCTCGCCCAGGGACTCCTCCGGGTCGGCCTTGGCAAAGGCCCACTGGAGACATTCGTTGAGCAGGGACTCGCTCCGGGCAAAGTAGTACGACGCCGTCCCCGCCACCTCGGCGTTCATGTCGATGGCGATTTCAATCCGGTACCGGCGCCCGCCCTCCACAAACATACTGTCCTTGATGAGGAAGCGCTTGTCCATCACCGGGTTCTTGTGGTTCCAGGAGAGGAACTTCCCCGGTTCCAGCAGGCGGTTGGTGCAGAAGTGACAAGGGCACTCCTGTCCCTGGAGCACCCGATAGCAGTGCCTGCCCCGGTACTCCTCATGGGAGGAGAACCCCAGGGTCTTGCGGAGGTGAGAATTCATGTACACCAGCTGATTGGTGTCCATGTCCGACACGTAGACCATCTCATCCAGGCCCTCAAAAAACTCCCAGAATGCCGACATGCGCAATCCTCATTTCTCTCTCGTTCCCAATGCGACAGAATATCCGATTCCGTCGCGATTTCCAAACCACATTAATACGTGTATAAGTATACGCCGTTTTTCATGGGAGTTCAAGTCTCTTTTCGAGAATTATCGTCAGAATCTTTGGAAAGTCCCCCATTTTCACCGACCAGGGCCGTCTCTTTCGCGAAAAACGTGTCCAGCAGCTGGAGAATCGCGCCTTCCGTTCCGCAGTCCGGGCCGAGCAGCTCCAGCAGGCGCCGCCGGACCTCCCTCCGTGTCCCGAGGCCGAGCGCCTCCGCGCCGGCCACATCCCGGCACAGCTGGCGGAACACCCACAGCAGCAGATCCACGCCGTCCGCCGCCACCACCGCCTCCACGGTCCGTCCGCCGTCCTCCCTGCCGGCCGACAGAGCCAAAAACCCGAACGTTTTGGAGTAGACCACGTCCAGTCGGGAATTGTTTTGCAGATACCCCGCCAACAGCAGCTGCACTTCCTCGATGGCCTTCTGATTTTCCTGGCTGTATTTCATCTCCACCAGAACCTCCATTCTGTGCAGTTCCGCGGCGGTTTCCGCCCCATTTCTCTGGAAATATCCAGAAATGTGGGGACTATATCCCCTTAATACAGAGGATTATAACCCCCATACTATATCTTGTCAAGATAGGGGGGGAACGAATGATGATTACATTCGACAAATTGTGGGTCACCATGCGCAGGCGGGGAATTACCACGTATACCCTGCGGGAAAAGTGCGGGATTGACAGCAAGACCATCCGGCGCCTCCGGGCCAACGAGAACATGGAGACCAAAACACTGGACAAGCTCTGTTCGGCGCTCTCCTGCCGGTTGGAGGACATCGCGGAATACCGCGCCGACGATTCCTGACGCCGGCGCGGTGCGCGCCGCGCCGCCCGCCCGCCGGCAGAAAAATGCCTCCGAATCGTCGATTCGGCGGCATTTTCCTTTTTTGCCGGACTATGGCCTCCGCCGCCGGCGGGACGCCTTCCGGCGGGCGGCGGTGCGCCGCAGCAGGGCGCTGCCCAGGACGAAGAGCTGCTCGAAAAACCAGATGACTGAAGGCGCCAGCAGCAGGAACACCGTAATCACCAGGGCCGACTGGAAGTCCAGCGGCGTCAGGGAGAAGAAGTCGCCGAACCCGAAGATGGCCACGGCCATGGCGACGGTCATGCTCCCCAGCAGCAGCCCGCGCTTCCAATCCAGCGGCCGGGAGATGTAGTACAGCACCAGCAGCCCCACCACGCCCATGAGCACCGTGGCCAGGGTCGAGAGTGTCGCCCGCTCGAAGGTGAAAGCCAGGGTGAACAGCTCGATGCCCACAATCAGCACGATGTTCGTCAGGCCGCCCGGCAGGGCCCGCCGCAGAACGTTCTGCATGAACTTGCCCCGCACCAAATCGTGGTTCGGCTCCAGGGCCAGCACGAAGGAGGGGATGCCGATGGTCAGCGTGCTGATGAGGGTCAGCTGGATGGGCACGAAGGGGTACGGGAAGCCCGCCGCCAGCGTGATGAGCGAGAGGAAGAACGAGAGGATGTTCTTCACCAGGTACAGCGACGCCGAGCGCTGGATGTTGTTGATGACCCGCCGCCCCTCGGCCACCACATTCGGCAGGGCCGAGAAGTCGGAGTCCAGCAGCACCAGCTGGGCCACCTGGCAGGCCGCGTCGGCGCCGGAGGCCATGGCGATGCCGCAGTCGGCGTCCTTGAGGGCCAGCACGTCGTTGACGCCGTCGCCGGTCATGGCCACCGTGTGGCCGTCCGCCCGGAGGGCCTGGACCAGCTGGCGCTTCTGCTCCGGGGTCACCCGGCCGAACACCGTGTACGCCCCGGCCGCCCGGGCGCAGTCCTCGGGCGTCTTCAGCTCCGAGGCGTCCACGTAGCGCTCCGCGCCCTCGATGCCGGCCTGGCGGGCAATCCGGGAGACGGCCGCCGGGTGGTCGCCGGAGATGACCTTGATGGCCACCCCCTGGCGGGCAAAGTATTGGAACGTCCCCGGGGCCTCCGGCCGGATGGGGTTGTGGAGGACCAGCAGGGCGACCGGATGGACATCTCCGCCCAGGCGGCCCTGCACCGGCGGCTCGCTGCAGGCGGCAAACAGCAGCACCCGGCAGCCCGCCTCCTGGAAGGGGAGGATCCGGGGCTCCAGGGCCCGGTAGCCGCTCCGCAGGAGGACGTCGGGCGCGCCCAGCACGTAGCTCCCCTGCTCCCGGAACACCACGGCCGACCACTTGGTGTCCGAGGCGAAGGGCACGGTCCGCTCCGCCGGCCACCGGGCCGCGCCGCAGAAGCGGGCCGCCAGGGCCCGGCCCGTGTCGTTCTCCGCATCCAGAGCCGCGCAGCAGGCGGTGAGGAGGTCCTCCACCAGGGGCTCCGGGAACCGCGTCTCGTCCAACAGGACCACCTGGCGCACCGCCATCTCCGGCTGGGTGATGGTGCCGGTCTTGTCCACGCACAGCACGTCCACCCGGGCCAGGGTCTCGATGGCGCTCATCTCGTGGACCAGCGTCCGCCGCCGGGCCAGGCGCAGGACCGACACCGCCAGCGCCACGCTGGTCAGCAGATACAGCCCCTCGGGAATCATCCCCACCAGGGCCGCCACCACTGCGGGGATGGCGTCGGAGAAGGGATTCCCCTGGACCACATATTCCTTATAAAACAGTGCCGCGCCGATGGGAATCAGCGCGAAGCCGATGACCCGAATCAGCCGGTCCAGGGAGCGCATCATCTCCGACCGGCCGACGCCGGCGTCGGCCTTCGCCTCCCGGGAGAGCCGGGCGGCGTAGCTCTCCGCGCCCACCTGGTCCATCCGGGCCCGGCAGCGGCCCGAGACCACGAAGCTGCCCGACAGCAGCCGGTCCCCCGGCCCCTTTTCCAGCGGGTCGGCCTCGCCGGTCAGCAGGGCCTCGTTGACCCGGACCCGGCCGGAGACCACCGGCCCGTCGGCCGGGATCTGGTCGCCGGCCTTCAGCTCCACAATGTCCTCGCGCACCAGCTCGTGGACCGGGAGCGGGCAGAGGCGGCCGTCCCGCACCGCCTGCACCCGGGACTCCGCCAGCAGGTTCAGCTTGGCCAGCGCGGCGCGGCTGCGCAGCTGCTGGACGATGCCAATCAGGGAGTTGAGGAAGGCGATGACAAGGAACGTCATGTCGGTGAAATTCCCCGACACGGCCAGCAGCACCGCCAGCACCACGAAGACCAGGTTGAAAAACGTCAGGGTGTTCTCCCGGATGATGCGCCCAACGCTTTTGGTGTTGGGGTCCTCCGCCCGGTTGTCGTACCCGTTCTCCAGCAGCGCCGCGGCCTGGTCCGCGGTGAGGCCCCGCTGGGGATCCGGGCACACCCGCTCCAGGATGCGCCGCGGCGCCTCCGCCTCCCCGCGCCGGCGGGCCGGGCGGCTGCCGCCGTCGTCGGCCGCACGGCGGCCCGGACTCAGCCGCCCCATGTCCAGCCGCCCTCGCCGGCGCCCAGGGCAAAGTGGTACTTGGCAATGCCCAGGTCAATTTTCGTATAGAACCCCCGGCCGGCGTCCGCAAAGACCCGGCTGCCCCGGCAGGTGAAGGTGAACTTCTGCTGGTTCATGGCCGTGGGAGCCAGCAGGGCAGCCTCCACGCCCCGGCGGAACCAATCGGGCATCTCCCCCTCCGCCCGGGCCACCGCCTCCAGCGGCTTGGAGCGGTGGGGCGTCCCCTGGTTCTCGCCGTATCCCAGCGCGATGACGATGCAGAGCTTTTCGCCGCTGCCCACGGTGAAGGCCCTGGGCACCCGCCGGTACGTCAGCGCCACCCAGCAGGTGTTCAGCCCCAGCTGCTGGGCCAGCAACACCAGCCGTTCCCCGTAGTAGCCGCAGCGCTCCTCCAGCCCCGGGCCGCGCGGCCCCACCAGGGCCAGGTAGTTGGTCACGCCGCGGAACTTCCCGTAGTGGGCCAGGAAGCCGTCGAAGGCCTTCGGCTCCCCCTGCACCAGCTGGATGTGCAGCCCGCTCTCCCGGTTGCAGTCGTCCATCTCCCGGCGCAGCGCCGCGACCGCCTCCGGCGAGAGGGGCCGCGCCGTGTACTGCCGGACGCTGTGCCGGCGCTCCATCGCTTCCATCGGGTTCATTCGCAGTTGCCTCCTTGGCGGCCGTCGGACACCGGCAACCGCTCCACCATCTCTCTGGCGTGCTCCAGCATCCGCAGCAGGCGGTTCACTGCCGCCAAGCCGCTGTCAAAATAGTAATAGTTTTTCGTCCCCTCCCGGCGCACCTTCAGGACGCCGGCCTCCTTGAGAATCTGTAAATGGTGGGACACGGCGGGCCGGGACAGATGGGTCCGCGCCGTCAGCGCACCGACCCGGAGCCCGCCGCAGGGCCACATACGCATCATCTCCAGCAGCAGATGCTGCCGGTTCTCGTCCCCCAGCGCCACCAGGAGCTTCCGGCAGCTCTCAAACTCCAGGGCCAGCTCGTTGATGGCCTCCCGGTAGTCCTCCACTGGCTCCCCCTCCTCTGCTCATTTGCTTAAACCATTGTACCATACACTTCCGTCCCTGTCCATCCGCAAAAAAGAGGCCGCCGGCAGAGCCGGCGGCCTCGCCAGACTGTCAAAAAACTGTGACGCCGTACAAGAGGACAGTGTGCATCTTGCGCAGAAAAAAGCCCTCGGCAGAGTTTCGCCGCCCGCAGGCGACGAAATAAAGTCAAAATCCGTTTTTTCCGGGGACATGCGCCTCGGAAAAAACACTTTACAGGTTCCGAGTGTGCGGCCCAACGGGCCGTGCGCGTGGGAACCTGCATCTCTTCGCCAAAATGCCTGCATTTTGGCGACAGCGTGTCGAGTTTCTCGACACGCTGACGAGGCCGCCGGCAGAGCCGGCGGCCTCGCGGAAAACGGATGGGGATGCGTTACGCCTCCACGGCGCTCAGGAAACGCACCAGCAGGGACGCCAGCTGGGCGCGGGTGGCGGTTCCCTGGGGATTCAGGGTCCCGGCGTCGGTGCCGGTCAGGATCCCGGCGTTGACGGCCCAGGTGACCGCTTCGCCGGCCCAGGTGGAAACCTGGTCGAAGTCCGGGTACTCCCGGGCGGCCATGCCGCCTTCGCTCACGTCGTAGCCCTGGGCGGCGGCGAAGTGGTAGAGCATCGTCACCACCTGTTCCCGGGTCAGCGCGCCGTCGGGCTGGAACAGGTTCTCGTCGGCGCCGGAGGTGACGCCGGCCTCAAAGGCCCAGTCCACCGCCGCGGCGTACCAGGCGGCCGCCGGCACATCGGCGAAGCCGGCCGAAGCGGTGGCCGCGGGCTCGCCGGCCATGCGCCACAGGATGGTGGCGAGCATCGAACGGCTGGCCGTGCCGCCCGGCACGAAGGTCGCCTCGGTGACGCCGGTCATCAGGCCCTCGCCGGTGACCGCCGCCACGTCCGCGGCGTACCAGGCGCCGGCCGGCACGTCGGTAAAGCCGGTGGCGGCCTCGTCGCCCGAATCGCCCAGCACGGAGGCCCAGGCGGCATTGGAGACGAAGTTGTACTCATCCCGCTGGTGGGTCTTGTTCGTCAGGGTGTTGGCGAAGAGCACCACGTCCAGCGTCGCGCCGTCCGCGCCGGCGCCCTGGTAGGAGATGGCCTGGATGGAGTCGTCCAGGAAGTCCGCATAGTGTTCGCCGGTGCTGGGCAGGAAGCCCTCCAGCAGCCCCCGCTCGCTGTCCAGGCGGATGAGCACCTGGGCCCCGTCGGGAATCGCGGCGAAGTAGCCCGCGCCGTAGCCGTAGAGGATGTCGTCGCCCTCGGCCACATAGCTGGCGGTGATGAGGCTCTCGGTGGGATACGTCACGTAGGACAGGGCGTCCATGGCCGCGTCGCCGGCAGTCTCCCGCACCAGCTGGCCGTCGGCGAAGAGCTCCACGGCCGACTCCAGCGCGTTGGCGCCGTAGCCGATGTAGGGCGTGCCGCTGCGGACGGCGGCCAGGGCCTGGCCGTCCAGGGCGGCCGCGCCGATGATGAGGTCCGCCTCGGCGGCGTTGTCGGTGACGGTGAAGCCCAGGGTCTCCATGGCCTGGCGGTCATAGTTGTACTGATAGGAGCCGCTGGTCAGGGTGGAGTGGACGAAGCCGCTGTCGTTGGTACCGGGCCGGCCGGAGATATAGACCACCGGGGCCTTGGTCAGCGCCTGGGCGGCGACACCGGAGAGCTCCTCGGCGATGCCGATGCCGGTGAGCAGATACTCGTCGGCCACGTCCAGCCAGTCCTCATAGGAAATCAGGAAGCTGCCGGCATAGGTGCCGTCGGTAATCCAGGAGACGGACTTGCCGCCCTGGAGCAGCCGGTTGACGGCCGCCGTGGAGTCCTCCGAAGCGTTCATCAGCACCACGGAGGCGCCGGTCTCGCCGAAGAAGGCGGAGGTCAGACCCGCCACATAGTCCTGGGCCGCCTCGTAGTCCAGGGCCTCGCCGCAGGCCGCGGCGATGTCCGCGTAGGCGGCCGGCTCGGCGCAGACGGCCATATCGAAGCCGCGGGTGTAGTTGAAGGCGGTGATGCCCTCGGAGTAGAGCACCGGCCACTCGGTAATCACCGTGCCGTCGTAGAGCACGCCGTTGGCGACGCTCCGCTTGGCCTGGTACATGGAGACCACCAGCGTGCCGGCGGGGTACTCGGTGCCGTCGTAGAGGAAGCTCTCCTCGGCCACCAGCACCTGCACGCCGTTGCGGGTCAGGTACACCAGCATATCCGCCGCGGCCTGGAGGTTCCGCTGGTTGTCGCCGTCCAGGGGGATGATGTAGCACTCGGGGTAGAAGTTGCCGTTCTGGCCCTCGCCGTCGTACTCAGGCCGGAAGAGGTCGGCCTCGGCGCCCTCCACATCGTACTGGTCGGTGAGCCACTGGCCCACCAGCTCATAGGCGTCGGAGTTGGCGTTCGTCACGCCCCGCTCGAAGATCTTCGTCTGGTTCAGGAGGTAGCTCTCCTTGTTCTCGGCGATGTAGGCCGACTGGCCCAGCTGGCCGTAGGCCACGCCCTCGACCATGAAGTCGTCGTAGGCCGGCACCTCCACGGTGTAGGACACGGTACCGTGGAGCATGGCGTACTGGGGCGTGTAGCTGGTGGACATATCGTCCCAGGGATCCAGCCACTGGGTCTCATAGGACCCGTCGGCGGCGGTGTCCCCGGTGTAGGTCAGGTAGTCCCGCTGGGGAATCACATAGCTGTTGTGGCCGTCGTTGTTGGCGACCGCGGCGATGCCCAGGGCCTCGCCGCCGGCCATCAGGTTCTCGGCCAGGAGGTCGTACTCAAAGTTGGGCTCGTGGGGCGGGTCGCAGGGCTCGCACTGGAAGGCGGTCACCCGGCCGTGGAACTCGGTGAAGCTGACCGGGTTCCACTCCGCGATGAGCCGGGTCATGTTCTGGGTCTCGGCCTGGGTCTGGAAGGAGTTGTCCCGGTTCAGGTCGAAGCCGCCGGACGAGGTCCGGGTGATGTAGGTGCGGCCCTCCACGTTCTCCTCCGGGACAATCAGGAAGAACACGTCGTCGAGGAGGTCGTCCACGGTCAGGGTCTGGGCCTCCACGGTGTAGTACCGCTCCAGGTCCACGGGCACCGAGGCGTCGGCGGTGGTGCCGTCGGGGTTCTCCCCCTTGATGTAGCCCAGGTAGCTGGCGGTGTCCGCCACCAGGTCCGGCACCGCCACGGAGCCCTCCTGGCCCTCGGGGCCCATCTGCTCGGCCAGCTCGGCCTCGCCCTCGGCGGTG
>CAJFNZ010000045.1 GCA_904395905.1 uncultured Oscillospiraceae bacterium | reverse complement strand
AGATCTCGCCGGCCTTGAACTTGGCGCCGACGGAGTCCATGGCGGCAATCATGCCCTCGTTGAGGATGGCAGTGGGGTCGCAGCCGGCGTCCAGGGCTTCCTGCACGGCGGTGGGAACCTTCTTGGCCTTGCCAGCCTCTACGGCGGCATAGACTTCCTGAATTTTCTCGTTCATAACTAGAAACCTCCTTGATTTTTTGAAGAGAGATCCTCTCGGATTGCTTACAGCAGGCCCTGACGGTGGGCGGAGATGTAGTTCATGCAGTCCTCATCCTGCTCCTTGAGCAGCTCGACGGCGTACATGAGGCCGACCATGTCCTTGTTGGTCGGGTCCACGATGGCGCTGTCCATGCCGGCGTTCATCGCCAGGGCCAGGAAGGCCATGTTCAGCGGCTTGCGGAAGCCGGGGAAGCCGAAGGAGATGTTGCTCAGGCCGCTGGTCAGGTGGATGTCGGGATACTGGTCCTTGATGCGCTTGCAGCACTCGGAGAACAGGGTGAAGGCGGCCTGGTTGGTGGCGGCAGCCTCGACCAGCGGGTCGATGTACAGGCGGCTGGGGGCGATGCCGTACTCCTTGGCCTTGGCCATAATCTTGTCGAACACCTGCATCCGGTCCTCCACGCTCTGGGGGATGCCGCTCTCGCACAGCAGCGCGATGCAGCCCCAGTCGGTGTCGGCGATGGCGGGGAAGACGATGTCGGTCTTGATGCGGCCCTCGGCGTCCTTCTCCATGGAGACGGAGTTGACGATGCCGGGCTTCTTGCAGAACTTAAAGGCCTCGGCGCAGACGGAGGCGCTGGGGCTGTCCACGGCGATGGCGACGTTGTCCATCTCGTCGGGGATGGCGGCCTGCACCTCGTCAATCATCCACTTGAGGGTCTCCAGCTCCACAGACGGATCCGTGGACGCGCAGACGTCGATATACAGCGGCACCGGCTCCTCGAAGTAGTCCTCATCCTGGGCGGCCTTGGCCTGGGCCAGGGCCCGCTGACGGATGAACTCGCCATCGCGCTTGGCGATGGCCTGGGCCACAACGGGAATGGCGCCGTTCAGCTTTTCACCAATAATAATCACCGAAAAGTCCTCCTTGGTTTGTGAATCCTGCTGAAAAAACAACAATTTTTTACGCTGTGATTGTATTATACCGGAAATCCCCTCCCTTGGGAATCCAACAACCTATTGACAAATGAGTGTGGTATTTCCTACAATGTGTATGAAGACTTGGAAGGGGGATTGCCGCCATGTATCTGAGCCCCGCGCTGATTTTCCGGGAGTTCTCCGCGGCCTATCCGACGGAGACCGGCGGCCGCCTGTCGCTCCAGCCGGTGCTGGGGCGGCCGGTGGTGCCGGCCGCCTGGGACGCCGACAGCGCCGGCTGCTTCCTGCCGGCCGCCGAGCCGGCCCTGGGGGGGATGCTGCTGACGCTCCGCCAGGACGGCCCGCCGCCTCCGGGGCAGCTGGCGGTGGACGCCCCCTCGCCGGGGGCCCTCTACAACCAGGCCCAGCAGATCTTCGAGCGCTACGAGGCCTGGCAGGCGGCCCTGGCGGTCTCCCGGCTCCAGGGGCAGTCGATTCAGGCGCTGCTGGAGCTGTCGTACCCGCTGTTCCGGCGGCCGCTGGTGGTCATCGGCATGGACTTCGCGGTCATCGCCTCGGTCCGGGGCGAGGCGATGGAGATGGTTCGCGGCATCTTCGGCGCCACGGAGGAGACGTACGCCGTGGTCAACGCGCTCAAACAAAGCCGGGCCTACGCAGAGGCCCGGCAGCGGGATGGGTGCTTCTATTACCAGCCCGACCAGGAGGAGGGGCACGGCTGCCTGTGCGTGAACATCAAGAAACACGGACAGACCGCCTACCGGCTGATGATGCTCGACGAGGACGGCAGCCGGGATATGACCGACGGCTTCCTGCTCCAGCACCTGGCGGAGATGGTCGAGCACGCCCTGCTCCACAACACCGCGCCGGCGGCTGCGGAGGACCGCTCCATCGGGGCCATCCTCCACACGGCCGTCAGCGACCGGACGGCCGACTACGTGACCGTCAGCCAGCGCCTGGAGGCCTGCGGCTGGCGCAGCAGCCACGAGTACCTCTGCGTCGTCCTCCAGCTCTCCTACCTCGATCAGAAGAATTTGACGGTCCACGCCATCTGCAGCTACATCGAGAACATCCTCTCCGGCGCCTGCGCCTTCCAGTTCAAGGAGGACGTGGTGGTGTTCGTGGATGTGACGCTCTCGTCCATGAGCCTGGACGACATCTCCTCCCGGCTCAGCTGCTTCGTCCGGGACAGCCTGCTCAAGGCCGGGTACAGCCGGGTCCTGCTGGGCCACTTCAACTTCCGGCGCCAGTACGACCAGGCCTGCATCGCCCTGGAGGTGGGCAGCCGCCGGAACCCGTCGTTCTGGATCCACCGGTTCAACAACATCGCCTTCGACTACATCCTCGAGCAGGCGACCCGGAAGCTGCCGGGCTATATGATCAGCCACGAGCGGCTCCTGAAGCTCAAGTACGCCGACGAGGACAACGGCACCGAGTACTTCCGCACCCTGCGGCTCTATCTGGACAACCACCTCAACGCCGTCCAGACGGCCCGGGAGCTGTTCATCCACCGCAGCACCTTCCTCTACCGGCTCGAGCGCATCAAGGCCATCCTGGCGACCGACCTGTCCAGCCCCGACGAGATCCTCTACCTGATGCTCTCCTTCCGGCTGATGGACCGGGAATCGCCGGTCTCAGCGCCGGCCAAAGAGGAAACAGCCGGTGTAGGCCATGGTGTTGGGGCCGTAGTTGTACCGTAGGCCGCAGTCGGTGCAGGCCTGGCTGACCAGGAGGCCGTAGGCCTCCATGGACGAGAGGGCCTTGTCCGGGAAGCGGCACGGGGCGTCGGGGTAGGTACATTCCTTGCAGACCGTGCAGCAGCCGGCCCCCAGGGGCAGCACCTCGGGGAAGCGCGCGCGCATCTGGGGCAGCAGCTTCTGGAAGGCCTCCTTCTGCTGCTGCTGCAGCTCCTGCATGGTCTCGATGTCGAGGCTGTCCTCCAGCTGGCCCACCACCTGGACCATCAGCACCGTCCGGTATTGGGCCATTTTGGCGGCGCACGTCTCCAGGTCGCCGCAGGCCGGCGGGCAGGACCAGCAGCTGTCGTACTTGTGGCAGCTGTTGACGGCGCACATGTCGCGCACCTCCTGGAGGGGCTTGAGCACCGCCGCATCGGCCACGCTGGCGTGGGTGAAGCCGGCCGCCAGGGCCAGATCCATCAATTCCTGTGTCTCCATGTTGTCATTCCTCCTCGGCGTCGAAGGACAGCTCCTCCACGAAGATGTCCTGGAAATCAGGGTCGTTGGCCAGCTCCAGGAACTCCACCCGGTCGCTCAGCTCCCGGGCCAGCTGGAACTGCTCCGGGTGCAGGACGGCCAGCTTGGCCCCCTCGCCGGCGGCGTTGCCCACGGGGACAATCCGCTGGCGCAAAGACGCCGGCAGTAGTCCGATGGCGCAGGCGCTGTCGGGGGACATATAGTTGCCGAAGGCCCCGGCGATGAGCACCTGCTCCACGTCGTCGATGGCCACGCCCAGCTGCCGGCACAGCAGCCGGATGCCGGCGGCGATGGCCCCCTTGGCCAGCTGGACCTCCCGGATGTCGGCCTGGGTCAGGAAGACCTGCTCGGTGAAGAACCAGGCCGGCTTGCCGTCCACCTGGCCCATCTGGGGGGCGCAGCCGGGGACCATGCGGCCCGAGCCCTCGATGTAGCCCTTCTCCAGCAGCACGGCCACGGCGTCCAGAAGGCCCGAGCCGCAGATGCCCGCGGCCTCGCCGCCGCCGACCACGTGGAAGGCTACGGCGCCGTCCTCGCCGAGGAACACGTGGTCGATGGCGCCGTCGGCGCCGCGCATCCCGCAGCGGATCTTCGCACCCTCGAAGGCCGGGCCGGCGGCGGTGGAACAGGTGACCGAGCGGCGGCGGCTGCCCAGGACCATCTCGCCGTTGGTGCCGATGTCAATCATCAGCGTCAGAGGCTCCCGCCGGCTCCAGTCGGCGGCCAGCAGGCAGCCGATGGTGTCGGCGCCCACGAAGCCGGCGATGCACGGCAGCATCCACAGCTCCCCCTCCGGGGCGATGGTCAGCCCCAGCTCCGCGGCGGGGCGGACCTCCGCGGCCCGGTGCTCGGGCATATAGGGGGCGACCATCAGCGGCGCGGGGGAGTAGCCCAGGAACAGGTGGTGCATACAGGTGTTGCCCACCACCGCGACGCGGCGGATGTCCGCCCGGACGCAGCCGGCCTTTTCGGCCAGGTTGCCGAGCATCTCCTCCAGGGCCCGGCGGATGGCGGCGGTCAGCGGCTCCGTGCCGTGCTCCATGGCGTAGCTGCCCCGGGCCACCACGTCGGCGCCGAACTGGGTCTGGGGGTTCAGGCGGCTGTCCACAGCCAGCTGCGCGCCGGAGCGGCCGTCGAGCAGGTAGCCCACCAGGGAGGTGGTGCCCACGTCGAAGGCTGCCAGGGCAAAGAACGGGCCCGAGACGTCGGCCGTCTCATCGGCCAGGGAGAGGCCGCCGGTGAGGATCCGGTTTTCCGCGGCCTGGGGCAGGCCAATCGAGGCCTCGCCCTCGATGTGCAGCTGGCAGGCCGGCAGCAGCTCGTCGTCGGGCAGGGGGCCGCCCTCCATGCGCAGGTGCTCCCGGCCGGAGAGGATCCGGACCTTGCATTTGCCGCAGGTGCCGCGGCCGCCGCAGGGGGCGTCCGGCTGGAGGCCGGCGGCAATCTCGGCGGCCAGCACGGTGGTCCCCGCCGGTACGGAGACGCGGATCCCCTGGTCGGGGAAGGTGATGGTATATCGTTGTGGACTCACAGCAGCTCCTCCTTTGTGCTTGGGGCATTCTCCCGAATATTGTACTACCCCGGGGGAAGGCTTGCAACTGCCGGCGCAACTTCCTACAAAATGTAGAGCGCCGGCGGAGCCGGCATCGCAAAAATGCGGAAGCTGAGGGGAAAGGCGTCCCGACCCCTTGCCGCCGGCGGGAAAACCCGGTACAATACAAGTATCACGGCGCGTGGACGGTGTCCGCGCAGCCATTTCAGAGAAGAGAAAGGCGGTTGATTCCTATGCTTACAATCCGCGAAAACCTGCTGGAGACCATCCGTGGCGGCAAACCGGACCGGTATGTCAACCAGTTTGAGTTTATGGCCACCATCCAGAACCCCTTCAGCGCCACGAACCCGGGCCCGAAGCCGGGGCAGGGTCCGGTGGTCAACAAGTGGGGCATCACCCGCGTCTGGCCGGAGGGCACCCCCGGGCCGTTTCCCATTCACGACGAGGCGCACATCGTCTGCCCGGACGTGACCAAGTGGCGGGATGTGGTCCACGCGCCCAACGTGGTCTTCTCCGACGAGGAGTGGGCCCCCTTCCTGGAGAAGGCCAAGGCTGTGGACCGCAGCCGGCAGTTCGTCACCCACTACGTGGCCCCCGGCATCTTTGAGCAGTGCCACTATCTGATGGAGATTCAGAACTGCCTCATCAACTTCTACGAGGAGCCCGAGGCGATGCACGAGCTGATTGACTACCTGACCGAGTGGGAGCTCCACTACGCCGAGGAAGTTTGCAGCCATCTGAAGCCCGAGGCCCTCTTCCACCACGACGACTGGGGCAGCCAGCAGTCCACATTCCTGTCTCCGGAGATGTTCAAGGAGTTCTACCTGCCGGCCTACAAGAAGGTCTACGGCTATTACAGGGACCACGGCGTGCAGCTGATTATCCACCACTCCGACTCCTACGCGGCGACGCTGGTGCCGTTTATGATTGAGATGGGCGTAGACATCTGGCAGGGCGTCATGCGCACGAACAACATTCCGGAGCTGATTTCCAAGTACGGCGGCCAGATAACGTTCATGGGCGGCATCGACAGCGCCACCGTGGACTTCCCCGGCTGGACGCCCGAGGTGGTGGAGAAGGAGGTCCGCGAGACCTGCGAGGCCTGCGGCACTCGGTTCTTCATCCCCAACACCTCCCAGGGCGGCGCCATGAGCACGTACCCCGGCGTCTACGAGGCCGTTTCGGCAGAGATTGACAAGATGAGCAAAAAGCTGTTTGGCTGACCCCCGGGTGAGCCTGCCGCGCACCGGGGCCGGTGCGCGGCTTTTTCCCGGACCTGGATAGAAATGTTTTGTCCATATTGCACGTAGAATTCAGATGCAGGCCGAGGCGGAGGCCGCCGAGATGCAGATGAAGGGCTTCACCTACCAGCAGCAGACGGCCCGGGAAGTGGGTCTGGAGGCCATGCAGAACGGCCTCGGCGGCGACGGCGCCGCCGGCGCGCTGGGCGACGTGGCCGGCCTGGGCCTGACGCTCGGCGCGCTGGGCGGCGTGGTCGGCATGACCCGCGAGGCCATGGAGCCGCTGTTCCAGCAGCCCGCGGCGCCGGCGGTTCCCGCCGGCCGGCCGGCCTCTGCGGCCGGCGGATGGGACTGCGCCTGCGGGGAGAAGGGGATTGCCTCCAAGTTCTGCCCCAACTGTGGGGCGAAGCGGCCGGAGAAGCCGGCCGCCTGGGACTGCGCCTGCGGGGAGAGGGGCATCACCTCGAAGTTCTGCCCCAACTGCGGCAGGAAGCGGGAGGGGTGACGCCGGTATGAAATCATCCAAGGATGCGGCGACAGGAGGAACGACCATGGTGCAAAGGAACCGGAATTACCGGGGATACGTCATCCTGGCGGTGATTTTCGCCGCGTTTACGGTGGTGGCCTTTGCCGTGCCCTTCCGCCGCGGCGCGGTGTTTTACCTCTCGTACGTCTTCACGGCCGTGGCCTGCGCGGTGCAGCTGTACGTCTTCTCCCTGGCCTTCCGCCGGGGGGAGGGGGTGCGCAGCAAGTTCTACGGCTTCCCGATTGCCCGGCTGGGCGTCTGGTACCTGGGCATCCAGCTGGTGCTGGGCCTTCTCTGCATGGCGCTGGGGGCCTTTGTGCCGGTCTGGCTGGCCCTGGTGCTCCAGGTCCTGCTGCTGGCGGCGGCGGCCGTGGGCGTGGTGGCGGCCGACGCCATGCGGGAGGAGGTCGTCCGCCAGGACCGGAAGCTGGAGAAGGATGTGGCGGCCATGCGGGCGCTGCAATCCAAGGCGGCGGCGCTGGCCGGACGCGGGAGTGGCAGCCCGGCGGCCGACGCCCTGGCACAGCTGGCCGAGGACCTGCGGTACAGCGACCCGGTCAGCGCCCCGGCTCTGGAGGAGACGGAGCGGGAGCTGGCGGCCTGCATCGACCGGCTGGAACAGGCGCTGGCGGCGGGGGACGGCGAGAGCGTCCGGGCGCTCTGCGCCCGGGCCGGCGCCGTCCTGGCCGAGCGGAACCGCCTCTGCAAGTTGCACAAGAACCACTGATTTGCGGATAGCAAAAAATCGTCCACCTTTGTGGTGGACGATTTTTTGACGTTACATCCCGGAGGCGTCCGAGAGGACGACCTCCACGTTGTACAGCTCGCCGCCGCGGTAGATGGTCAAACGCACGGTGTCGCCGGCCTCGAACTGGTTTTTGATGACGTTCAGCTCGTCGGTGCTGGAAATCGCGACGCCCTCGATGGCGGTGATGGTGTCCCCTTCGCGGATGCCCTGGGCGTAGGCGTCGCTGGCGGGGTTGACGCTGCCGATGTAGACGCCGGCGGGAATCCGGTAGTAGGCCCGGACGGCGTCGGGCAGATCCTTGGCCGAGATGCCGATGGCCGGCCGGCCGGTCACGTAGCCCTGGGCAATCAGTTCGTCGATGATGGGCTTTGCCGTGGCGACGGGGATAGCGAAGCCCAGGCCCTCAATGGTGGCCGAGGCGGTGTAGTAGGAGCTCATCTTCATCGTGTTGATGCCGATGACCTGGCCGTAGACGTTGAGCAGCGGTCCGCCGGAGTTGCCGTTGTTCAGGGCGGCGTTCGTCTGGAGCAGCGTCATGCTGCGGCCGTTGACTACCAGGTCGCGGTTGATGGCCGAGATAATCCCGTCGGTCATGGTGCCGCGCAGCTCGGCGCCCAGGGGGTCGCCGATGGCCAGCACCGCGTCGCCGACCTCCATGGCGTCGGAGTCGCCGAACTCGGCCGCCGCCAGGTCCGCGGCCTCAATTTTCAGGACGGCCAGGTCCGAGGTGGCGTCGCTGCCCACCAGGCTGGCGCTGTACGTCGCGTCGGCGGAGGTCAGCACCTCGATGGCCACGGCGCCGTCAATCACGTGCTCGTTGGTGATGATATAGCCGTCCTCGGACATGATGATGCCGGTACCGGTGGCGACGCCGTTGTAGAGGGTGGTGGTGATGGAGACGACGCTGGGAATGGCCTTGGCGTAGATCTCCTGGAAGCTGAGGCCCTGGCCGCTGCTGGCGTACGTGGCCGGTATGTCGGCCGGCGCCGCGGCGACGGTCAGCTCCGTGCCGCTGTCGGTGCTCTCGGCGCTAGGGCGGAGCACGGCGGCTGCCGGCGTCTCCTGGGTTTCCGAAACGGCGGAAGCGGCGCTGTCGCCGCCGTCGGAGGCGGTGTTTTGGATGGAGAGCGTCACCCCTTCGGCGGTCTGCCGGACGTCCACGGAGAAGCGGCTGAAAAAGCCCACCGCGCCGATGACCAGCACCACCAGCACCAGCAGGATCCACCAGCCGCCGTGGCCGCCGCTGCGACGCGGCTTTTTTCGCCCGCCGCCGTAAAAGTCTTGATAGGGGTAGGGGGTGTCCCGGTCGTCTTCGGAGATGGGATTGTCGTCATAATACGGTGCAGGCGCCATGGCGCGGCCTCCTTTCCGTTGAATTCTGGTACCATTATAGCCGGATTTTCGCCCGGAATGTTGAATTTTTTGTGAACTGCCCGGGAACAGGCTGTAAATTCCTCACTTTTTCAGCGGCAGGGTGAAGGTGAACTCCGTCCGCCCGTCGCGGCTGGTGACGAAGATGTCCTCCCCGTGGCCGTCGATGATGGTTTTGACGATATAGAGGCCCAGCCCGTAGCCGTCCCGGTCCACCGAGCGGCTCTTGTCGGTCTTGTGGAACCGGTCGAAGACCAGGGGCAGCTCCTCGGGGGAGATGGTGGGGCCGGTGTTGCCGACGGTGGTCCGGGCCTTGCCGCCCTCGGCCTTGACGGAGACCCACAGCTTCCCGCCGTCGGGGCAGAACTTGACGGCGTTGTCCGTCAGGTTGTAGATGACCTGGGTGATGGTGTCGGCGTCGGCCCAGACGGTCAGGCCGTTGTCGGGCAAATCGGCCTGGACGTCGATGTGCTTGTCGTTGATTTTTTTCTCGAAGGTAATCAGCACCCGGCCCACGGCCTCGGCGATGTCGAAGCGGCGCTTCTTGGCCTCGGGGATCCCCTGGGACTGGAGGCGGGACACGTCGAGCATACTGCGCACCAGCCGGGAGAGCCGCCGCACCTCGTCGGAGACGATCTGCATATACTGCCGGTGCCGCTCCGGCGGGATGGTGCCGTCGAGCATCCCGTCCATGAAGCCGGCGATGGTCGTCATCGGGGTTTTCAGCTCGTGGCTGACGTTGGCCACAAACTCCCGCCGGCGGGTCTCCGACTGCTCCAGGGAGATGGCCATACTGTTGAACTCCGTGGCCAGCTCGTTCATCTCCACCGTGGCCCTGGGATCCACCTTGGCCCGGGCCCGGAGGTCGCCGTGGCCGAAGCGGTGGGCCGTGTCGGCCAGGTCCTTGAGCTGCTGGGCCTCATGGCGGGCCAGGATGGACGTGGCCGCCATCGCCACCAGCAGCACCACGCAGGCCGCGACCAGGAAAATCTCCAGCATGGGGCCGATGACCTGCGCCGTGTCGGTGGCCGGGGTCGAAGCCACCACGACGCCGATGCGCTCGCCGGTGGTGTGGGAGGTAATCGGCGCGGCGACGTAGTACCGCTCCTCGGTATAGAGGCCGCTGAGAGTGCCCTTGGAATAGGTTTCGCCGGTCTCCAGCACCTGGGCCGTCAGACCGGCCAGCTGCTGCCCTAGGTGGGGACAGGTCAGGTTTTCACAGGAGCAGACCACCACCGTGCCGCCGGTGTCGCAGACCACGGCGTCGGTCTCGGCCACCCGGGAGGCGAAGCTGAGGCTCATGCGGAAATCCCAGTTGTCCTCCAGCTGTCCCATGGTGTCGTAGGCCGAGGCCAAATCGGCCACCGAGGCGGCGTTGGTGGCCAGGGATTCCCGGGTCTTGCCCACCAGGTAGTGGGACATCAGCCCCCGGAAGCCGGCCCCCAGGAACAGCAGGCACAGCAGCACCAGCCCGGCGATGAAGCTGAAAAGCCGGGCAAATGTGGTTTTCATGAATTCTGAACCTCAAACTTGTAGCCCACGCCCCAGACGGTCTTCAGGCACCACTGGTCGGAGACGCCCTCGAGCTTCTCCCGCAGGCGTTTGATGTGGACGTCCACGGTGCGGCTGTCGCCGAAGTAGTCGAAGCCCCAGACCTCGTCGAGCAGCTGGTTGCGGGTGTAGACCCGGTTGGGCGTGGAGGCCAGGTGGTAGAGCAGCTCCATCTCCTTCGGCGGCGTGTCCACCTTTTTGCCGTCCACAATCAGCTCGAAGGAGTCCAGGTCGATAACCAGCTTGTCGAAGGTCAGCCGCTTGCGGGGGGCCTCCTCGGGCAAGCTGCCCCGGCGGAGGACGGCCTCAATCCGGGCGAGGACCTCCTTCATCTCAAAGGGCTTGGTGATGTAGTCGTCGGCGCCCATCTTCAGGCCCGCGACCTTGTCCACCGTCTCGCCCTTGGCGGTCAGCATGATAATCGGCACCTGGGAGGTCTGTCGGATGGCCCGGCAGACGCCCCAGCCGTCCAGGCCCGGCAGCATCAGGTCCAGCAGGACCAAATCGGGCTCGGCGCTGCGGAACAGCTCCACGCCCTTGTTGCCGTCGGCGGCCGTCAGGACCCGGTAGCCCTCCTTCTCCAGGTATAGCCGCAGCAGCTCCGCGATGTTGGAGTCGTCTTCCACTACCAGTACCGTCTTTGCCATCGTTTCAGCCTCCCAAATCCGTGTTCTCCCGGCGCGCCTGCCGGCGCGGCCGAATCCTCTATATTATAGCACGGGCCGGGCCCTTTGGGTGAACATTTTGTGAAATCCAAAGAATCCCGCCGCGGCAGCGGCGAACGATTGACAAAAACAGGGGCGCCATGGTATCATACTTTTTTGTGAGAAGTCTACGGAAAACACGGCCGCCGGCCGTTTGACGAAAGGGAGCAACCGCATCATGGCGCAGCAGAACATCCGCAATATTGCAATCATCGCCCACGTCGATCACGGGAAGACGACCCTGGTCGATCAGATGCTCAAACAGGGCGGCGTGTACCGGGAAAACCAGGCGGTGGTGGACCGGGTCATGGACTCCGGGGACCTGGAGCGGGAGCGGGGCATCACCATCCTGGCCAAGAACACGGCCGTCCACTACAACGGTGTGAAAATCAACATCGTGGACACGCCGGGCCACGCCGACTTCTCCGGCGAGGTCGAGCGGATCCTCAAAATGGTGGACGGGGTGCTGCTGCTGGTGGACGCGGCCGAGGGCCCCATGCCCCAGACGCGCTTCGTGCTGCAAAAGGCCCTGGAGCTGGGCCACAAGGTCATTGTGGTCATCAACAAAATCGACCGGCCCGACCAGCGGATTGACGAGGTCTGCGACGAGGTGCTCGAGCTGCTGCTGGACCTGGACGCCACGCAGGAGCAGTTCGACTCGCCGACGATTTTCTGCTCGGCCCGGCAGGGCGTCAGCTCCTACTCGCCCCACGTGGAGGGCACGGACCTGAAGCCGCTCTTCGAGACCATCGTCAACTATATCGACCCGCCCCAGGGCGACCCGGACGGCCCGCTGCAGCTGCTCGTCAGCTCGATTGACTACAACGAGTTCGTCGGCCGCATCGCCATCGGCCGGATTGAGCGGGGCGTCATCCGCCAGAACCAGGAGGTCGCGGTCTGCGACTACCACGACCCGGATCTCCGGGAGAAGGCGAAGGTCGTCGCCCTCTACGAGTTCACCGGCCTGGGGCGCAGCCCCATCCAGGAGGCGGCCGCCGGCGAGATTGTCGCCTTCTCGGGCATTTCGGACATCACCATCGGCCGGACCATCTGCGCCCCCGATGCGGTGGAGCCGCTGCCCTTCGTGAAGATCTCCGAGCCGACCATTGAGATGACCTTCTCGGTCAACGATTCCCCGTTTGCCGGCCGGGACGGGAAGTACGTGACCTCCCGGAACCTGCGCGACCGGCTCCAGCGGGAGCTGCTCAAGGACGTCTCGCTGCGGGTGACGGAGCAGGGGACCGACGCGTTCAACGTGGCCGGCCGCGGCGAGATGCACCTGTCGATTTTGATTGAAACCATGCGCCGGGAGGGGTACGAGTTCCAGGTGTCCACGCCCCGGGTGCTGACGCGGGAAATTGACGGCAAGGTCTGCGAGCCCATCGAGCGGCTGGTGGCCGACGTGCCGGAGAGCGCGGTGGGCGCGGTCATCGACAAGCTGAACCAGCGCAAGGGCGAGCTGACGGCCATGAACCCGGTGGGCAGCCGGATGCGGCTGGAGTTCCTGGTGCCGTCCCGTGGGCTGTTCGGCTATCGGAGCGAGTTCCTGACGGACACCCGCGGCGAGGGCATCATGGCCTCCCGGCTGGAGACGTACGCGCCCTTCAAGGGGGAGATTGAGCGGCGGAAGACCGGGTCGCTGGTGTCGTTTGAGACCGGCGAGGCGGTGACGTACGGCCTGTACAACGCCCAGGAGCGGGGCCAGCTGTTCATCGGCGCCGGTACGCCGGTCTACGCCGGCATGGTGGTGGGCATCTGCTCCCGGAACGAGGACATGTCGGTGAACGTGTGCAAAAAGAAGCAGCTGACCAACACCCGGGCTGCCGGCTCGGACGACGCCCTGCGGCTGACGCCGCCGCGCCAGATGAGCCTGGAGCAGTGCCTGGAGTATCTGGCCGACGACGAGCTGCTGGAGGTCACGCCCCACAGCCTGCGGATCCGCAAACGGATTCTCGACCACTCCGAGCGGATGAAAGCCCTCAAGGGCGGAAAGTAAGTTCGCAGATTCCTTCAAAAGTTCGCCATCGCCGCGCCGTTCTGGCGCGGCGATGGCCGTTTGCAGGGCGATAATTCTGTCCCATTATTCGGGACGAGAACCTTCTTGAAGAAAGTTCTTGCACTGGTGCTGGCCGTGGCCATGATGATGGGCTTCGCGACCTTCGCCAGTGCGACCGACTTCACGGACGACAGTGACATCAATCAAACTGAAGCCATTGAAGTCATGGAGATGATTGGGGTCATTTCCGGCTATCCTGACGGCTCCTTCCGT
>CAJFNZ010000044.1 GCA_904395905.1 uncultured Oscillospiraceae bacterium | reverse complement strand
GCGGGTGACGAGGCTCGAACTCGCTACCTCCACCTTGGCAAGGTGGCGCTCTACCAGATGAGCTACACCCGCATCGACGATGCGTGAATTATTATAGCGGCGGGCAGCCGGTTTGTCAAGGGGTCTGTCCACTTTTTTTCGACGACCCCGGCGGCCGGATGGCCGCCGGGGCGCAGGCATCAGGAGGCATGGACGGCGTCCCGAATCGCGCCGACCATGTAGAGGGAGCCGTAGGCCAGCACGACCCCGTCGGGGCCGGCCTCCCGGATGGCCTCCGCCACGCCGCCGGCGATGGTCTCGCAGGCGGTGACGGGCTTGCCGTACTGCTCCAGATACGCCTTCAGCTCCCCGGCCGACAGGGCGCGGGGGGAGTCGGGCGTCACGGTCACGAACTGCCGGACGTAGGGGGCCACGGAGCCGTACATGGCGTGATAGTCCTTGTCGGCCAGGACGCCGGTCAGCACCGTCAGGGGCCGGCCCTCCAGGTAGTCGTGGATGTTCTGCGTGAGCGCCTCGATGCACTGGGGGTTGTGTCCGCCGTCCACCAGGAACAGCGGCGCGCGCCGCAGCAGCTCGAAGCGCCCCGGCCAGCGGACCTGGGCCAGGCCCTGGCGGACGCAGTCGTCGGAGATCCGCCAGCCCCGCTCCCGGAGGACGCCGACCACGGCCAAGACCACGGCGGCGTTTTTCAGCTGGTGGTCCCCCAGCAGGGGCAGGCGGAGGGCCTCGTAGCCGGCGGCGTCAAAGACCTGGCCCTCCAATCCGTGGGAGCGGAGGCGCAGGCTCTCGAAGTCCGCCTTGACCAGCCGGGCGCCCACCTGGCGGCAGCGGTCCTCGAACACGGCCTCCACCGAGGGCTTCTCCCGGTAGATGACGGCCGTGCCGCCGGCTTTGATGATGCCGGCCTTGGCCGCGGCGATTTTCTCCAGGGTGTCCCCCAGGTATTCGGTGTGGTCCAGGCCGATGTTGGTGATGACTGCGGCCTCCGGCGTGTCGATGACGTTGGTGGAGTCCAGCTCGCCGCCCATGCCCACCTCCAGCACGACGATGTCGCACCGGCGGCGGCGGAAGAACTCGAAGGCGATGCAGCTGACCAGCTCAAACTCCGTGGGGTGGTCGGCCATGGCCTCGGCGTGGGGACGGACAAATTCGGTGATTTCGGCCAGCTCCCCGTCGGAGATGCACTGGCCGTCCACCTGCATCCGCTCGTGGAACCGGTGGATGTAAGGCGAGGTGTACAGCCCCGTCCGGTAGCCGGCCTGCTCCAGGATGGAGGCCGTCATGGCGGCGGTGCTGCCTTTGCCGTTGGTGCCGGCCACGTGGACGAACCGCAGCTGCTTCTGGGGGTTCCCGATGCGCTCGAGCAGCTCCTGCGTCCGGGCCAGCCCCGGGATGCTTCCCTTCCAGCAGACAGAGTGAATATAAGTAAGGGCTTCCTGTACGGTCATGGTCTGCGCCTTCCTTCCGTATTACGGGCGCTCCTTGGCGGGGCGGGGCGGCCAGACGCCGGCGCGATGGAAAATCCGCGATTTGAAGAGCAGGGTGGCCACGGCGGCGTCCAGGAAGATGGTGACGGCGAACTGGATGCCCCGCTTCGTCAGCTGCAGGACCAGCGACTGCCAGAAGGCGCCGTCCGCCCCGTAGACGTAGGCCAGGGAAAAGCTCTGATAGAGGATGGAACCGAACACCACCGCCGGCAGGAATCCCAGGAAGATCCGCCAGTAGCCGGTGCCGCGGCGGGCCAGATAGGGGCGGAAGAAGCCGCCGCACAGGCCGTAGAGAATCGGCGGGATGCAGAAGAGGGGGTTGTAGCCGTAGCCGGAGAACAGGCAGCCCACCAGGTCCGCGGTGAAGCCCACCAGGGCGCCGGGAATCGGCCCGAACAGGGCGCCGGCCAGGAACACCGGCACGGCCTCGATGGAGAAGCGGGTGTCCACGGCGGGCATGGGCACCAGCAGCCGGGCCAGGACCACCTGAAGGGCGGCCAGCAGGGCGCAGTAGACCAGGGTTTTGGTGGTCATGACACGGGCGGAGCGGGCCGCTACGGCGGCGTTGGGATTGATTTTGGACATAAAAAAGGCCTCCAGTCTTTTTGGAGGAGGTTGGGGTGGATATGGACTGCAATGCTAAACCCAAAGATGAACTGGGCTTCTTGCTTAGGCGGTTGCGAGCACAGCATCGCGGGGAAACTTCCCCTTCGCCCGGTGGCAACCTCCCATCCAACCGGTACTTGACGCGCTGTCTCTACTCCCTGCAGCATTGTTTTACAGCCACATTGTAGCGGCTGGCCGGAAAAATAGCAAGAGGAAAATCGAATTTTTTTTCGGGCCCGAATAATGGAAAGTACACTTGACATTCTGCGGCCGGTGTGGTATCCTGAGGATATGGAAAGCGAACTTTCCATCAGAGAGGAGGCGGCCATGAAAAATCGGCTGGAAGCGCTGCGCAAAGAGCGGGGCATCCGCCAGGAGGAGCTGGCCAACGCGCTGGGGGTGTCCCGGCAGACCATCGGCTCCCTGGAGAACGGGCGCTACAACCCCTCCATCCAGCTGGCGTTCAAGATTGCCCGGTATTTCCAAAAGACCATCGAGGAAATCTTTATCTATGAGGAGGATGTGCCATGAAATCCCAAAGAAAGCAGTGGGCGTGGGCGGCGCTGGGGGTGGCCCTGGCGGCGGCCGGCCTGTACGGGCTCCGGACCGGCGCGTGGGGCGCGGTGCTGCCCTACGTCTGCATCGGCGTCGGGTGCGGGCTGTTCGGCCACGGCATGGGGGCGCTGGTCGCCCGGCGGGCGGTGGCCAAGGCGCCGGAGGTCCGGCGGCAGCTGGAGATTGCCCAGAACGACGAGCGGAACGTCGCCCTGGCCAGCCTGGCCAAGGGGAAGGCCTTCGACCGGATGACCTTCCTCTACGGGGCGCTGATGGTGTCCTTCGCCCTGATGGAGGTGGATCTGGCGGCGATTCTGCTGCTGGTCTTCGCCTACCTGCTGGTCCACGGCCTGGCCATCTACTACCGCTGCCGGCTGGAAAAAGAGATGTAAGACAGCGGCGCGCCCCAAACCGGGGCGCGCCGACGCTCATTATTTGACAAACTTGTCGATGGCCTGGCAGAGGTCGTCGATGGCGGCCTCGTCGTCCTCCACCACCGCGTCCACGATGCAGTGGCGCAGGTGGTCCTGGAGGATGATTTTGCCCACGTTGTTGATGGCCGAGCGGACCGCCGCTATCTGGACGAGCACCTCGGAGCAGTCCCGGCCGTCCTCCACCATCTTTTTCACCGACTCCAGGTGGCCGATGGCCCGGGAGAGCCGGTTCAGCACCGCCTTGGTGTTCTCGTGGGTGTGGGTGTGGCCGCCGTGGCTGTGGGGGATGCCCGCCGCGTGGAGCTGGGCGTGGTCGTGGGGGGTGTGGGGTTCCATGGTTGCCTCCTCCCGGCGGACGCTGGCCGCCGGCTTTTTTGCCTAGTATAGCACAGGGGATGCCGATTGACAACTTTTTTGACGAGAAAATTTGGAGTGTGCAGAAATTATCCCCGATGGGGGGATATTTTTCGCGAAGAAATTCAAAATTTCTGGAGCCGGTACCTTTGACAAACGGCCGGCGCCGTCGTATAATACAACCAAAACAATTTCAGCCCCGGAACGGGGCGGAAGGAGCATCCATCATGCACTTGGACCACGACCATCCCCATTCCCATCCGCATCCCCACGACCACGACCATGACCACGGCGACTGCGCCGGCCACATCCACTGCGGCGAGCACGCCGACTGCGCCGCCTGCGGCGCCGACCCCATGACCGAGCTGCTGGCCCTGATGCGCTACATGGTGGGCCACAACACCCAGCATGCCAACGAGCTGGCGGGCCTCGCCAAAAAGCTGGACGAGATGGGCAACCACACGGCCTACGAGCAGGTGATGCAGGCCGTGGGCGACTTTGAAAAGGGCAACCTGCGCCTGAGCACGGTCCTGGCGTCCCTGGACCATCCGGAAACCAAATAAGGAGGCGAGCACCATGTGCCTTTCCAACGTCTACCGCGGCGAAATCGCCGACAACAACCTGCTGCTGGGCAACGTCCAGCGGATTGAGTGCCGCGACGGCAACGTCGTCCTCACGGACATCCTCGAGCGGGAGATGACCATCCCCGGGGAGGTCCAGATGGCCGACCTGGTTAACGGTAAAGTGATTATTGCTCCCCGGGAGCAGTGACGGCAGCTGCCGACGGGCGGGCCTTCGGCCCCGCCTCCGGCGGCTTTTCCCTGCGCGGCCCCAGCGGAAGGAGGCGAGCCCTTGGCCGAATATGAAGTGGTGCGGGAGATTGCCAACAGCTGTTCCCGCAACCAGATGCGCGACGTGTTCTTCAGCGAGGTGGAGACCGACGACCCGGAAGGCTACGTCCGCTCCCAGATCCAGGGGAGCGATGTGCGCCTGACCGTGGAGCCCGGACAGGACGGCGCGGTCACCGTCTACGTGGAGAGTTCCGGAATGTTCCAGAAATTTCTGTTCACCCCGTTGGACTGACGAAACCGCCGGGCGAAAAAACGCGATTTTTTCACGTTTTACACCTTGCATTTTCCCGCGGGGATATGGTACCATTACCATGTCTCAGACTGCGGTCCCAGGCCGCCGGAGGAGACGTCCACCGGCGGGCCCCGCCGCCGGAATACCCCAGACAGGAGGACTCGTATGTCCGTCACCGATATCTTTGAAACCCGCGCCGCGTTTTCCTTCGAGGTGTTCCCGCCCAAGACCGACGCCGGCATGGAGAAGCTCTGCGGCCCCGGCGGCGTGCTGGAGCAGCTCTACACCCTGCATCCCGACTATATCTCCTGCACCTACGGCGCCGGCGGCACCAACGTGGGCAAGAACCTGGAGGTGCTGAGGAAAATCCAGGCCGACGGCCGCTGCGTGCCCGTCAGCCACTTCACCTGCGTGGGCAACACCCGCGAGGGGATGCGCCAGCAGCTCCAGACGTACCTGGACAACGGCATCGACCACATCCTGGCCCTGCGGGGCGACCTGCCCTTCGGCTGGACAGGCACCGGCGGCGACCTCCACTACGCGACCGAGTTGGTGAAGTTCGTCCGGGAGGAGTTCGGCGACAAGTTCACCATCGCCGTGGCCGGCTCCCCGGAGGGGCACATCGCCTGCCGCAGCCTGGAGGCCGACATCGCTTTCCTGAAGCAGAAGCAGGACAACGGGGCAGACTATATTATGACCCAGCTCTGCTGGGATATGGACCAGTTCCGCTACTGGCTGGACGCCATCCGGGCCGCCGGCAT
>CAJFNZ010000043.1 GCA_904395905.1 uncultured Oscillospiraceae bacterium | reverse complement strand
TCCAGCTTCTCGCTGCCGCCGTACGTCACCCAGCCGCACTCGGGGGCGAAGCCCTCCACGTGGTCCTTCTCCTTCTGGAGCAGGGACTCGGGAATCAGCACCGGCAGGTAGACGTTCTCGTGGCCGGTCTCCTTGAAGCGCGCGTCCAGCTCCTTCTGGATGTTCTCCCAGATGGCGTAGCCGTACGGCCGGTACACGAACATTCCCTTGATGGAGGAGTAGTCAATCAGCTCCGCCTTCTTGCAGACGTCGGTGTACCACTGGGCGAAATCCACCTCCATATCGGTGATTTGCTGCACTTTCTTTCCGTTCGCCATCATCTTCCATCCTTTCGGAGCGGCCTGCGCCGGTATCTGGGCGCAGTTACCACAATACTGCCTACATTATATCACCTTTGTCAATCCCCCGCATAGGATGAAATACCCCGGCCGCCGCCGGAAATCAGTGCTGAGATTTGGGGAGGTCCTGTACCATGGGAAGTCTGTTGCGATTTTACATCAAGCCCGTGCCGGGCGAGCGGGTGGAGGCCCAGCTGACCCTGCCGCCGCCGGCCGGGGGCATCGTCACCGGCACCGTCACCCGCTGGGACGGCGAGCCGGCACCGGGGGCCGTGGTCCTGGCCGTGGACTGCGAGAGCCGCCAGCCGGCCCTGCACACCACCGCCGACGACCAGGGGTTCTTCGTCCTGGGCCCCCTGCCCGGGAAGCTCTACGACATCCACGTCTACGACGGCGCCGCGCCGGTGCGCGTGGTGCAGATTGAGGGGTAGGAGGTAGCCATGGCCCAATTCACCGTCACGCTGGACGCCGCCACGGCGGCCTTCTACTGCCGCATCGCCGGCCGGGCCGGCCTGCCGGCCGAGCAGGTCCTCGCCGACGCCCTGTTCCGCCTGGCCGGCGAGCTGTCCCTGGAGGCGCTCCACCGAAAAAAGACCGGCGCGGCCGAACGAAACCTTTGATTTTCCCGCGGAATTTGGTATAGTGGAGGGGACAACAGCCGGGCGCCGCCCGGCAGGAAAAAGGAACGGTTGCTATGAAATCCATCCAGGACCTCTATAAAATCGGCAAGGGCCCGTCCAGCTCCCACACCATCGGCCCGGAGCGGGCGGCGCGGCTCTTCCGGCAGCAGCACCCCGGCGCGGAGAAGTACACCGTCACCCTCTACGGCTCCCTCTCCAAGACCGGCAAGGGCCACGGCACCGACCGGGTGCTGCGGGAAGTGCTGGCCCCGACGCCCACGGAAATCGTCTTCTCCGACGCCGAGCCCGGCGCGGCCTACCGTCACCCCAACACGCTGGAGTTCACCGCCTGGACCGGCGGCCGGGCCCTGCCGCCGATGCGGGTGGAGAGCATCGGCGGCGGCGACATCCTGGTGGCCGGCCAGCCGGACGTGGAGCCGCCGGAGGTCTACCCGGAGAACTCCTTCGCCGAGATCCTCGACTTCTGCCGGCTGCGGAGCCTGCGCCTCTGGGAGTACGTGGAGGTCAACGAGGGCCCCGAGGTCTGGGACTTCCTGGACGGCATCTGGCAGGCCATGAAGCGCTCCATCGACGAGGGCCTCGCGGCCACGGGCATCCTGCCGGGCGGCCTGCGGGTGGAGCGGAAGGCCAAGTACCTCTATGAGCAGACCGTGGAAAACGAGTTCGCGGCCCTGCGGGAGTGCCGGATTGTCAGCGCCTATGCCTACGCCGTCAGCGAGCAGAACGCCGACTGCGGCACCATCGTCACCGCCCCCACCTGCGGGGCCTGCGGCGTCCTGCCGGCGACGCTGCGGTATATGCAGGAGCGCCGGGGCAACAGCGACGAGGAGGTCCTCCACGCCCTGGCCGTGGCGGGGCTGATTGGGTCGCTCATCAAGCGGAACGCCTCCATCTCCGGGGCCGAGTGCGGCTGCCAGGCGGAAATCGGCTCGGCGTGCGCCATGGCCTCGGCGGCGCTGTGCGTCCTGTGCGGCCTGAACACCGCCCAGACCCAGTACGCGGCGGAAATCGCCCTGGAGCACCACCTGGGCCTCACCTGCGACCCCATCTGCGGCCTGGTGCAGATCCCCTGCATCGAGCGGAACGCCGTCGCGGCCATGCGGGCCCTCAACTGCCTGAACCTGGCGTTCCTCCTGGCGGACACCCAGCGCATCACCTTCGACATGGTGGTCAAGTCCATGTACGACACGGGCATCCACCTGGCCCGGCAGTACCGGGAGACCAGCGAGGGCGGCCTGGCCAAGCTCTACAACCGCCGCTCCCGCTGACGGCCCCCGGACACGCAGCGGGCAGCCCTGCGCAGGAACCGGGGCCGGAAAACGAGCTGCCGAGAACCGCCGCTGCGGAGATTCTCGGCAGCTCGTTCGCCTCTCCGGCGGTTCCCCCCGGGATGCGGCAGGCCCGCGCCCCGGTCCGGCGGCCCGCTCCGCCCGGGAAACGCCCCAACCAACGGCCCAAAACACGGCCGCAACCGGCGGTTGACAAGGTTTCAAGCCGACTTGGTGGCGCGCAACCGGATTTTCTGGTATGGTTACGGCAGACGAAGTCCAGAAGTCCACAGATAAGGAGGGTGCCGCATGATTCTTGCGGAGAAAATCATGAAGCTGAGGAAGGGACAGGGGTGGTCCCAGGAGGAGCTGGCCGTGCGCCTCGGCGTGTCCCGGCAGTCGGTGTCCAAATGGGAGTCCATGGCCTCCCTGCCGGATTTGGACAAGATTCTCAAAATGAGCGAGCTGTTCGGCGTCAGCACCGACTATCTCCTGAAGGAGGAAGCGCCCCAGGAGGACGGCTGCGTCAACGGGGAGGACGGCGGCGAGGCGGCGCGCGCCGTCACGCTGGAGGAGGCCAACGGCTTTCTCGCCGCCGTGCGGGAGACCACGCCGAAGATTGCGGCGGGCGTGAGCCTGTGCATCCTCTCGCCGGTGACGCTGATTCTCCTGTGCGTCGCCGCGGAGACGCGGCGCATCGCCCTGTCGGAGCCCGCGGCGGCGGCCATCGGCGTCTGCGTGCTGCTGGCCTTCGTGGCGACGGCGGTCGCCCTGTTCGTCTCGGGCGGCATCCGCCTGGAGCGCTACGAGTATCTGGAAACCGAGGCCATCGCGCCCGAATACGGCGTGGCCGGCCTGGCGGAAACCCGGCAGACGGCCTATGGGCCGGCCTACAAGCGGTCGCTGGTGGCGGGGATTACGCTGTGCATCCTCGGCGCGGCGCCGGTGGTGGCCGCGGCCATCTCGGAGGATGCTTTCCTGGTGGGCTGCGCCGTGGCCGCCCTGCTCGTCCTGGTGGCCGCGGGGGTCCATCTGATTGTCCGCGCCGTCTGCATCTGGGAGAGCTATCAAAAGCTGCTGGAGGAGGGGGATTTCACCCGGGAGAAGAAGGCGGAGGACCGGCGGAACGAGGCCTTCACCAACGTGTACTGGTGCCTGGTGCCGGCGGCCTACCTGGGCGTGAGCTTCCCGACGCAGCGCTGGGACATCACCTGGGTCATCTGGCCGGTGGCGGCGCTGCTGTTCTGCGCGGCCCTGGCGCTGCGCGCCATGCTGCGGAAGCGAACGTAATCGCAGGGGGTTTACGGCGCGGCCCGCAGATGGTATGATACAGACAAAACGCCAGCTGCCGCCGCCTGCGCGGCCGGCACCGGGAGAGGAGGACGCCCATGGCGCCACAGACAACCGCCCACATCCTGATTGTGGACGACGAAGCGGAAATCCGGCACGTGGTGAAGGTCCTGCTGGAGAGCGAGGGGTTTGCCGTGACCGAAGCCGCCAGCGGCGAGGAGGCCCTGGCCCGGTTCACGCCGGACACGGATCTGGTCATCCTGGACGTGAAGATGCCCGGGATCTCCGGCTACCAGGTGTGCCTGCGCCTGCGGGAACGGTGGAATGTGCCGATTCTGTTCCTGACGGCCAAGACCCAGGACTCGGACCTGACCATGGGCTACTCGTCCGGCGGCGACGACTACCTGGCCAAGCCCTTCTCCTACCCGGAGCTGATGGCCCGGGTCAAGGGGCTGCTGCGCCGCTACCAGGTCTACAAGGGGAAACTCGACTCCGGCGTGGACCAGTACGTCGAATGGCGGGGCCTGCGCCTCAACTGCGAGCGCAACGAGGCGTGGCTGGCCGGCCGGCAGCTGAACCTGACCGAGAAGGAGTATCGGCTGCTCCGCCTGCTGCTGCTCCACCACGGCAAGATTTTTTCCGCGCAGAACCTCTATGAGAGCGTGTGGGAGGAGCCGTACTTCGCCCCCTCCAGCAACACGGTGATGGTCCACATCCGCAAGCTGCGGGAAAAGGTGGAGCGGGACCCCCGGAACCCGGAGCTCATCACCACCGTGTGGGGAAAGGGGTATCGCATTGAATAGATGGCACGGCCCCTCCCGCCTGGGGCTGAAATTCGTTGCCGTCGCCGCCGTGGCCCTGGCGGCCGCCCTGGCCCTGCAGATTCTGCTCTACGACGCCGCCCTGCCCCGGTTTTTCCGCTCCGCCTGGTTTGAGGCCCACTGGTATGACCGGTACGGCGACGCGGCGGCGGACTTCCAGCGCCACGTGGATGCCCGCGGCCTGACGATGCAGGAGGCCCTGCGGGACACCGCCTGGACGCGGCAGCACCCCCAGGTGGAGCTGTACCTGGAGGTTCCCGAGGCGCTGGATACCGACTTGCTGGCGTCCTACGGCGGGCGGGCGATTGCCTGCGCCGACGGGACCCTGTACGCCTACCCCATGCCCAACTATTTCTACTACGACGGGGCCTGCCGGATTCTCTCCCTGCTGTGCGCCGGCCTGTGCTTCTTCCTGATTGTCGTCCCCTACACCGTGCTGCTGATTCGGCGCATCACGCGCCTCTCCCGCGATATGCAGGTGCTGGCCGGCGGGGATCTGGAATACCGGGTGGTGTCCAAGGGGCGCGACGAGCTGGCGGACCTGGGGCGGAGCATCGAGGAGATGCGCCTGGCAGTGCTGGAGCAGATGGCCCGGGAGACCGGGGCCATCCGCGCCAACAGCCAGCTGATTACCTCCCTCTCCCACGATTTGCGCACCCCGCTGACGAAGCTGATGGGGTACCTGGAAATCCTGCGCCTGGGGACGTGCCGGGACGAGGCGGAACGGGCGGTGTACCTGCAAAAAGCGTGGGACAAGGCCCTGCAGATGCGCGCCCTCTCCGACGAGATGTTCCGCCACTTCCAGGTGGAGGCCGCCCCCGCTCCGGAGGCGGCGCGGGAGGTGGTCTCCGGCCCGGTCTTTCTGGGGCAGCTGCTGGCGGAGCTGTGTTTCGATCTGTCGGACGCCGGCTTTCAGGCCGAGCCCCCTGTGGTGGAGGGGGAATACCGCCTGTCCGTCCGAACGGAGGACATCTGCCGGGTCTTCGACAACCTGTGCGCCAACCTGAAAAAGTACGCCGACCCGGCCTGTCCCATCCGGCTGTCGGTCCGCGAGGAGGCCGGCCGGGTGGCGGTGATACTGGAAAACCGGATTGCCAGGACGCCCCGCCTGGACAGCCGCGGCATCGGGCTGCCCACCGTCCGCGCCCTGCTGGAGCGCAACGGCGGGCAAATGGAGATTTCCCATTGCGCCGAAGCATACCGCACCACCATCCGCCTGCCCACAGAGGCCGGCAGTCCATAGGCCCCGCAGCGCGCGGCCCCGCCGAAGTTCGGCGGGGCCGCGCTTTTTCCATCGCACAGTTAAGGATTTTTAAGATTTGCACCCCATTGGAATTTAAGATTCTTCTGGTATTCTTGGTTCCATCAAACGGGACACCCTCCCACAGAAAGGAAGTCTGACCATGGGACGCAAGATGCAATATCCGGGCGCCGGCAAGCGGCTGCCCAAGCGGATTCTCACCCTCGTTCTGGCGGCGGCGCTGGCGGCCGGCGCCGTCTTCGGCGCCGTGCGTCTGCTCAAAGGCGGCGGCGACCAGGCGCAGATTGTCACCGACGTGGTGACCCGGGACACCATTCAGAGCACGGTGCGGGGCTCCGGCTCGGCCTCCGCCAGGGAGTCGGTCTCCCTCAACCCGCCGACCAACGCCACGGTTCTGGCGCTCCACGTGAAGGAGGGCGACTGGGTGGAACAGGGGACGGTTCTCTATGAACTGGATCCCTCGGAGGCCCAGAAGGCCACCGCCGAGGCCAAAAAAGGTCTGGCCGACGCCGAGCAGAGCGTCGCCGACGCCTCCGAGCGGCTCCAGGCGGCGCAGAAGCAGCTGACCGAGGCGGAGGCGGAGCACCAGAAGCTGCTGGCCTCCCGGTCCGACCTGACGGTGACCGCGCCCTTCGACGGAAAGCTGGTGGAGGTATCCGCCCTTCTGCCCGACGCCGACGTGAGCGCCGGCCAAAAAGTCGCCACGCTGGTCAGCTCCAACCGGCTCAAGCTGGCGCTCTATTACAGCTACGCCTATCTGGACCAGCTCCAGGTGGGCCAGGCGGCCACCGTGTCCGTGCCGGCCGTGATGGGTTCGGCGCCCGGCCGCATCAGCGAGATCCACCGCGTGGAGTTCGTGACGCCCGAGGGCGCGCGGTGCTTTGAGGCGGTCATCACCCTGGACAACCCCGGCACATTGACCGACGGCATGGCGGCCACCGCCTCCCTGCGCGTGGACGGCCAGACCGTCTATCCCTACCAGAACGGCACGCTGGCCTATCAGGAGGTCCGGGAGGTGGCGGCCAAGGTGGCGGGCCCTCTGCGGACCAGTTATCTGCACAACTATGCGCCGGTCAAGCAGGGGCAGGCGCTCCTGGTCCTGGGGCCGGAGGAGGTGGACCGGCAGATTGAGGAGAAGCGCGCCTCCGTCACCGCCGCCCGGGAAGGGGTCGAAAGCGCCCTCTCCGCGGTGGAAAACGCCAAGGACGCCCTGACCGCCGCCCGGGAGAAGGTGAACAAATCCCTGGAACAGGAGGCCGCCATGTCCGTCAAGGCCCCCATCTCCGGCACGGTCCTCACGTGCCTGCTGGAACAGGGGCAGACGGCCGACGCCGGCCAGCTGGGAATCCTGCTGGCGGACACCTCGGTCATGCGCATTGAAATCCAGGTGGACGAGCGCAACGTGAACCGCGTGAAAAACGGCATGGCGTGCACCATCACCCAGACCGGCCTCGGCGGCGAGGAGACCACGTTCGAGGGGACGGTCGAAAGCGTCAGCCTGACAGGCAAGTCGGAAAACGGCGTGTCCTACTTCCCCGCCGTCGTCCGGGTCGATAACAAGGACGGCGCCATGATGAGCGGGATGTCCATCGAATACCTGCTGGTGCTGGCCGAGTCCGAGAACTGCCTGGTGGTGCCGGCGCAGGCCGTCCAGTACACCGAGCAGGGCAACTGCCTCTTCGTCAAAGCCGACCGCCGGCCGGACAACGCCATCGATTTGGGCGAGAGCGCCGAGATCCCCCGCGGCTTCTACGCGGTGCCGGTGGAGACCGGCCTGGCCAACAACGCCCAGGTGGAAATCCGCAGCGGCGTGGAGGAGGGCGCCGAGATCTTCACCCAGAAGCTGGTGGAATCGGGCAGCTCCTTCGACATGATGTGAGGAGGTGAACCCATGAGCCTGATTCAGTTGGACCGCATTTACAAGCTCTACAACGAAGGGCAGGACAACGAGGTGCGCGCACTCAACGGCGTCACGCTGTCCATCGACCGCGGGGAGTTTGTGGCCATCATCGGCTCCTCCGGCTCCGGCAAATCCACGCTGATGAACATTCTGGGCTGCCTGGACCTGCCCTCCCGCGGGGTCTACCGCCTCAACGGCAAGCTGGCCAGCCAGATGCGGGACGACGAGCTCTCCCACATCCGCAACGTGGAAATCGGGTTTATCTTCCAGGGATACAACCTGATTCCCGCCCTGGACGCGCTGGAAAACGTGGAGCTGCCTCTGATTTACCAGGGCGTGGGCGGCGAGCGGCGGCTGCAAATTGCCCGGGAGGCCCTGGAGCGCGTCGGCCTGGGGGACCGCCTGCACAACTACCCCTCCCAGATGTCCGGCGGACAGCAGCAGCGGGTCGCCATCGCCCGCGCCATCTCCACCGGCGCCCCCATCCTCATGGCCGACGAGCCCACCGGCGCCCTGGACTCCAAGACCGGCGCCCAGGTGCTGGAGATTCTCCATCAGCTTCACCGGGAGCGGGGCACCACCATCCTGCTCATCACCCACGACAACAAGGTGGCCGCCGCCGCAGAGCGAATCATCCGCATCGCCGACGGTCAGATTGTCGTGGACTGCCCTCGGGAGGAGATTGCCCTATGAATCTGAAACAGTCTTTCCGGATGGCGTTCAAGTCCATCCGTGCCAACCGCGTGCGCTCCCTGCTGACCATGCTGGGAATCATCATCGGCGTCGCCGCCGTCATCATCATGGTGTCGGTGGTGCAGGGCTCCAACCGCCAGCTCAAGGCCTACTACGAGCGGCTGGGAAACAACCGCATCACCGTCTCCGCCGAACAGTGGGACGGCGCCGACATCTCCCAGGCGCTCTACGACTACTGCATCGGCCTGGGGCCCCTCATCTACGGGGTCACTCCCGACGGCACCGCGGAAGGGCCCCTCCGCTACCTGGACAGGTCCACCGAGGACATGGAGTCCGGCTCCCCCACCATCAAGCTGGGCAGCGCGCAGTTCTCCCTCTGCAACAACTTTCAAATTGAGCGCGGGCGGGACCTCTGCCAGATGGACATTCAGTCGAGCCAGCAGGTCATCGTCCTGGGGGCCCGCACCGCCCAGCACCTCTTCAACTACCAAAACCCGGTGGGAAAGACCGTGCTGCTGCAGAGCCATCCCTTCACCGTCGTCGGCGTCTACCGGGCCAAGGACCCCGATTCCGAATACTCCATGGACAATATGGCGGTGGTCCCCTACACCCTCAACCGCCTGCTCAACCACCGGAACACTCTGGACTCTTTCACCATCCGGGCGGCCAGCAGCGAGACCACCGCCGAGGTGTCCTCCCGGGTCTCCGGCTTCCTCAAGGGGCAGATTGACAACGAGCGAGGGTACTTCAACGTCTACTCGGAAAACCAGGACATCCGGGCCTCCGACGCCAGAAACCGGATGATGAGCATGGTCCTCGGCGGCATCGCCTCCATCTCCCTGCTGGTGGGCGGCATCGGCATCATGAACATCATGCTCGTCACCGTCACCGAGCGCACACGGGAAATCGGCATCCGCAAGGCCATCGGCGCCCGGCGCAAATCCATCCTGGCCCAGTTCCTCATTGAAGCGTCCGTGGTCTGCGGCATCGGCGGCCTGCTGGGCATCGCCGTCGGCGTGGCCGGCACCGTGCTGGCCGGCCGCCTCATCCTGCGGGCCATCATCCTCCCGAACCTTCTGATGTCCGCCGGCGCCTTCCTGTTCTCCGTGGCCATGGGCGTCGGCTTCGGCCTCTACCCCGCAGCCAAGGCCTCCAAGCTCCAGCCCGTCGAGGCCCTCCGGGCGGACTGATTGCCGCCCCCGGCCTCCAAACCCCAAAAAGAGGGCGCATCGCCAGCGATGCGCCCTCCGTCTGTATTCCATGGAGCCGTCCGCTCTGCAGGGTCCGTCACTGAATCGACAGCAGCGTCCCCTCCAGCGTCACGGTCTTTCCCAGCATCTCGAACAGCTGCGCCGGCGCCCAGGTGGTTCCGGGCTCGACAATGTACGGCGCCATGCCGTAGTCCTGCGGCGCCGTCATGCCCACTGCGCCGGGGATCTTCGTCACGCCCGTCACCAGATTGCTGCCGATGGTCATCTGTACCCGGAAATCGTTGCTCTCCACCGTAATTTCCGGCGCCTGGCTGCCCTCGCGGGTGTACGTCACATCGAATCCCAGGGCCTCGGCCACCGCAGCCACCGGGACCATGACCGTACCGTTCTCGTATCGACCGGTCACGTCCGCCGCCGTGCCGTCCAGCTCCAGGGCAACGGCATCCCCCTCGGAAGGGGCCGCCGTCTCCTCGGGCAGCAGCATCAGGTGGTGCGCGTACGCCTGGCCGGGGTAGCTGAGCAGGGCAATGTCGTACCAGGCCACAATCCGGTCCCCCGCCTCCAAATCGGAGAGCTGGAACGTCGCACCCGCCGCATAGGCGGAAAGGACGGTGTCGCTTCCCACCGTGAGATACATACTCCCGTCGGCCGTCAAAATCTGATACGTGCCATCCGAATTCTCGGCGATTTCACCGATGGTGGCATACTGCCCTGCGCCGACATCCTGCGGAATATTCCGGATGACTGCATAGGCCTGGGACTGCGGCGGGAGCGAATGGGTCGATACAGAGCTGTGGAAGACGTAAACCGACTCGCCAACCTCCAGGTCCTCCGGGCTCGACGCCGCGTAGTTGCCGCTGTCAATCCAGACGGTGTCCTCCGACACCAGCATGACATACTCGCCGTAGCGGTCCGACTGGAGATGCAGCGCGGTCACCGCCCCGGCGTCGTCCGTCTGAATTTCCGTCACCTGGCCGTAGTACAGCACACTGTCCGGGGCCTGCGGATCCGTTTCCGCCGCAAGGTCGCTCTGGGAAACCGGTTCCGGGCTGGGGCAGACCGCCACATCGTTGCCTCCGTCCGCCGCGTAGGCTGGGACCGTCAGAGCCGCCGCCATGGCCGCCGACAGGACAAAAGCGGTCACTTTCTGGTTCATCATAAGAGGTTCCTCCTTGTTTTTCACGCATATCGGCCGGGAAGCCGTTCAAAGAAGTAGACGACGCGCAGCGCGGGAAGTTCCGCATTTTCAAAAAAGAATCCGGCGGCACGTCCGCCTGCCGGGCCGCTCCCCGCTGTCGTCGGATTCAGCAAACCGCCGCCATACCCACAGCCCGGGAAAACACAAAAAAGTCGAAGCAAAGCGTACTTTGCTTCGACTTGGAGGTGCCACCCAGATTTGAACTGGGGAATGAAGGTTTTGCAGACCTTTGCCTTACCACTTGGCTATGGCACCAAAATTGGAGCGGGTGACGAGGCTCGAACTCGCTACCTCCACCTTGGCAAGGTGGCGCTCTACCAGATGAGCTACACCCGCGTAAACCACGGACAATCCCCTTATGGTTTCCGTCTCCGGCCGGCACCGCACTGCGGAACCGGCCGGAACAGAAATTCTGGAGCTGCTACCCAGATTTGAACTGGGGACCTCATCCTTAC
>CAJFNZ010000042.1 GCA_904395905.1 uncultured Oscillospiraceae bacterium | reverse complement strand
GCCTAAGAGCCGCCCTGCGGGCGGTTGGCCTCGGAAACGCGCCTGCGGGCGCAGTCCTTCTCCCCATGGGACTCCCGTCCCATGGGGGCCCCGTTGGGCAAAGTCCGCTCCGTTTCCGCTGCCGCCGTGCGAACACGGCGCCGGGCACGCTGAAAAACCTACCGCTTTTCGGCAACAATACGTGACCGCCGGCGCCGGGCGGTCCGGCTCCTGCGGCCGCGCGCGGAAGTTGTCTTGTATTATACCACACGTCCTGCAAAATTGGGAGAGCCGGTTCCGGCTCTCCCAAACATTTCTATTCCCCCGTCTGCCGGCGGTTCCAGCCTTTGGTCTCCCGGCGGATGGTCACCAGGTCCCGATAGAGCCCGCCTCGGGCCATGAGCTGCCCGTGGGTGCCCGATTCGACTATGCGGCCGTCGTCCACCACCAGAATGGTGTCGGCATCCCGAATGGTATGGAGCCGGTGGGCAATGACCAGCAGTGTTTTTCCCCGGCACAGCTGGCTCAGCGCCTCCTGGATTTCCCGCTCATTGTCGGCATCCACACTGGCCGTGGCCTCGTCCAGGATGACAATGGGCGCGTCTTTGAGAATACACCGCGCAATGGAAATCCGCTGTTTTTCTCCTCCGGAGAGCGTCGCGCCGCCCTCCCCCACCATCGTGTCGAACCCCTGCGGAAGCCGCTGGACAAAGTCGTAGCACCGGGCTTTCCGGGCGGCGTCCAGCACCTCTTCCCGGGTGGCGTCGGGGCGGCCCATCCGGATGTTGTTGAACACCGTGTCCTGGAACAGGTACACCCGCTGAAAGACCACGCTCATCTGGTCCATCAGCTCTCCCAGCGGCACCTGTCGGATGTCTCGGCCTCGGACCAGCACCTGCCCCCTTTGGACATCCCAAAAGCGGGTCAGCAGGCTGGCAACCGTGGACTTGCCGCCGCCGCTGGGGCCTACCAGGGCCACAGTGCTCCCCCGCGGCGCCGAGAAGGACACATCGTGCAGGACCTCCCGCTCCCCGTAGCCGAAGGACACGTGACGGAACTCCACTTCCGGCCCGCCGAACCGCTCCGGCAGATGTTCCCGGCCGCTGTCGGGCAGCTGGGGTTCGGCAAAGACCGCCTCCACCCGGTCCATGCAGCTGTTCATCACCGTCAGCCGCGTGGCCTGGCTGTAAAGGGCCTTCAAGGGCCCGAACAGGTCCAAGGCAACCAGCAGCATGGCGACCAGCGACATGGCCGGAAGCTCTCCCCTGCTGTACAGAGCCGCGGCCAGCCCAATCAGCGCCGCCGCGCCCAGGCCGTAAATCAGCAGCAGCCGCCGCTGCCAGGGGCTGTGGTGCTCCTCAAAGCGCAGGCTGGTTTCGCAGCTCCGGCGGAAGCTGTCGGTCAGCTGCCGCGACTTCTCCCCCAGCAGATGATAGGCCTTGATGACGGCGATGCCCTCGATGTGGTCCAGCACCGCCTCGGTGAGCCGCTGATTCTGTGCCTGGCGGGCCTCCGAGTCCCGGAGCGCCTCCCGGCCCATGGCCCGCGCCACCGCCACCGCCGCCAGCGCAAGGAGGAGCGCGGCCAGCCCCAGCCTCCAGTCGAACGCCGCTAAAAAGCCCAGCAGAATCACCTGGGAAAACCCGTAACTCATCAGGTCTGCCAGCACATTCATGCAGTTCTCCTCGATGAAAACCATGTCCGAAGACAGCACCGCGCTGATGCGCCCGATGTTCCCCTCGGTAAAATATCCCATGGGCATCCGCCGCAGGTGGGCTCCCAGCGCGATGCGCAGGTCGGAGAACACCAGGTAGCCGGCGGCCGACTGAAGCCGGTCGGCCCCGTGGTGAAGAAGCGCCTGGGCCGCCAGGCACAGCACCAGCACCAGGCCTGCCCGGAGGCACAGTCCGCCGTCGGCCGTGCCTCCGGAAAAGGCCGACAGGATTACCCAGGTCAGAAACAGCGGCGCCTTTGCCAGCAGGGACTTGAAAAACGAGCAGACGGCGGCCAGCTGAATTCGCCCTCTGTACGGTCCGGCCACGGCCAGGATCCGCCGCATCAACGCAATCACAGAGCATCCCCTCCCGTTCCTCCGGCGAGCATCCACCGGGCACTCTCCTCGGAAGCCTGCCACAGCTTCCGGTATACCGGGCATCGGGCCAGCAGCTCCCCGTGGGTGCCGGCGTCCGCCAGCCTTCCCGCCTCCAGTACAAAGATCCGGTCGGCTCCCACAATCGACTGGAGCCGGTGCGCGATGACCACCACGGTCTTCCCCCGGATGACCTGGGCGATGGCCGCGTTCATCCGCTCCTCGTTCTCCGCGTCCAAAAAGGCCGTGGCCTCGTCCAGAACCACAATGGGCGCGTCTTTGAGCAGGGCCCGGGCCAGGGAAATCCGCTGACGCTCGCCGCCGGAAAGCTCTTTGCCCCCATCGCCGGCATCGGTGTGGATTCCCTTCTCCAACCGCGCCAGGAAGGGGCCGCACTGCGCCCGCAGGGCGGCCTCCCACACCGCCTGGTCCGTGGCGTCGGGCCGCCCCAGGCGGATGTTCTCCTGGAGCGTGGTGCGGAACAGGTACTGCTCCTGGGCCACGTAGGAAATCTGACGGTTGAGGGCCTCCAGGCCCATCTCCCGCACGTCCTGGCCGCCCACCCGGACGGCTCCGGCCGTGACGTCGTAGTAGTGGACCAGCAGCTTGGCCAAGGTGGATTTTCCGCTTCCGGACTCCCCCACCAGCGCCACCAAACTTCCCTGCGGCACATGGATGGTGACGCCGTGGAGGACCTCCTCCTCCCCATAGGAAACGTGAACGTCGTCAAAGTCCACATCCGTCCCCGCCCCCCGGAAGGGCGCATCGGTCTGCCGCAGGGGCGGCGCGGCCATCCGCTGCTCCAGGGCGGTCACTTTGTAGTGGACCTGCGGCAGACTGGACAGGAAACCCAGCGCCCGCAGCAGCGGCGCGCCCACGGCAAACCCCATGCACAGCACCAAGGCAAAATCCGGGAGCGTCGAGAGGCCCGTCAGGACCCAATAGGCGCCCACCGGCAGCGTCACCAGCGCCACACAGGGCAGGACCGTGTGGTACAGGGCCATCCACGGCCAGCAGACCCGATACCAGGCCAGCGTGAAGTCACGATATTCCCGGACATCCTGTTCAAACCGCCGGTAGGACTCCCCGTCCCGGTTGAAGACCTTGACCACCTCCATGCCGTTGATATACTCCACGATGGTGTTGTTCATCTTCTGCGCCGCCGCATAATACCGGCCCATTTGCCGGACGCCGGTCCGGTACATGGCGGCCATGGCCACCAGGCCCAGGGGCAGCGAGCTGAGCGACAGCAGCGCCAGCCGCCAATCCACGAAGAACATGGCCAGGTACACCGTCAGCGGCACCGCCACGTTGGCCAGCCCCTCTGGCAGCGCATGGGCAAGCAGCAGCTCAATGGATTCGATGTCGTCCAGGAACATCTTTTTGACGGCGCCGACGCCCTGCTCCTGGACGACGCCCAGCGGCTGGCGCTCCAGCTTTTCTTGCAGGGAAATCCGCAAATTTTCCAAAGTGTGGTATGCCGCCCGGTGGGACAGCCGCAGCCCCTCGACATAGCACACCGCGTACAGCACGGCGCAAAGGGCGATGGCCCCCACCCGCAGGGCCGTATCGCCGCCCCCCCAGGGGCTTGCCCAGCAGAACCGGCTCCAACATCTGATACAGAAGCAGATACGGCGCAACGCTCAGGGCGACGCCCACCAGCATCACCGCTACCGAGGCCCAGACGGTCCGCCGATACGGTCCGGCGTACTCCAGGACCTTTTGGAACATGAAAAACGCCTTCTTTTCTTCTCACTTAGTTAGAAATAGCTAACTCAAAGGGGCACTTCTCCGCCGGCAGCCCCCGGCCCCCTAGGGCCTGGGCGCCATGCGGAACTGGAGGGTGTCCTTCCAGCAGAAGAGGCGGCAAACCAGTCGGACATGGGCCTCCATCTGCTCCCAGGTGAACCCGTGGATGAAGGGTTCATAGATGGTCGCCCAAAAGGCCGTCAGCAGAATGTGCAGCTCTTCCGGCCCCACATCCCGCCGGCACAGATTGCGCCGCTGGGCCTCCGCCAAATAGGCGCCGGTGGCCTCCGTCATCTTTGCCACCCAATCGTGCTGGAAATTGCGGTATGCCGTGCCGTCGGCACAGGTCAGCAGCAGCACGAAGTCCTCCCGCCGCGTATGCAGAAAGCGGAACCACCAGAGCATATCCGCCTCATCCATTTCCCAGGCGTGAATCAGCTGGGCGTCAGTCAGCGCATGGACATCCTGCGCTCGGCGCTCCTCCACAACGGCCTCCAGATCCGAAACGGTTCCGGCCACAACCGCGCAAAACAGGTCCTCCTTGCCCCGGTACCGCTTGTACAGAGCGCCGGTCGTGATGCCGGCTCCCTGGCAGATGGCGTTCAGGCTCGTCTTGTCAAAGCCATTGGCGAGAAACTCCCGCCTGGCGCTGACCAGAATCCGCCGGTCGATGGTGGGATCTGAAACCGCCATACAACAGCCCTCCTCTTCGATATTTCGATTATCGATAATCTGATTATCAATATAACAGTCACGTTTGCCGCTGTCAAGGATACCGCGTGACAAATGTCCAAAACCGACACGTGCGTCCGAAACGGCCGATGGATCGGCGGCCTGTCACCGGGCGCGGGCCACCGTGGTGCGGTAAAAGTCCGTCTCCCCGCTTCCCACAACCACCAGCTCCCCGGTTTCCAGGAAGTGCCGGACGCGCTGGGCCACAAACACGTCGCCTGTGAGAATCTTCTGCCGCCCCAGCGCCTCCCCGATAATCTGCGCCACTTTGCACGGCGCCTCCGGAAAGCAGCTGCGGATCCGGTCGTCATAGTAGTCGATGTCGGCGCTGACGATGGCGCCGTCCCGGACCACCCGCAGCGGTGCGTTTTCCTCCTGCAAGCGCCGCCACCGGCCGGCCAGGCTGTCCAGCTCCGCCCCGGTCAGCGCCCGCTCCCGGTCCAGGAACGTCCCGAACAGCTGCGGCTCCACCTCTCCCCAGCCGCGGTATTCCACCGCCTCGTGCGCGCCCTGTGCCACCCGCTTCGGCAGCTCCACCACGTGTACGTCCGAATCGGCGGGCGCGAGCCGCTCCGCAAGAAACAGGAGGCCGCACCGGGCGTCGGGGGTGTCGTCCAGCCAGACCCGGACGGCCTGCGGGCCGCCCTTCAGTTTCCGCAGATCCGCCAGCGCGCCGTCCCAAAACTTCCGGAAGGACGCGCCCAGGTCCTCCCGCTCGCCGTACCGGTCAAAGGAAAACTGCTCCCAGAGATAGGCCCGCCGCGGACAGTCCCCCGCGGCAAGGGGGGCGCGGATGTCTCCCTCCGACAGCCCGAAGGAAAGCCCGACAACGTCCTCCCGCCAGCCGCCCAGCGGGACGGCCTGGCGTTGCAGCGCCGCCTGCCGCTTCCGGTACCGGCGGATTTCCCGCAGCTTTGCGAGGGAGGCAAGCGGCCCCCGCCGGTCGGTGATGACGCTGACCGCGCCGCCCGGCCGCCGGCCGCCGCAGTGCTGCGCCATCAGCAAAGCCCCTTTGACCGCGTCTGAAAAGCAAACTTCCAGCATTGCAACTCCTCCCGCACCGTGGAAAAGCGCCCCGTCCGATGGACGGGGCGCAGTTGCATCCGTTTTACAGCAGGTTCAGCACAAAGGTGCAAATCAGGAACACCGCGGCAATCCACTTGGTGGCCCGGGAAATCTTGGCGTCCCAGGTGCGGCTCTTGTTCTTCCCCAGGAAGGACTCGGAAGAGGACCCCACCAGGGCGCCGGACAGGCCTTCGCTCTTGCCCGACTGGAGCAGCACGATGCCAATCAGCAGCACGGCCGAAATGACGAGAATGATGGTGACAATAATCGCAGGAATACTCATAACTTCCTCCAAATTTGACGGCCCGCCGGAGCGGCCCGGTATGGTGCAGACGGCTGCATCTCAATCGTGAGCGTTATTTTACCACAGATTCCCCCGAAAAGCAAGGGCGGATTTGGGAACCCTCACGATTTCGTCGCCCAGTTCCCCGTGGCGGCGCAGTTCAGATAGGCGTTGATGAACCCGTCCAGGTCCCCGTCCATCACGGCGTTGATGTTGGTGGACTCGTAGCCCGTCCGCGTGTCCTTGGCCAGGGTGTACGGCATGAAGACGTAGCTGCGGATCTGGCTGCCCCACTCGATTTTCTTCTGGTCGCCCTTGATGTCGGAGATCTTCTCCAGGTGCTCCCGCTCCTTGATTTCCACCAGCTTGGAGCGGAGCATCTTCATACAGGTCTCCTTGTTCTGGAACTGGCTCCGTTCGGTCTGACAGGAGACGACAATGCCCGTGGGCTTGTGAATCAGCCGCACCGCCGAGGAAGTCTTGTTGATGTGCTGGCCGCCGGCGCCGGAGGACCGATAGACCTGCATCTCGATGTCCTCGGGGCGGATGTCCACTTCCACGTCGTCAGGGATTTCCGGGATGACCTCCACCGCCGAGAACGAGGTGTGGCGGCGGCCCGAGGCGTCGAAGGGCGAGATCCGCACCAGCCGGTGGACGCCGGACTCGCTCTTGAGGAAGCCGTAGGCGTCGGGCCCCTCAATCATGATGTCGGCCGACTTGAGGCCGGCCTCGTCGCCGTCCAGGTAGTCCAGGATTTTATAGGAGTAGCCGTGGCGCTCGGCCCAGCGGGTGTACATCCGGTAGAGCATCTGGCACCAGTCCTGGGCCTCGGTGCCGCCGGCGCCGGCGTGGAAGGACAGCAGGGCGTTGGCGTGGTCGTACTCCCCGGTCAGCAGCGTCTCCAGCCGGGCAGACTCCATGTCCTGCTCCAGCTGGCCGTAGCCCTCGGTCAGCTCGTCGAGCATCGAGTCGTCGTTTTCCTCCTGGGCCATCTCGCAGATGGTCATCAGGTCCTCCCACTGGCCGCCCATCTTCTCGTAGCGCTCGGCCTTGGCCTCCAGCTGGCGGGCCCGCTTCATGACCTTCTGGGAGACCTCCTGGTTGTCCCAAAAGCCCGGGGCGTCAATCTGGGCGTGGAGCCGCTCCAGCTCCTCCCGGTCGGCCTCCAGGTTCAGGGAGACGGCCAGCTCGTCCAGCTTGGGCTTGAGGGCGTTCAGCTTTCCCTTGTACTCTTCAAATGCAATCATCATGGGAATTCACTCTCACAAATATCAGTCTAGGGAGCATTATATCCGAAAAAATCCCGCCTGTAAAGAGAAAAAGCGCCTCAGGGCGGCTTGCGCCCAGGAGGCAGCTGTGATAAACTGAAAACAGCTTCGGAGAGGAGGCGCTGCCGTGAAAAACCGGCATACCCGCACATTGGCCTGGGTCCTGGTTGCGGCGGCGGGAATCTTCCTGTTTTACAACCACCCGGAGGGCAGTTTCCCGTGGGGAAATG
>CAJFNZ010000041.1 GCA_904395905.1 uncultured Oscillospiraceae bacterium | reverse complement strand
CTCATGTATCACATACCCGCGTAAGAAACTTTGTTGCGCGGACTACTCGACTACCTAAAAAGAAAGAGAACAGGCCTCTTAAAGCCTGCTCTCTAACTTGGCCGCCAGCGCGAAACCGTAAGGCAAGACGATAATCTCGCCACCTGGGGTTCGACCAGCGATTGAATTGGTGGAGGCGAGGGGAGTCGAACCCCTGTCCGAAAGCGGCTTGACAAGAACTTCTCCGAGCGCAGTCAATTCTTTACATTCCCTCGCCCCAGCGGGAATTGACACCCTCTGCGGTTCGGTAGCTTCATATTACATGGCATGGGCAAAGCTTACCATGCGCACGTTCACCACTCATCGACGCCCCAGCCCGGCTCGTGGTCCTTCCGGGTGGGACGGGCGCCTAATTAGGCAGCCAGAGCAACTTGATTGTTGTCAGTTACTTTTAAGAAGTTGCCCGTTTTATAGAGGCCAGGCGCCTCTGCTCGCTATTCCAGCCTCACCGCCCCCGTCGAAACCGGTACGCCCCCATGGGCCCGCCGCGCTGGCGGCGGGGTTGCACCGACGGTTCGGTGGATGCCATTGTATCAGGTTTTTGCGCCGGGGTCAAGGGGAATCCTCACGTGCCGGCCAGCTTCACGGCCAGGGCCTGGGGCAGGACCTTCGTCAGCCCCCGGTACAGCTTGTAGAACGTGCGCGGCGTGTACACCGCCCGGCCCCGCAGCGCCGCCCGCAGGGAACCTGCCGCCACCTTCTGCGGGTCGCAGTAGGGCAGCGTGTCGAAGGTCCGGGAACGGCCCTGGATGCCGCCCACCCGCAGGAAGTCCGTGGCCATGGGGCCCGGGCAGACGGCCGTGACCGTGATGCCCCGGGGCCGGAGCTCCTCCCGCAGGCCGCGGCTGAAGGCCGTCACGTAGGCCTTCGTCGCGCTGTACACCGTCATCCGCGGCGTTGGGCAGAAGGAGGCGATGGACGAGATGTTCAAAATGTGGCTCCCGCGGCCCATGTGGGCCAGGGCCAGGTTCGTCACCAGGGAGAGCGCCCGGGTGTTCAAATCCGTCATGGCCGCGATGTGGAAGGCCGGGCTGTCGGCCACGTTGTCCAGATAGCCGCAGCCGGCGTTGTTGATGAGCAGCCGGATGTCCGCCGCAGCCTCCTCCAGCTGCTCCCGCAGGGCGGCGAAGGAGGACGGGTCGCACAGGTCCAGGCAGACGGCCCGCAGGGCCTTCCCGCCGCAGGCCGCCGTCAGCTCCTCGGTGACCGCGGCGCTCCGCGAGACCAGCCACAGCTCCTCCAGCTCCGGCATGGCCGCCGCGGCCGCGGCCGTGAGCGCGTGGCCCAGGCCCCGGGAGGCGCCGGTAATCAGGGCAATGCGTTTCATCGGCCGTAGGGGTCGGGCAGCTTCTCCGGCTCGGGGTACGTCTCGCCCTGGGTGTCCACGGTGATGGACTTGATTTTCTGCTCCTGCCGCGGCCGGTCGTTGGCGTCGGTCCGGACGGCGGCGATGGCGTCCACGGTGTCCATGCCCTCCAGCACCCGGCCGAAGGCGGCGTACTGGCCGTCGAGGAAGTCGCCGTCCGCGTGCATGATGAAGAACTGGCTGCCGGCCGAATCCGGCGCCTGGGCGCGGGCCATGGAGAGGACGCCGCGCTGGTGGGAGAGGTTGTTCTCCACGCCGTTGAGGCGGAACTCCCCCCGGATGCAGTAGCCGGGGCCGCCCATGCCGGTGCCCTCGGGGCAGCCGCCCTGAATCATGAAGCCGGAGATGACCCGGTGGAAAATCAGCCCGTCGTAGAAGCCGCGGCTGGCCAGGGAGATGAAGTTCCGCACCGACTCCGGCGCGACGTCGGGATACAGCTCGCAGACGATTCTGCCGCCGTTCTCCATTTCGATGGTTGCAATGGGATTTGCCATAGCTCAGTGATTCCTTTCTTTGATGGCCCGGTCCATCTGGCGCTTGGCGTCGCGGCGGGCGGCGTCCTCGCGTTTGTCGTAGAGCTTTTTGCCCTTGCACAGGGCCACCTCCACCTTGACGCGGGCGTTTTTGAAGTAGACGGACAGGGGGATGAGGGCGTACCCGTCCTGTTTGATTTGCCCGTAGAGCCGGGCGATTTCCCGCTTGTGCATCAGCAGGCGGCGGGGGCGCATGGGGTCCTTGTTGAAGATGTTCCCCTTTTCATAGGGGCTGATGTGCATCTGCCGGAGCCACAGCTGGCCGTCCTGGATGGCGCACCAGGCGTCCTTCAGGTTCAGCGTGCCCTGGCGGATGGATTTGACCTCGGTACCGGTCAGCTCGATGCCGGCCTCGAACCGCTCCTCCACGAAGTAGTCGTGGAAGGCCTTCTGGTTTCGGGCGGCGACTTTGATTCCCTGGGAGGGCATCGGCGGTTTCCTCCTTCCCGCGGTAGGTTCGGAACGGGCGCGGGGTTACTGTCCCTTCTGGCCGCCCCGTCCGCGGCTGCGGCGGCGGCCGTCGGCAAACGCCACTACCCGGCCGGGGATGGTCGGCGCGCCGGAGCGCAGCTTCCGGGAGGGCCGCGGCGGCTCCGGCGGAGGCGGCGACACGAAGCGGTGGGGGAGCGTCACAATCTGCTGCCCCGGGGGCGGCTCCTGTTTGGCCCGACGCTGCTTGCGGGGGGCCTCCTGGGCCGGGGCCGCGGCGGCTTTGGGGGCCTCGCGCCCCGTCCGCGCCTTGGCGGCCGGCGCGGGCTTGGCGGCCGGGGCCGGCTTGGGCGGCGCGGGCGGCTTCTGCGGTTCGGCGGCCTTGGCCTGGCCGCGGCCGGGGCGCGGCTGCCGCTGGGCCTTGGGCGTCGGCTCCAGCACCTCCATGGGCCAGGGGTGGCCCGTCACCTCGGGGATGCGCTTGCCGATGAGTTTTTCGATGTCCTTCAGGCAGCCCTGCTCGTCGATGCAGCAGAAGCTGATGGCCAGGCCGCTGTGGCCGGCGCGGCCGGTGCGGCCAATCCGGTGGACGTACGTCTCCGGGACGTTGGGCAGGTCGTAGTTGACGACCAGGGGCAGCTCGCTGATGTCGATGCCCCGGGCGGCGATGTCCGTGGCCACCAGCACCCGGATGGCCCCGGACTTGAAGCTCTCCAGGGCGCGGACGCGGTTGGTCTGGCTCTTGTTGCCGTGGATGGCCATGGCCGCGAAGCCCGCCTGGCCCAGCTCCCGGACGACCCGGTCGGCCCCGTGCTTCGTGGCCGTGAAGACCAGCACCGACGGCTCGCTGCGCTCCTGGAGGAGCCAGGCCAGCAGCCGCTTCTTGTTGGCCTTGTCCACCCGGTAGAGCCGCTGCTCGATGGCGTCCACGGTGGAGGCCGGCGGCGTCACCTCGACCTGGACGGGGCTGTGGAGGATCTGCTTGGACAGCTCGGCAATCTCCTGGGGCATGGTGGCCGAGAAGAGGAGGGTCTGCCGCCGCTGGGGCAGCCGGGCGATGACCTTGCGGACGTCGTGGATGAAGCCCATGTCCAGCATCCGGTCGGCCTCGTCCAGGACGAAGGTCTCGATGCGCTTCAAATCGATGTGCCCCTGGGAGCAGAGGTCGTTGAGACGGCCGGGCGTGGCCACCAGAATGTCCACCCCCTGGCGGAGGGCCTCCACCTGGGGGGCCTGGCCGACGCCGCCGAAGATGACGGTGCTGCGCAGCTTCAGGTACTTGCCGTAGAGCTGAAAGTTCTCCTGAATCTGGAGGGCCAGCTCCCGGGTGGGGGTGAGCACCAGGGCGCGGATGGGCTTGTGGGACCCGTCCACCCGGCCGTTGAGCCGCTGGAGGATGGGGATGGCGAAGGCCGCCGTCTTGCCGGTGCCGGTCTGGGCGCAGCCAATCAGGTCCCGGCCGGCCAGGACCGGGCCGATGGCCGCGGCCTGGATGGGCGACGGCGTCTCGTATCCCATCTCCGCCACCGCCCGCAGCAGCGGCGGCAGCAGCTGTAAGTCTTGAAATGTCATGGAGTTTCCTTTTCTACCGTAAATTTGCCGTCCGGACGGCATAGTTGCCTTATAGTATACCACAGGGGACGGGAAAAAAGCAATCCCCGCAGCGGACAAAGGGGCCGGGCGCCGCAGGACAGGAGCTGCGGCGCCCGGCCGGTATGGGGGCGGATTACGGCTGCCGGCGGCCGGGACGGATGCGGAGGGCTCGGCAGACGCTGCGGCGGGTCAGCCGGTAGACCAGGTACAGCCCGGCCGAGCCAGCGGCCAGGATGGCCGCGCAGACCCCCATGGCCAGATACTCCGGGCCGGTGAACCGGCTGTCGTTGCAGTAGAGAATCATCCCGTAGAAGACCGCGATGGCCGCCGTGCCCACCAGGGCGGGCGCCTGGAACACCCGCCGCAGCTGGCCGCGGACGGCGTCGAACAGGTAGCCGTTGGGCGCGCCCAGGCGGCGCAGGTCTTCAAAGACCCGGGCGTTGGTCAGGGCGATGGTCATGGAGCGGGTGAAGGCGATAATCACCACGGCCGCGAAGCAGATGAGGGCGATGAACAAAAAGAGCGTCAGGAACACCGCCATGGTGGTGGTGAAGTCGTTCTTGTCGAGGATCCGGAACTGGGGCATATACAGCCAGTAGTTGCGGAAGACGGAGGCGTCCCGCTGGCCGTAGTCCACGGTGGGGAGGCCCCGGGCCGCGGCCACTTCGGGGTCGTAGGCGTAGGGCTCGCCGGCCCCCTCGGCCAGGGCGGCGGCCACCAGGTCGTAGTAGTCGGGCAGCTCCACCTCGGGGCCCGAGGCGTCCACAATCTCGTGGAACAGCGCCCGGGCGAACGGGTAGCTGGCCTCCACATCGGCGACGTTGAAGGCCGCGTAGCCCTCCCGCCAGAGGGCCGGGAGGCCCTCGGTCACGGCGGCGTAGTCCCCGTCGTCGAGGACGTAGCAGCCCAGCAGCATGGTGTACCGCAGGGGTTCGGCGGGCGTCACGGCCAGCCGCCGGCCGGAGACCGGGTTGGTGACGAGGGTCGCGTCCCCGCCGGACACGTAGTCGCCGCCGCCGTCGTCGTCCAGGACGTTGGCGCAGGTCCCCGGGGCGAGGTCAACGGCCTGGCCGGTCAGGCGGTTCCAGGCGCTCTCGGAGAAGAAGGTCGCGCCGTCCAGCAGTTCCCGGTATTCCACGGTGTAGGTGGTGCCCAGGGGCGTCTCGGTTTCGATGCTCTGGTAGCCGTCGGTCCCCAGGACCGCCGCCTCCTCCTGGAACCAGGCGGTCAGCTCCACACCGTACCGGCCGGCCAGGGCTTCCACCTGGGGCCGCTGGGGGATGGCCGCCTGGTCGCCCCGCCAGTGGTAGAGGTAGTCCAGCGGCCGGGTGTCGAAGCTGTACGCCGAGCCGCTGGCAAGCATGGGGCCGTAGAAGCTGGCGAAGTACGCCCCGGCGATGAGCAGCGTCATAACCAGCAGGTTCCGCACCGTCTGGCGGCCCTGGAATTTCATCATCGACGTGGAAATCAGGTCCTTGTAGTGCCGGCGCCGCCTCCAGCCGTTGACCACCGTGTGGAGCATCACCAGGTAGAGGCCAACCAGGGCCGGCGCGTAGAACACCGCCGTCAGCGCGCCCGGGGGATACCAGCGGCAGACGCGGATGAAGAACGAGGGCGCCAGGTAGCCGGCCGCACAGCCCACGAGAATCAGAATCAGGCCCGCCGGGCCGTACCAGCGCCGGACGTCCCGGATGGGCTCGGAGCGGTGGGACGCCTGGATGATATCGAGGATGTCGGTCCGGCGGGCGGCGCGGCGGCCCAGGAGGAGCAGCATCCCCAGGACGTAGGCCGCAAAGGCCAGGGCGTACCCGTAGCACTGGGGGTCGAAGGTCAGGACCATCTCCTGGGAGTCCACCAGGAACTGCCGGAACAGCTGCCAGAGCCCCCAGGCCAGGGGGCCGCCCAGGAGCAGCCCGGCGCCGCAGGCGGCGAAGGCCAGCAGGGCCAGCCGTAGATAAGCGCATACCGCCAAGATAAGATTGACATTGGCACGCATTGTTGCACCATGGGTTGTATATAACACTCGACTCTGGTAAAATGAAAATAAGGCAAACTAGGAAGAACCAATTTTTCGTGCGAGGTGAGCAAAGATGAAACACCGGATACCCTGGGGGCTGATACTATGCACAGGCTGTCTTGTCGTGGTTGGTTTCCTCATCTGGCGGGCTACGCGCCCGCAAGATTTGCAGACCGAGTATCGGGAGATGTTGTCCCGCGTCCGGTACCCGTCGGCAGCGACGATACACTTTCCCAGCCGGATTCCGGAGGAGGCCGAGACGGTATCCATGGATCTTT
>CAJFNZ010000040.1 GCA_904395905.1 uncultured Oscillospiraceae bacterium | reverse complement strand
TTTTTCCGAGGCGCATGTCCCCGGAAAAAACGGATTCAAACTTTATTTCGCCGCCAGTGGGCGGCGAAACTCTGCCGAGGGCTTTTTCTTGTGCAAGTTGCACGCTGCCTTCTTGTGCAGCACTCCGGTTTTTTGACAGTCTGCCCGCCGTCCCGGTTTCCGCCGGGGCGGCGTTTTTGGGCTGATTCCAGCATAGCACAGCCGGACGGCCGGTTTTCCGCCAACTGCCCGCCTCGGCCGGTTCTTCCAAAAACTGCGGACGGATTTGTGCAAATGCGACAAATATTCCGGAAAAATCAAAAAGACTCTTGCATAAAGTGGAGAATGGGTCTATGCTAAAAAGCAGAGAGTGGAACTATCCACTACCCATTGTCCGTCATCCACCGTGGAAGAAAGGGAGGCGTTCCAGTATGGCACTATCGGCAGCGGAAAAGCAGAAGCTCCAGGATACCGCCCGGGAGCTGCGCCTGACGGTCATCGACGTCATGGCCTGGTCCGGCGGAGCCCACGTGGGCGGGTCCCTGAGCTGCATGGACATTCTCACCATCCTCTACTTCAAGTACCTGCGCATCGACCCCGAGAATCCCCAGTGGGAGGACCGGGACCGCTTCATCCTCTCTAAGGGCCACGCGGCCGCCGGCTACATCCCGGTGCTGGCCAAGCGCGGCTACTTCCCCGAGGAGACCCTCAAGACCTTCAACCATTTCGGGTCCCCCTTCGCCATGCACCCCGACAGCAACAAGGTCATCGGCTGCGACGCCTCGGCCGGCAGCCTGGGCCACGGCCTTTCCATGGCCCTGGGCATGGGCCTGGCCGCCCGGCAGCTGAAAAAGGACTGGAAGACCGTCTGCCTCCTGGGCGACGGCGAGTGCGACGAGGGCAGCATCTGGGAGGCGGCCATGGCCGCGCCCCGGTTCCGCGCCGGCAACGTCATCGCCATCGTGGACCGGAACCGCTTCATGATTGACGGCCCCACCGAGGAGGTCATGGCCCTGGAGCCCTTCGCCGACAAGTGGAAGGCCTTCGGCTGGAAGGTGCTGGAGGTGGACGGCCACGACTTCGACCAGCTGGACGGCGCCCTGGCCGAGGCCTGGGCCGCGACCGACGTGCCTGTGGTCATCATCGCCAACACGGTGAAGGGCAAGGGCGTGGACTTCATGGAGAACAATGTGGTCTATCACTACGCTTCGGCCGACTCGGGGCTCTGCGCCAAGGCCAAGGCGTCCATTCAGGGGGAGGGATAAGCTATGGCAGTCATTACCGGCACCAACTGGAACGCCTACGACGCGGCCACCATGACGTCCCGGGAGATCTACGGGCGCACCCTGGCCGAGCTGGGCAGGCACAACGAGCGCATTGTGGGCCTGACGGCCGACTTGGCCAAGACCACGGCCATCGTCCACTTCGCCAACGCCTTCCCCGACCGGTTCTACAACGTGGGCATCGCCGAGCAGAACCTGTTCGGCATGGCCGCCGGCATGGCCAAGGCGGGGCTCATCCCCTTCGCCTCCACCATGGCCGTGTTCGCCTGCCTGCGGGCCGGCGAGCAGATCCGCACCGACATCGCCTATCAGAACCTGCCGGTGAAGATCATCGCCACCCACGCCGGCATCTCCTTCGGCCACGCCGGCACCACCCACCACTGCACCGAGGACTTCTCCATCATGCGGGCCATCCCGAACATGACGGTCATCTGCCCGGCCGACGGCATCGAGACCTCCAAGGCCGTCCAGGCCTGCGTGGACACCCCGGGCCCGGTGTACATCCGCATCGGCCGCGGCTTCGAGCCGCCCTGCTACGAGAGCGACGACTACCCCTTTGAAATCGGCAAGGCCGTCACCATGCGGGAGGGGACCGATTTGACCATCCTCTGCTGCGGCATCGCCGTGCTCCAGGCGGTCAACGCCGCCAAGACCCTCCAGGAGACCGACGGCCTCAGCGTCCGGGTGGTCAATCTGCACACCATCAAGCCCCTGGATGAGGAGGCGGTCCTCCGGGCCGTCACCGACACCCGGCGGATCCTCACCGTGGAGGAGCACAACACCGTCGGCGGCCTGGGGGACGCCGTGGCCAGCGTCATCGCCCGGTCGGGCAAGGGCTGCGTCTTCCAGAAGCACGGCATCCAGGACACCTTCGCGGCCATCGGCTACGCCGAGGACCTGTACGCCTACTACGGCCTGGACGCCAACGGCATCGTGGACAAGGTGCGGGCCATGATGGGCATGGAGTTTGAGGCCGACGAGAACTGGGACGACGAATAGGGGGTGGAACCATGTCTACATCTCCGCAGGAGCGGATGACCGCGCAGCTGTTTTTCAACGCGGCGTTCCCCACCATGCAGGTGCTGCTGGACGACGACCTGAAGCTCCACCGGAAATTCCAATCGGTCCGCGCCACGGTCCAGTTCGGCGCGAAGGACGGCGGCGAGCTGCTCTGCTGCCACCTGATATTTGACGGGCCCCAGGTGACGGTGGTCCAGGGCCCGGCCGAGAAGCCGGACCTGACGCTGACCTTCTCCTCCGTGGAGAAGATGAACGCCCTGCTCAAGGGCGGCATGAGCCTGCCGTCCATCCGGGGCCGGCTGGGGCTGCTGCCGCCGGTGCTGGCCCTGCTGCTGGGGCTGAAAATCATGACCAAGCCCAACGACCGGCTCAAGACACCGGCCGAGCGGGCGCTGAAGGTCAAGTGCAGCCTCTACATGATTACCCGGGCCCTGAGCCAGTACAACAAGCTGGGCGACCCGGAGATGCAGGAGTTCTGCCGCCGCCAGCCGGACCGGATCTACCAGTTCCGCGTGGAGCAGGACGGCGATCCGGCGTACATCGCCTGCTATCTGCGCATCAAGGCCGGCCAGTCCAAGTCGGGCCACGGGGTCTACACCCGGCGGACGCCCTTCGTGCTGTTCCGGTTTTTGTCGGTGGACGGGGCGCTGAAGGTCCTGGGCAAGGAGTGCGAGTTCGTCGAAGGGGTGGAAAAGGGCTACGTGGAGACCGTGGGCAGCCCAGAATATGCCTGCTATCTCAACGACTATATGGCCATCCTCCAGGATATGCTGACCTAGGGAGGGCTGCCGATGAAGACCGTCTACTTTGAAAAGGACATCCCCCGGATCCTGGCCACCAAGGCCGCGGCCAAGGTCTGCAAGCCCCTGCTGTACACGGGCCTCAACGCCGTCAAGTACGGCCGCAACCTGCCCGACCCGCCCCTGCCGGCCGACGACTGGGTCCGGGTGCGGAACGTGGCCTGCGGCCTGTGCGGCACCGACATGAGCTTCTTCAAGGCCACCACCGGCACCGACTCGGCCTTCGAGCCCATCCCCGGCTCCAAGCGGACGTACCTGGGCCACGAGAACGTGGGCGTCGTCACCGAGGTGGGCGCCGCGGTGGAGTCCCTCCGCATCGGCGACCGGGTCACCATCCGGGCCTATATGTCCGGCTGCGACACCAAGGGCATCCGCGACCGCTGCCCCTACTGCCGGGCCGGGGACTACAACTTCTGCCTGAACTACGGCGAGCCGTCCCCCTATCCCGTTTCCGACACCGGAGCCGGCTGGGGCGACCAGTTCATCTATCCGGAAAAGGGCCTGGCCCGGGTCTACGACGAGCTGTCCGACGACCAGGCCGTCATGGTGGAGCCGGCCTGCGTGTCGGTCCACTCGGTGCTCTGCGCGCCGCCGGAGGCCGGGGAGAAGGTCCTGGTCATGGGCTGCGGGACCATCGGCCTGGGCGTCGTCCAGGCGCTGAAAATCGTGCAGCCGGACTGCGAGGTCTGGATCCTCGAGCGGGTCAAGACGAAGCAGGACTTCGCCCTGCGGCTGGGGGCGGACCACATCCTGTCCGGCGACCTCTACGAGGCCACGGCCCGGGCGACCGGCGGCAGCCGTGTCTACGTGGGGATGCAGGGGAACAAGTACTTCTTCGGGGGCTTCGACCGGATTTACGACTGCATCGGCGGCGACTGGTCCAACCGCACCGCCGTCCGCCTGCTGCGGGCCCGGGGCACCCTGGTGAAAATCGGCCACCATATGCGCTCGGTCACCTTCGACGAGAGCCCCGTCTGGTGGCAGGAGCTGAAGCTGGTGGGCGTGGACGCCCACGGCATGGAGACCTGGAAGGGCGAGCGGCTGTACACCTTCGACCTGGTCCAGCGGTGGATCCGGGACGGCGTCTACTCGGTGGACGGCTTCGTCACCCACCACTTCCCGCTGGACGAGTACAAGGCGGCCATGAAGCTGGCCCTGGAGAACCCGCCCGACGTCATCAAGATTGTGTTGAATTGCCAATGAGTGAGAAACAGTCCAGAGCCGACGGCCTGGTGCGCATCGGCGAACTGGCCCGGCAGGCAGGCACGAGCCTGTCCACCGTGAAATACTACGTCAAGGAGGGCCTGATTCGCCCGGCCTGCAAGACCGGGCGGAACATGGCCTACTACGAGCCGGCCTGCGCCGACGTCATCCGGCTGATACGCACCCTCCAGAAGGAGCGGTACTACCCCCTGTCGGTCATCCGGAAGCTGCTGGAGACCATGCCGCCCGACCAGCTGGACCTGGAGCTGCTGGACGCCATCCACAAGGTGGACGGCGGCGGCGCCGGCGGCGTCCGCACGGCCGCCGAGGCCGCCCGGACGACGGGGCTGACGGCGGCGCAGATTGCCGCCCTCCAGGAGGCCGGCCTCATCGCGCTGCGCAGCGAGGGGCGCCGCCAGGTCTACGGCGGCGAGGACCTGGAGCTGATGGAGCTGGTCCGCCGCCGGCTGGAGGCGGGGATCCCCCTGGAGCAGTCCATCCGGGCCCTGTCCATCTACGACCGGGCCCTGGACCGGGCCGCCCGGGAGGACGTGGACGCCTTCACCCTGGGGGTCCTCATGGCCCCCGACGGGGGGCGGGAGGCCCAGGCCGGCGCCCGGATGATTCGCGTCTCCGACGAGACGCTCGACGACTTCGTCCGGCTGCGCCGCCGCAGCTACAACCGCCTCTACGGCTCCCGCCGCCTGGAGCAGCTGGAGGCCTTCGCCGCCGCGCTGGCCCGGGCGCTGGCCGCCCTGCCGGCGCTGCTGACGGCGGCCGGGCAGCCGGAGGCGGCCGGGCAGTGCGAGGCCATGGCCGCCGGGCGGCCCACGGGCCTGCCGGCGCTGGACGAGGCGGCCGCCCGCTACCGGAGCATCGACGCCGCCGGCGGCGACATCGCCTGGAGCATCGTCTGCTGCGCCAGGAGCCGGGACTATTTTTCCGTTCTGGACCCGGAGACGGCCGGGGACGGGAAGGTGGCGGCCTGCTGCCTCAAGGCCGCGTGGCTGTGCCTGGCCCCGGAGATCCTCGGCTGCGGCCGGTGGGCGCAGGAGGCCCGGGAGACGCTGCTGGCCGCCGCCCCCTGGACCAATCCGGCCCGGGCGGCGCTGGCGCAGCTGCTGGAGAGAGGGGAGGAACATCCATGAACGCCGCAGACTTGACGGCCCGCCAGCGGGCCTACTATCTGTCGGGGGCCACGCGGCCCCTGGCCTTCCGGCTGGAGGCGCTGCGGAAACTCCGGCAGGCCCTGCGGGAGCGGGAGCAGCTGCTGGCCGACGCGCTGTACCAGGACCTGCACAAGGCCCCGATGGAGTCCTATATGACCGAGACGGGCATCGTGCTCGAGGAGATTCGCTTCCACTTGAAGCACCTGGCCCGGTGGATGCGGGAGCGGCCCGTGCCCACGCCGCTGGCCCAGTTCCACGCCAGGAGCTTCGTCTCGCCGGAGCCCCACGGGGTGGCGCTGATTCTCTCGCCGTGGAATTACCCGGTGCAGCTGTGCCTGTCGCCCCTGGTCGGGGCCATCTCGGCGGGCAACTGCGCGGTGGTCAAGCCCTCGGCCTACGCCCCGGCCACCTCGGCGGCCCTGGCGAAGCTGCTGGGGGATCTCTATCCGCCGGAGTATATCGCGGTGGTGGAGGGCGGCCGGGCGGAAAACAGCGCCCTGCTGGAGCAGAACTTCGACTATATCTTCTTCACCGGCTCCGTGGCCGTGGGCAAGGTGGTCATGGAGGCCGCCGCCCGCCACCTGACGCCGGTGACGCTGGAGCTGGGCGGCAAGAGCCCGGTGATTGTGGACGAGACCGCCGACATCCCCCTGGCGGCCCGGCGGATTGCCTTCGGCAAGGTGCTCAACGCCGGCCAGACCTGCGTGGCGCCGGACTACCTGCTCATCGACCGGCGGGTCCGCGCGCCGTTCATCGAGGCCTACCGGGCGGCCCTGGCGTCGTTCTTCCCCGGGGGCGACTTCGGCGCCATGGCGACGATTGTCAGCGAGAAGCACTACCGCCGCCTCCTGGGCCTGCTGGAGGGCCAGCCGCTCCTGCTGGGCGGCGGCCGGGACGACGGGCGGCGCTTCCTGGAGCCGGCGCTCCTGGGGGACGTCTCCCCGGACGCGCCCATCATGCAGGAGGAGATCTTCGGCCCCCTGCTGCCGATGCTGCCCTGCGACCGGCTGGAGGAGGCGCTGGACTTTGTCCGCGGCCGGCCGCGGCCCCTGGCCCTGTACCTGTTCACCGGCCGGCGGGACCGGGAGCGGCTGGTGCTGGACCGCTGCTCCTTCGGCGGCGGCTGCGTCAACGACACCATCATCCACCTGGCCACGACCCATATGCCCTTCGGCGGGGTGGGGGACTCGGGCATGGGCAGCTACCACGGGGAGAAGAGCTTCGAGACCTTCAGCCACTTCCGCAGCATCGTCCGGAAGTCCACGTGGCTGGATCTGCCCATGCGGTACCACCCGTACACGGAAAAGCGGTTTTCCATGGTGCGGAAGTTCCTGAAATAGCGGCGAACGAGACAAAGACCGGCCGCCCCGGGCGCTGCCCGGCGGCGGCCGCCTTGCGTCTGCGCGCGACCGAAGGAAAACTTGGGCTTGTGTCCTTGCAAACTTTGTTTCCTTCGGGTAAAATTTGTATGAAGATTGCGGGACGGGGTGCCGCCTCTGCGCGACGGGAGGGAAGAGGATGGAAGTTTTGCTGCGGCGGAAGAAGGGCAGCGTCCGCTGGCTGCTGCTGGGGGCGCTCCTGGCTTTGGAGATGTTGATGTCCTTCTCCTTCCTGGGGTACCTCCATGTTGAGCCGATTTCCATCACCTTTGCGTACATCCCGGTCCTGCTGGCCGGCGCGCTGCTGGGGCCCCTGGAGGGCACCGCGGTGGGCGCCGTCTTCGGCCTGGCCAGCCTGTGGAAGGCCTCGGCCGGCTACGTCATGGCGGCCGACCGGCTCTTTTCCCCGTTCCTCAGCGGCAATCCCCTGGGAAGCCTCCTGCTGAGCGTGGGAAGCCGGGCGCTGTTCGGCCTGCTGACGGGGCTGCTGTACGCGGCGGCCCGGCGGGCCCGGCATCCGCTGGGCTGGATTGCGGCAGTCTCCTTCATCGGGCGGTGCCTCCACGCGCTGCTGGTGTACAGCGTCATGGGCGCCGTGTTCCCGGAGGCCGGCTACGGCCCGATGGATGCCCTGGGGGACCTCTGGAGCTTCAACAGCCTGCTCAGCAACCTGGTGACCACGGTGCTGGTGGTGCTGTGCTGGCGGCTCCAGCAGTCCAAGACCTGGCAGCAGTTCCGGTTCCGGGTGGAGGCTGCCAGGAGCCTCCATGAGACCGAGCGGTATCACCGCTTTTCCGTGGTGATTATCTTCCTGGTGACCCTCTGCTCCGCCGTGGCGGTGGCGTTCTACTTCGTCCACCGGATGGACTACGTGCTGGACCAGCAGGGCATCGAGCTGCCGGATGCGGCCTACGGGGACCTGCTGCACCTGCAGATCCAGTTTCTCATCGGCATCCTCTCTTTGATGGTGCTGGTGATTCTCTTCCTGGTCTGCAACCGGCGGTATGCCACCTACATGAACTACGAGGCGCGCATTGACGCGCTGACCGGGGCGCTGACCCGCAAGACCTTTTTCCAGGCCTGCGGCCGGGCTCTGGAGACCTTTGACCCGGGCCAGGGCGCCTGGGGATACTTCCTGATGCTGGACCTGGACTGGTTCAAGGAGATCAACGACCGCCACGGCCACCCGGAGGGCGACCGGGCCCTGCGGGAGGTGGCGCGGCTGCTGCGGACGACCTTCGGCCACAGCGGCCTGGTGGGCCGGATGGGCGGCGACGAATTCGCGGTCCTGCTCTACACCCCCATCTCCCGGGAGGAGCTGGAGGTGGACCTGCGGCACTTCCAGGAGAGCGTCCGCAAGCTGGCCTGGGGGGACTGGCGGGCGTCGTGCAGCATCGGCGTCCTGCCCATCGCCGCGGCCAAGCCGGTGGAGGAGCTGTACCGCGACGCGGACCAGCTCCTGTACCGGGCCAAGGACCAGGGGCGGGACCGGTACGTCATGGGGGCGTTCGAGCCGGCGGCGGCCGGCTGACCGGGCACCGCGCCGAAGACCGTCAAAAAACCGCAATGCCGCGCAAGAAGACAGCGTGTGTTTTACACGAGGAAAAGCCCTCGGCAGAGTTTCGCCGCCCGCAGGCGGCGAAAGAAAGTATCAATCTGTTTTTTCCGGGGACATGCGCCTCGGAAAAAACACTTCTCAGGCTCCAAGTGTGCGGCCCGCAGGGCCGTGCGCGTGGGAGCCTGCATCCCTTCGCCAAAATGCCTGCATTTTGGCGCCAGCGTGTCGAGTTTCTCGACACGCTGGGACGCGGCGCCGGATACTATGGGGAGGAAAATCCCAGAGAAAGGCGGGAAGTACCGTTGGGGAAGGAAAGACAGGCGCCGGCGGCCATGGAGGTCCGCGGCGCCCGGGTGCACAATTTGCAGAACGTCGATGTGGACGTGCCGCTCCACCGGATTGTGGGAGTGGCCGGGGTGTCCGGCTCGGGGAAGTCCTCCCTGGCCCTGGGCGTCCTCTACGCCGAGGGCTCCCGGCGGTACCTGGAAGCCCTCTCCACCTACACCCGCCGGCGGATGACCCAGGCGGCCCGGGCCGACGTGGACGCGGTGCGCTACGTCCCGGCGGCCCTGGCCCTCCACCAGCGGCCCGGCGTGCCGGGGATCCGCAGCACCTTCGGC
>CAJFNZ010000039.1 GCA_904395905.1 uncultured Oscillospiraceae bacterium | reverse complement strand
TTTTTCCGAGGCGCATGTCCCCGGAAAAAACGGATTTGACTTGATTTCGCCCGCTTCGGCGGGCGAAACTCTGCCGAGGGCTTTTTCCTGTGCAAGATGCACGCCGCCTTCTTACGCAGCGTCGCAGTTTTTTGACAGCCTGAGAAGCGCCTGCCTTTTGCGGCAGGCGCTTCTCGCGTTTTCGATTTTGCGATTACTGGACGATGAAGTTGACCGACTTGTCGCCCTGGTCGTCCACGCCGAACTCGTAGTCCTTCCCGGGCAGGACGGCGTTGAGCAGGATGCCCACCAGGGCCCCGACGGCCAGGCCGGAGAGGCTGATGTTCACGCCGCCAACGGCGAACTGTACCGCGCCGATGCTGGAATAGCTGATGCCGATGGACAGCACCAGAATCAGCGCCGCAATCAGCACGTTGCGGCTCTTGGTGAAGTCCACCTTGTTCTCCACCACGTTGCGGACGCCCACGGCGGAAATCATGCCGTACAGCACCATGCTGACGCCGCCCAGGGTCGCCGCCGGCATGGCGGCCACCAGCGCCTCAAACTTGGGGCTGAAGGAGAGCAGGATGGCCAGATACGCCGCGATGCGGATGACCCGCGGGTCATAGACGCGGCTCAGGGCCAGCACGCCGGTGTTCTCACCGTACGTGGTGTTGGCCGGCGCGCCGAACAGCGAGGCCAGGGACGTGGCCAGGCCGTCCCCCAGCAGCGTCCGGTGGAGGCCCGGACTGGCCAGATAGTTCCGCCCGCACGTGGAGGAGATGGCGCACATATCGCCGATGTGCTCCACCATCGTGGCCAGGGACAGCGGCATGATGGTCACGGCCGCCGTGATGAGCAGCGACGCATCCAGGTCCGGCCGGCCGAAGAGGCCGAAGACCGTGTTCTCCCAGGCGAAGGGCAGGCCAATCCAGGACGCCTCCCGGACGGGCGCGAAGTTCACCTGGTTCGTCAGCGCGGCCACCAGGTACGACGCCGCCACACCCAGGAGAATGGGGATGATTTTCACCATGCCGCGGCCGAAGATGTTGGCCGCGATGACCACCGCGATGGCCACCAGGGCAATCCACCAGTTGGACTGGCAGTTGTCGATGGCCGAGGAGCTGAGGCTCAGGCCGATGCAGATAATCACCGGCCCCGTGACGATGGGCGGGAAAAAGCGCATGACCTTCTTCGTTCCGAAGGCCTTGAACAGCGCCGCCAGCACCACGTACAGCAGCCCGGCGCACGCCACGCCGAAGCAGGCGTAGGGCAGCAGCTGGGTGTTGGCCACGGTCATCTCGCCGGCGCTGTCGGGCAGCATCGGGGCGATGGCCTGATAGCCGCCGATGAAGGCGAAGCTGGAGCCCAGAAACGCCGGCACCTTGCCCTTGGCCAGCAGGTGGAACAGCAGCGTGCCCACCCCGGCAAACAGCAGCGTGGCCGATATGCTCAGGCCCGTCAGGGCCGGGACCAGCACCGTGGCGCCGAACATCGCAAACATATGCTGCACGCCCAGCACCAGCATCCGCGGCGCGCCCAGGGTTCTGGCATCATAGATGCCGCTCTCGGGAATCTTCTTGCCCATCCAAGTTCTCCTCTCTCCGTCTGCGGGCCGCCCGCGGCGGCTTCCGCGTCTTCTCTTGCTGCACTCTTCGTCAGTATACCCGTTTTTCACCCCGTTTGCAAGGAAATCTGTCCGACTTTCACAACATCGGGAACCTCGTCCGCCGGCCATCCAAAAAATCTCCGAAAAAAATGCGAAACCCCCTTGACATCCGTCGAAAATTCTGTATGATTGTATTACGCACTTAATACAATAACACATTGCGATGTGCCGGAAATTAAAGAAAATTTTATCTTTTGCCTGCTTTTTTCGAAATCTGTCGGCTGGTACAATAGCGATGTGGCAAGTTTCCAATTCAGGAGGGATTGCGATGAAAGAACTGCAGAAGACGCCCCTGCGGGTGCTGGTGTTGACGGGCCGTTTCGGCATGGGCCACTGCGCGGCCGCCGAAGCCGTGCGCCAGGAGATCCTCGACGCCCGGCCCGACGCCTGTGTCCGGGTTGTGGATGTGATGGACGAACTGTTTCCCCGGGCCGCGGCCCGGATCTACGGGGCCTTCGGCGTGCTGGTCCGCCGCTTCGCCGGGCTGTACAACCTGATGAACCGGCTGGCCGGCCTGCGGCCCGGCGCACCCCTCCAGGGCACCGTGCTGCGGCGGCTGGACACGCTGCTCTCGGACATCGACCTGGTGGTGACGACCCTGCCGGTCTGCGCCCAGTACATCTCGGCCTACAAGCGTCAGCGGGGCCGGAACATCCCCCTCTACACCTATGTGACCGACGTGACCCTCCACGACGAGTGGCTCTCGCCGGACACCGACCGCTACTTCGCCGCCTGCGCCGAGGCCCGGGACGCCCTGCTGGCCCGGGGTGTCCCGGCCGAGCGCATCACCGTCTGCGGCATCCCGGTCCGCCGGGCCTTCCGCCGGCCGGCCCCCTTCTCCCGGGACGGGCGCCATGTGCTGCTCATGGGCGGCGGCCTGGGAATGATTCCCGACGGCCTCCTCCGGAGCCTGTCCCGCCGGCCGGAGCTGCGCCTGACGGTCATCGCCGGCCGGAACGAGGCCCTGCTCCGCCGCCTCCGGGAGCAGTTCCCCCAGGTGGAGGCCGTGGGCTACACCGACCGGGTGGACGAGTACCTGCGCCGGGCCGACCTGGTGGTCACCAAATCCGGCGGCGTCACCACCTTTGAGGCCATCCACACCCAGACGCCGCTGTACGTCCTGCGGCCCTTCCTCCTCCAGGAGGTGGGCAACGCCCAGTACATCGAGTCCAACGGCCTGGGCTGGGTGGGCTGGCACAGCGAGGGCGAGGCCCTCACCAACGACATCCTGGCCATGCTCCGGAGCCCGCGGCTGCTGGCCCAGATGCGGCGGAATATGCGGGCCGTCCGGCGGGACTGGTCGTCGGCCTCCCCGCTGGTCTACCTCCCCATGGAAGCCGGCTAGAGGAGCCGCGGCCGGCGGCCCGGCGGCGGGTCGGCCTCCATGGTCCGCGCCGCCGCCAGCAGGGCCGCCATGATGGCCAGCACCGACAGCTCCTGCACCCACTGGGCGGCGGTGTAGCCGGGGCCGGCCAGCAGCAGGTCCTCCACCAGCAGGTGGAAGGCCAGCGGCAGCCCGAACAGCGGAATCAGCAGCCGCCGGATGGGCAGGCCGAACACCGTCAGCCCGTAGAGCAGCGCCACAGCCAGATACAGCGCGGTGCAGAGGAGCCGGTGCCACCAGGCGAACGTCTCGGCCTTGAGCAGGAAAAACAGCACGCCGCCGGCCGCCGGGAAAAAGCTGCACCACAGCCGCTGCCGCCCCCACAGGAGAATACAGGCGGCGTAGAGCAGGCAGGAGAGGACCGGCAGGAGCACCAGCGCGGCGTCCCGCCCGCCGGCCGCCTCCGGCCACCTGGCCCGCCAGAACAGCCGCAGGGCCGCCGAGAGGGCCATCAGCCCAGCCGCCAGCCACGTCCCCGGCCGCCGCGCCATCCGATACCGTACCCGCCGGCATCCGCGGCCGGCGGGCGCGTTTTGTTGCATTGCGCTTCCCCCTTTCGAGCGTTCTCTACCTGCATTGTACCGGACGGGCCGCCGAAAAGAAAGGGCTGCGGAAAATTCTCCTGGCCCGCGCAGACGCCTTGTCTTTTGGCCCCGGGGGCCGTATAATGGAGTCCAGGGAAACCATCCCGAAGGAGATTGACCATGAAGACTTGCAAACGGATGCTGCACCGCCTGGCGCTGCTGCTGGCCCTGGCGGCGATTCTGGCCGTGGGCGCGGCGGCCGCCGACGCCGAGGCCGACACGGCCGACGCCTTCTATGCCGCCCTGGAGGAGCTGCTGGAAAACCAGACGGCCAACTTCTCCATCGCCTACACCGGCGACAAGGAGGACCTGGGCCTGCCCGGCGACACCGCCCTGGGCACCACGCTGCGGATGATGAGCGCCCGCTCCGGCGACAGCCCCAACAACGCCGACTATGCGGCCCTCAACGTGGCCGAGGGGCAGATGGGCTGGCTGAACGGCGCGTACTACTTCGACATCGACTACCTGGCCACCGCCGAGGAAATCGCCGAGGTGGACCGCCGGGCCCAGGCCATCGTGGACAGCTTCGATTTGTCGGAGGAGGACGACTACACCAAGGCAAAGCTCCTCTACGAGTACATCTGCACCCACTACACCTACGACGAAAGCCAGACGAAGTTCTCGGCCTACGACGGCCTGACCACCGGCTCGATGGTCTGCCAGGGCTACGCCCTGCTGACGTACCGGGTGATGTGGACGGCCGGCATCCCCTGCCGCATCGTCACCGGCGTCAGCCAGCAGGAGAACCACGCCTGGAACATCGTGGAGCTGGACGGCGTCTGGTACAACCTGGACACCACCTGGGACGCTGCCGACGAGATTGGCGGCGCCATGGACTGGGACTACTTCCTCAAGAGCGAGGCCGACTTCTTCGGCCACACCCGCTTCTCGCCGTACACCACCGACGCCTACACGGACGCCCATCCCATGGCTGAGGAGAGCTGGCAGCTGCCCCGGGTGACCGTGGTGGTCAACGGCTCCAACGTGGGCAACCTGGCCATCCGCGCCGGCGTGGAGGTCCAGCTGGAGGCCGTGCTGCCCGAGGGGATGGAGGCGGAGATCCAGTGGACCTCCTCCGACCCTGCGCTGCTCCAGGTGACGTCCGACGGCCGCGCCCTGGCCGACGGCCTGGGGAACGTCGTCATCACGGCCAGCGCGGCGGACGACCGCGGCGTCATTGCGGCCCAGGTCCCGGCGCACGTGGTGGATCTGCGGGCCGCGTCGGACTGGGCCTTTGACGAGGTGACCGCCTACTACCTGGCCCAGCTGCTGCCGGTCTCCCTGTGTGAAAACTTCCAGCAGGGCATCACGCGCGCCGAGCTGGCGCGGCTGTGCGACCAGTTCGTGACGAAGACCATCGGCTGGGGCACCCTGTCCGTGGACAGCGCGTTCACGGACATCGGCGAGTGCCCGGACTTCCTGTCCATCCTCCGCTGCCAGGCCGTGGGGCTGATGAACGGCACGTCGGAGACGACCTTCTCCCCGGACGAACTCGTCACGCGGGAGCAGGCGGCGGTGGTCCTGGCCCGGCTGATGGCGATGCTGGACGGCGTCTCCGTGGAGGACGGCCAGGTCTACTATACGGACGCCGCGGAGATCCACGACTGGGCCGTCGATGCGGTGGCGCAGGTGACGGCGGAGGGCATCATGGCGGGCGACGGTTCCCGCTTCGCGCCCCAGGCGGAGATGAGCCGGGAGGCCATGATTGCGGCCCTCTACCGGGTCTACGAGCCCCGGGCGGAGGCGCTGACTGCTGTGGAAGACGCAGCATAACAACGTCGGGGCAAAGTCCGCTCAACTCCGTTTCCGCCTATGGGCTGCGCCCTCCGGCGAAAACTGCGTTCGCTTCCTTGCCCCTCCTTCTCCCCACGGGACTTCGTCCCGCGGGGGCCCCAGCATTGGCGTTCCCCCGGCGCTGGCCGATTTGCAATCAGCCGCTTCCCTGCGGGACTGCCGCCGCGCGGGGCCCTTGCAGGGATTGACGCCGGAACAACCGCAAGATGAAAAACGCCGCCGGCGGTGTTGACATCCGGCCGGCGGTGTGGTATTTTGAGTATAGAAACGGGGCGCTGCTACAAGCGGTTCGTCCTAGTGCTTAGTCAAAGAAATGACCGCGACCTTGGACGGGTGGGCGGTCATTTCTTTTTGCAAATCTGGAAAACCAGAGTTACAACGCCAAGGAGTACCATGGAGTAGGCAAACAGC
>CAJFNZ010000038.1 GCA_904395905.1 uncultured Oscillospiraceae bacterium | reverse complement strand
TTTTTCCGAGGCGCATGTCCCCGGAAAAAACGGATTTGACTTGATTTCGCCCGCTTCGGCGGGCGAAACTCTGCCGAGGGCTTTTTCTCGTGCAAGTTGCACGCTGCCCTCCTGCACAGCATTGCGGTTTTTGACAGTCGGCGCCCAACGGCGACAAACGCCCGGCGGGAATCCCCGCCGGGCGCTTGCCGTTGGATGAAAGAGAGAGAAAGAGGGAGGTTCAAAAGTGCAACTTTGCACACCGTCGGCTTTCCCGCGCAATGGCTTCGCGGGCCGGTGTGGTTGTCCCTTTGGACAAGGATAGAATACCTGGAATTTTTGAATGGGCTGTGAACGGATTCCAAACAGATTGTGAATTTTCCCGCCCCGGCGGTTGTGGTTGCGCCGGCCGCCGGGCCGTGGTATGATGAAGAAAACCACGGGAGGTGTGTACCGATGCAAATTGCCCTGCGCCCCTGGCGGCCGGACGACGCCCCGGCCCTGGCGGCGCTGATCAACGACCGCGCCGTCCAGGACAACCTGCGCGACGGCATCCCGTACCCCTACACCGCGGCTGACGGCGCGGCGTTTCTCGCCGAGACCCTCGCCGCCGACCCGGATACGACCTTTGCCTACGCCGTCACCGCGGACGGCCGCCTGGCCGGCAGCATCGCCGCCTACCGCCAGGGAAACATCCACCGCCGCACGGCCGAGCTGGGCTACTACCTGGGGCGGGACTTCTGGGGGCGCGGCGTCGCCACGGCCGCCGTCCGGCTCCTCTGCGAGCGGCTGTTCGACACCACCGACCTGGTGCGGCTCTTTGCCGAGCCCTTTGCCGACAACGCCGCCTCCCGCCGGGTGCTGGAAAAGGCCGGCTTCACCCTGGAGGGCGTCCTCCGGCGCAACGCCGTCAAGAACGGCCGCCTGCGGGATATGTGCCTCTACGCCCGCCTGCGGCCGGGAATCTGAGAGAAAGAGGGAATTGCATTGACGGAAGTGGTTGCGGCCCTGCTGTGGCGGGGCGAGCGGTTTCTCATCTGCCGGCGCCCGGCCCACAAGGCCCGGGGCCTGCTGTGGGAGTTTGTGGGCGGCAAGGTGGAGCCCGGGGAGACGCCCCAGGCGGCCCTGGCCCGGGAGTGCCGGGAGGAGCTGGCCGTGGACATCCAGGTGGGGGATGCCTACATGGAGGTCACCCACACCTATCCGGACCTGACGGTCCACCTGACGCTGTACCACGGCTCCATTGTCCGGGGCGAGCCGCAGCGGCTGGAGCACACGGACCTCCGCTGGATTACGCCGGCGGAGATCCCCCAGTACGACTTCTGCCCGGCCGACGAGGCCATCCTGGCGCGGCTCCGGAAGGACGGGGGCCGGCCGTGAGATACCTGGCCTTCGACGTGGAGACCCCCAACTGCGCCAACGACCGCATGAGCGCCATCGGCGTGGCGGTGGTGGAGGACGGGCGGATTGTGCGGGAGTTCGCCACCCTGGTCAACCCGGAGACCCACTTCGACCGGTTCAACATCGGCCTGACGGGGATCCATCCCCGGATGGTGGCGGACCAGCCCAACTTCCCCGCCCTCTGGGCGCGGCTGGGGCCCCTGCTGGACAGCGGCCTCCTGGTGGCCCACAACGCCCCCTTCGACATGTCGGTGCTGGCCAAGTGCCTGGCCGCCTACGGGATTGCCTGGCGGCCCACGGTGGCCTACGCCTGCACCTGCCGGCTGAGCCGCCGGATGCTGCCCCAGCTGCCCAACCACAAGCTGAACACGGTGTGCCAGTACCTGGGCATCCCCCTGGACCACCACCGCGCCGGCAGCGACAGCCGGGCCTGCGCGGAGATCCTCTGCCGCTATCTGGAGAACGGGGCGCCCCTGGCGCCCTTTGTGCGCCAGTACGACATGGCGCGCCTGCGCACCGCCGGCGGCCGGCGGACATTCTGACGAGCAAGACGGGAGGCGTGTATGACCATCCTCATCATCGGCGGCGGGGCCTCGGGCATGATGGCCGCCCTGACCGCGGCGCGGCTGGGGGCCTCGGTGGTCCTGCTGGAGCGCCAGGCCCGGGTGGGCCGGAAGCTGCTGGCCACCGGCAACGGCCGCTGCAACCTGACGAATCTGGACGCCGGACCGGCGCACTACCACGGCGGCGACGGCAGCTTCTGCCGGCCGGCTCTGGCGGCGTTCCCGCCCCAGGCGGCCCGGGACTTTTTCCGGGCGCTGGGGCTTTTGACCGTGGCCGAGCCCTCGGGCCGGGTCTACCCCTACACCGACCAGGCCAACAGCGTCCTGGACGTGCTGCGCTTTGCCCTGGAGCACGAGGGCGTGGACGTGCGCACCGGCTGGGAGGTCCGCCGGATCTGGCGGCGGCGGGAGGGGTTCCTGCTGAAGACCGCCGGCGGCGACGTGGCGGGCGACCGGCTGATTGTGGCCGCCGGCGGCGCGGCCGGCGGCAAGCTGGGCGGCACCACCATGGGCTATGAGCTGCTGGAGGCGCTCGGCCATGGGCGGACGGCCCTGTTCCCGGCCCTGGTGCAGCTGGTGACCGGCGGCGCCGTCACCCGCTCCCTCAAGGGCGTCCGGGCTCCGGCGCGGGTGACCGTCTGCCGGGGCGGCCGGGTGCTGGCGGAGAGCCGGGGGGAAGTGCAGTTCACCGAGACCGGCGTCAGCGGGCCGGCGGTCTTCGACGTGTCCCGGGCGGCGTCCGCCGGCGGGCCCGGCGTCACGGTGGCGCTGGACCTGCTGCCGGACCTGCCGCCGGAATCGCTGGAGGCCCTGCTGCTGGATCGCTGCCGGGCCCTGCCGGAGCGCCCCTGCGAGGAGTGGCTGGTGGGCATCCTGCACAACCGCCTGGGGCGGGTGCTGGTCCGGGCCGCCGGCCTGCCGGCATCGTCGCCCCTGGGGGAGATGGGCCGCGATGAGGTCCGGCGGCTGGCGGCGCTCCTCCAGTCCTTCTCCCTGCCCGTGACGGGGACCCAGGGGATGGAGAGCGCCCAGGTGACCGCCGGCGGCATCGCCACGGACGGCTTCTCCCCGGAGACGCTGGAGAGCCGCCGGACGCCGGGGCTCTACGCCTGCGGCGAGGTGCTGGACGTGGACGGCGACTGCGGCGGCTACAACCTCCACTGGGCCTGGGCCTCGGGCCGCCTGGCCGGCCGCAGCGCCGCGGGGGAGGGATTGGGATGATTCGGATTCGCGACCTCTCCCTGCCCCTGGGCGCGCCGGAAGGGGCGCTGGCGGCGCTGGCGGCCAAGCGTCTCCGGGTGCGGCCCGAGGAGGTGGCGGCCCTGGAGATCCGCCGCCGCTCGGTGGATGCCCGGCGGAAGGCGGACATCCGCCTGCTCTACACCGTGGACGTGGCCCTGGCCCGGCCGGAGGGGCCGGTGCTGGCCCGCTGCCGGGACGACCGGGCCCAGAGGGTCCCGGAGGACGGGGGCTACCGCCCGCCGGAGCCCCGGCCCTGGCCGGGGGAGCGGCCGGTGGTGGTGGGCTTCGGGCCGGCGGGGATCTTCGCGGCGCTGATTCTGGCCCGGGCCGGCCTGCGGCCCCTGGTGCTGGAGCGGGGCGACGACGCCGAGACCCGCCGCCGGAAGGTGGCCGCCTTCTGGGAGACCGGCCTACTGGACCCGGCCTCCAACGTCCAGTTCGGCGAGGGGGGCGCGGGCACCTTCTCCGACGGGAAGCTGAACACCGGCATCCGGAACGTGCGGATCCGCTGGATTCTCGAGCAGTTCCACCAAGCCGGGGCCCGGGACGACATTCTCATCGACGCCAAACCCCACATCGGCACCGACATCCTGGTGACGGTGGTGCAGAACCTGCGGCGGGAGATCCTCCGCCTGGGGGGCGAGGTGCGCTTCGGCTGCCGCCTGACGGGACTGGAGCAGGCGGACGGGCATCTGACGGCCCTCCGCTGCCGGACGGGCGGCCGGGAGGAGCGGATCCCCTGCCGCCAGGCGATTCTGGCCGTGGGCCACAGCGCCCGGGACACCTTCGGGATGCTCCTGGACACCGGCGTCCCCATGGAGCCCAAGGCCTTCGCCATGGGCGTCCGGATAGAGCACGCCCAGGCCTGGCTGGACCGGGCGCAGTACGGGGCGGCGGCGGGCCATCCGCAGCTGCCGCCGGCGGACTACAAGCTGGCCGTCCACCTGCCCGACGGCCGGTCGGCCTACACCTTCTGTATGTGCCCGGGGGGCTACGTGGTGGCGGCGGCCTCGGAGGCCGGCGGCGTGGTGACCAACGGCATGAGCGACGCCGACCGGGACGGCCCCAACTGCAACGCCGCCCTGCTGGTGGGCCTGCGGCCGGAGGACTTCCCGGGGCGCGGCCCCCTGGCGGGCATGGCCTGGCAGCGGCAGCTGGAGGAGGCCTGTTTTGCCGCGGGCGGCGGCGGATACCGGGCGCCGGCCCAGCTGGTGGGGGACTTCCTCCGGAACCGTCCCAGCGCGGGCCCCGGTTCCGTGGCGCCCAGTTACCGGCCGGGGGTGGCCTACACGGACCTGCGCCGCTGCCTGCCGCCGGCCGTGACCGACGTGCTGGCCCAGGCCCTGCCGCTGCTGGACCGGAAGCTGCCGGGCTTTGCGTCGCCCGACGCGGTGCTGACGGCGCCGGAGACCCGCAGCTCCAGCCCGGTGCGGATTCTCCGGGACGAGGGCTGCCAGTCGGCGCTGCGGGGGCTGTTCCCCTGCGGCGAGGGCGCCGGCTACGCCGGGGGCATCACCTCGGCGGCGGTGGACGGCATCCGCTGCGCCGAGGCCCTGCTGGCCGCCGGTCCCCTGCCGTAGCGATTGCCCGCCGAAGCAAGGCCGCCGCACAATCCCCGGAACAGCAACGCGCCTCCCCGGCTTGGGGAGGCGCGTTTGACGGAGGGGTGGAATCAGGCGAAGACCTTCTTCAGGTTGCAGAACCGGGGCAGGCCGTCCTCTTTGACCATCATCGTCTCCCCCTGAATCAGGGGCAGGCAGTAGTCGATGAAGTCCTGCGTCACGTAGTTGCCCTCGGGGGTAATCCACTCCTTGGGGAACTTCTTCTCGAAGTTGGCCACCTTGTCCAGGTCGAAGAGCTTCGTCTGGCAGACGTAGCCGCCCGAGCGGTCGCACTCGAAGCCGACCATCTTGCCGGTCTCGCCGGCCACGGCGGCCTCCACGGCGGTCTTGCCGGAGTTGAAGGACTCCTGGATGTCGGTGCCCGAGGCGCAGTGGGCGGCGCAGCGCTGGAGCAGGCTCAGATCGATGCCGCGGACCTTGGCGCCGGTGCGCTCCTTCATGACGTTGGCCAACGTGGCGGCCAGGCCGCCCAGCTGGGCGTGGCCGAAGCCGTCGGTGCCGGAGGTCTTGGCCTCGGCGACGAAGGTGCCGTCGGCGTAGTGGATGCCCTCGGAGACGGCCACGATGCAGTTCTTGTTCTTCTCGTAGCAGGCGGAGACCTCGGCGACGAACTTGTCCATGTCGAAGTCCACCTCGGGCAGGTAGATGAAGTCGGGGCCGTCGCCCTTGAGCCCGGCCAGGGCCGAGGCGGCCGTCAGCCAGCCGGCGTGGCGGCCCATGCACTCGATGATGGTAATCATGCCGGTGTCGTAGACGTGGGCGTCGCGGCTGACCTCCATGATGGAGGTGGCGATATACTTGGCCGCCGAGGCGAAGCCCGGGCAGTGGTCGGTGCCGAAGAGGTCGTTGTCGATGGTCTTGGGCACGCCCATGACGCGGCACTCGTAGCCCACCTTGGCCATGTAGCGCGAGACCTTGGCGCAGGTGTCCATGGAGTCGTTGCCGCCGTTGTAGAAGAAGTAGCGGACGTTGTACTTCTGGAAGATCTCGAGGATCCGCTTGTAGTCGGTCTCGTCGTCGTCGGGGTCGGCAATCTTGTAGCGGCAGGAGCCCAGGGCGGAGGACGGCGTGTACAGCAGCCGCTCCAGCTCGGCCGGATCCTCCTCGTCCATCACCAGCAGCTGGTCGTTCAGGACGCCCTTGATGCCGTGGTACGCGCCGTAGACCTTGGTGATGTTCTCATTTTCCAGGGCTGTCTTGATGACGCCGTAGGCGCTGGCGTTGATGACGGCCGAGGGGCCGCCCGACTGGCCGATGATGCAGGCGCCCTTGAGTGCAGCAGACATAGTTCATTACCTCCAAGTCGCGGTCGATTCGGCGGCAGCCGCCGGAATCCGCCATAATAACGGTATTACTATACCACAGCTTGCCGGCAAAGTAAATTCATCTCTTGAATTTTTCACAACGGTTTGCTAAAATGACACTGACAATACTAAAGGAGATGGTACCAATGCCTCTTGTTACGTCCACTGAAATGTTCAAGAAGGCCTACGACGGCGGCTACGCCATCGGCGCCTTCAACGTCAACAACATGGAGATCGTCCAGGGCATCACCGAGGCCTGCCGGGAGGAAAAGGCCCCCGTCATTCTCCAGGTGTCCAAGGGCGCGCGCGCCTATGCCAACCACACCTATCTGGTGAAGCTGGTGGAGGCCGCGGTCATCGAGTGCCCGGAAATCCCCATCGTGCTGCACCTGGACCACGGCCCCGACTTCGAGACGTGCAAGAGCTGCATCGACGGCGGCTTCACCTCGGTCATGATTGACGCTTCGTCGAAGCCCTTTGAGGAGAACATCGAGATTACGAAGAAGGTCGTCGAATACGCCCACGACCACGGCGTCGTCGTCGAGGCCGAGCTGGGCACCCTGGCCGGCATTGAGGACGATGTGAAGGTCGCCGCCCACGCCGCCTCCTACACCCGTCCGGAAGAGGTCGAGGAGTTCGTCTCCAGAACCGGCTGCGACTCCCTGGCCATCGCCATCGGCACCAGCCACGGCGCGTACAAGTTCACCGCCGAGCAGTGCACCCGCAACGCCGACGGCGTCCTGGTGCCGCCTCCGCTCCGCTTCGACGTGCTCGAGGAGGTCTCCCGCCGGCTGCCCGGCTTCCCGATTGTGCTCCACGGCTCCTCCTCGGTGCCCCAGAACTTCGTGAAGATGATCAACGACAACGGCGGCAAGATGCCCGACGCCGTGGGCATCCCCGAGTCCGAGCTGCGCCACGCCGCGGAGCTGTCGGTGTGCAAAATCAACATCGACTCCGACCTGCGCCTGGCCATGACCGGCACCATCCGCCAGTTCTTCAACGAGCATCCCGACAAGTTCGACCCCCGCGAGTACCTGAAGCCCGCCCGTGCCGCCATCAAGGAGCTGGTGAAGCACAAGCTGGTTTACGTT
>CAJFNZ010000037.1 GCA_904395905.1 uncultured Oscillospiraceae bacterium | reverse complement strand
TTCAGGTTCTAGTGTGCATTACGCACGTGCGGGTTCAAGTCCCGCCTCGCGCACCACGTCGGAGCAAAGTCCGCTTTGCTCCGACGTTCTTTTTTGCTTTCAGCAAAGTCAAGACCACCGGCATAGCCGGTGGCTTGAATTGGCCCTATAAGGGCCTATTACTGGCACGCGTCTTAAGACGCACTGAATATTCTTTCACTTGCCTCACTTGCCCCACAGCCCGTAAACGGGCAATCCCCCGTTTGTCGGTACCCTGCTGTAATCGCAGCATTGTCATTTACAGCTCGCTTCGCTCGATGCTTGAAGCTAAAGCTTTTTTACGGGATACCCCCACCGGCATAGCCGGTGGTTCCCATAGCAATGGGAATCCCCCGTGTATCAGCTGATACACGGGGGTATTTTTTTACCGGGGTGGTCCTGCTTTTTTCGCGTTTCAGCGGGCTCCGCCGCTGAGGGCCTCGTCGATGGCCGCCGCGGCCTTCTTGCCGGCGCCCATAGCCAGGATGACGGTGGCCGCGCCGGTCACGGCGTCGCCGCCGGCGTAGACCTTCTCCCGAGTGGTCATGTTCTCCTCGTTGACCACCAGGCAGCCCCGCTTGTTCGTCTCCAGCCCCGGCGTCGTGGAGCGGAGCAGCGGGTTCGGCGAGGTGCCCAGGCTCATAATCACCGTATCCACCGCCAGCTCAAACTCCGAGCCGGGGACCGCCACCGGGCGGCGGCGGCCGGACTCGTCGGGCTCGCCCAGCTCCATGCGGATGCACCGCAGGGCTCCCACGCGGCCGTGGCCGTCGTCGAGGATCTCCGTGGGGTTGCACAGCAGGTGCAGCTCGATGCCCTCCTCCTTGGCGTGGTGCAGCTCCTCGGCACGGGCGGGCATCTCCGCCTCGCTGCGGCGGTAGACAATGTACACGTGCTCCGCGCCCAGGCGCTTGGCGCACCGGGCCGCGTCCATGGCGACGTTGCCGCCGCCCACCACCGCCACCGCCTTGGAGCGGATAATCGGCGTGTCGTTCTCCTCCCGGTAGGCCTTCATCAGGTTCACCCGGGTCAGGTACTCGTTGGCCGAGTAGACGCCCACCAGGGCCTCGCCGGGGATGTGCATGAACATCGGCAGGCCCGCGCCGGAGCCGATGAACACCGCCTCAAAGCCCATCTCCCCCAGCAGCTCGTCGATGGAGAGGACCTTGCCGATGACCATGTTCGTCATCACCTCGACGCCCTGGGCCTCCAGCTTGTCCACCTCGTTCTGGACGATGGCCTTGGGCAGCCGGAACTCCGGGATGCCGTAGACCAGCACGCCGCCGGCGGTGTGGAGGGCCTCAAACATCGTCACCGCATAGCCCTTCTTGGCCAGGTCGCTGGCGCAGGTGAGGCCGGCGGGGCCGGAGCCCACCACCGCCACCTTGTGGCCGTTGGCGGGGACCTTCTCGGGCATCTTGTTGACGTGCTCCATGTACCAGTCGGCCACGAACCGCTCCAGGCGGCCGATGGCCACCGGCTCGCCCTTGTTGCCCCGGACGCACTGGGCCTCACACTGGGTCTCCTGGGGACAGACCCGGCCGCAGAGGGCCGGCAGGGCGTTCGTCTCGGTAATCGTCTCGTAGGCTCCGAGGAAATCCCCCTCGGCCACCTTGGCGATGAACTGCGGGATGTGGACGTTGACGGGACATCCCTCCACACAGCGGGGCTTCTTGCACTGGAGGCACCGCTGGGCCTCGGAGACGGCCATCTCGGCGGTGTAGCCCAGGGCCACCTCCTGGAAGTTGTGGTTGCGGACCTCGGGGGCCTGTTCCGGCATCGGGGTCTTGGTCTTCTGCATATTGGCCATGTTCCTTGCCTCCCTCACTGAATCAGGTCGCGGCCCAGCTGCTCCAGCCGGCAGATGTGGGTCTGGGCCTCCTCGGCCTCCCGCTCCTTGTAGACGCCGTTGCGGTTCATCAGCTCGGCGAAGTCCACCTGATGGCCGTCAAAGTCGGGGCCGTCCACGCAGGCGAACTTCACCTCGCCGCCCACGGTCACGCGGCAGCCGCCGCACATACCGGTGCCGTCCACCATGATGGGGTTCAGCGAGACGGTGGTGGGCACGCCGAAGGGCTTCGTCGTGGCGGCCACAAACTTCATCATGGGCACCGGGCCGATGGCCAGAACCTCGTCGTACTGCTCGCCCTTCTCCAGCAGCTCCTGGAGCTTGGCGGTGACGAAGCCCTTCTCGCCGTAGGACCCGTCGTCGGTCATCAGATAGAAGTTATCGCAGGCGGCCCGGAACTCCTCCTCCAGGATGACGATGTCCTTGCTGCGGAAGCCGGCAATCACGTCCACCTGGACGCCGGCCTCGTGGAAGGCCTTGGCCGAGGGATAGGCGATGGCGCAGCCCACGCCGCCGCCGACGACGCAGACCCGCTTCTTCCCCTCCAAGTTGGTCGGGCGGCCCAGGGGGCCGACGAAGTCGCGGATGCTGTCACCCTCGTTCAGCTTCCCCAGCATATTGGTGGAGAGGCCCACCTTCTGGAAAATAATCGACACCGTCCCCTTCTCCCGGTCGTAGCCGGCGATGGTCAGGGGCACCCGTTCGGACTTCTCGTCCACGCGGAAAATGATGAACTGACCGGCCAGGGCCTTGCGGGCCACGAACGGCGCCTCAATTTCCATCAGGGTGACGGTTGGGTTCAGCTCCCGTTTGCGCACGATTTTGTACATACTCTGGTTCATCCCTTCGTTCTGCGGGCCGCCGAGGGAAGGACGCCCGTCAAAATATCTGCGCCGCCGCCGGCGGACCCGGCCCTGCCGGCGCAGCACTGTGCGGCGGCGGACTCCCCGCCCCACACACTGGGGACAGTATACCACAATCCGTCGGTGAAAGTAAAGCCGCGGGGGGCCTCACTCCGCAAATTGTTGATTCAAAATGAGATTATCTTTGGGAATCCGGGACCAGGAGAAGACCGGGATGAGCTCGCGGGCCGAGGCCGTCTCCCCCGGCGGTATCAGGCCGGCCAGGGCGGCCAGCCTGCCCAGGAGTTCCTCCGGGGCCCAGCGCGCCGACAACGCGCCCAGATCCAGGTCCCGCTCCCGCTTGCTCAGCCGGCGGCCGTCGGGGGCCAGGAGCAGCGGGACATGGCAGTAGGCCGGGGGCCGGGCGCCCAGCAGCTCGTAGAGATACCGCTGCCGGGCCGTGGAGGAGAGCAGGTCCCGGCCGCGGACCACCTCCGTGACGCCGCCCGCAGCGTCGTCCACCACCACCGCCAGCTGGTAGGCGTAGACCCCGTCGGCCCGCCGGACGATGAAGTCGCCGCAGTCCCGGGCCAGGTTCTCGGCCACTTCGCCCTGGAGGCCGTCGTGAAACCGGACAACCCGGTCGGGCGTGCGGAGGCGCCAGGCCGGGGCCTTGGTCTGCCGGCGCCGCACGTCCTCCGGGAGGTCCCGGCAGGTACCGGGGTAAATCCACCGCCCGTCGGCGGCATGGGGGGCCGAGGCGGCGTGGAGGTCGGCCCGCGAGCAGTAGCAGGGATAGACCAGGCCCTGCGCCTCCAGGCGGGCAAACGCCGCGGCATAGGCGTCGGTCCGGGTGGACTGGGGCGGCTGCTCCCGGTCCCAGTCCAGCCCCAGCCACCGCAGGTCCCGGCGCAGCTGTTCGCTGTATTCCGGCCGGCAGCGGGCGGGATCCAGATCCTCCAGCCGCAGCAGCAGCTCGCCGCCGGCGGCCCGCACCGAAAGCCAGGCCAACAGAGCGCTCCAGACATTCCCCAGGTGCATCCGCCCGCTGGGACTTGGCGCAAACCTCCCAATCACATCCACCCCTCCTTCTCCCCACGGGACTGACGTCCTGCGGGGGCCCCAACGTCGGGGCAAAGTCCGCTAAGCTCCGTTTCCGCCAAACGGCTTCGCCGCATGGCGAAAACTACGCCCGCTCCCTTGCCCCTCCTCCTCCCCATGGGACTGACGTCCCATGGGGGCCCCGTTTGTTCCCGCCTACGGGCAGCGCAATCAAAGTTTTCGTCCACCTTTTTCAAAAGGTGGCAGGTGTCCAGAGGGCAGCGCCCTCTGGTCGCGGCGCACACGCCGCGAAATCCCCCCGCGCCCTGTGGGGCGCGGTCTGCTTTGCCAAAGAAAAGCGCAGGAAGGGGGGCCGGGGGGGAACCCTCGCCGGGGGTTCCCCCCGGGGCTGGCGTCGGAGCAAAGTCCGTTCCACTCCGTTTCCGCCTGCGCACACACGCCTCTGCGGCGCTCGTCTCCTATTTTATAACACCAACCGCCCCCGGACGCAAGGCCCGAGGGCGGTTCTCATCCGCCGTTTCGCCAAAACCCGTCGTCAGCCCCGTCCGCTCCCGGAGGCAATGATGTCCTCCAAAGCAGCCGCCAGCCGATTGGCAAAGGCCCGGCAGGCCGTATACTGGGCGCTCCCGGCCTCCAGCGGTTCGCCTCGCAGCAGCGGCACCACCAGCCCGGGCCTGCGCACATCCCGCAGCAGCAGCGTCAGGTCCATGGCCGTCACCTGCACCCGGGTCCTCCGCTCGCCGTCCTCCCAAACCTCCGTTCCCCGGAAGCTCTCCGCAACGCTGCACGAGAGCAGCTGGTCAAAGGCCACATACCGCGGCATCCCGTCCGCCGCGGAAAAGGCCAGACGCCGGGAGGCGGCGTCCACAAACAGCGTCAGCCGCGTCAGGACGGCCCCTCCCCCTGCGCGTAGACGGCCGTGGGACAAAAGCCCGCCCGGGCAAAGGCCGCTTCCAGCCGGCGCTGCCGGCCGGCCTTCCCTCCCCCGCCGGCGCCGGCGCCGCAATAGGGCGGATGCGCCGCCCCGCACCGTTTCCAGTCCGATTTTCCTTCGCCTCCCGCAGTCCACTGCTGGAGGTCGCGCGGCAGTACGTCCGATGCCACCGGGCTAATCCGGTGGTGACAACGGAGCCGCCATCTGCTACAATGGTTCCGCCGGCCGGCGGCCGGCAGAACACTGGGAAATGAGGGATTCCTTTGAAACACCGCTCCCTGGGCCAGTGGGGGATCCGCCTGGCGCTGCTGCTGCTGGGGCTGACCATCGCCCACCTGGGCGTGACGCTGTTCCTCCAGTCGGGCCTCGGCTCCGACCCCTTCTCCGTGCTGATACAGGGCATCTCCCTGCGTGTGGGTCTGTCCTTCGGCACCGTCCACGTCATCGCGCTGTGCGCCCTGGCTGTTGCCATGCTCCTGACCACCCGGGGATACGTGCTGCCGGGCACCGTGGTCTGCGCCTTCTGCGGCGGCCCCATCATCGACGGATTCACCGCGCTGCTGGGGGGCTTCGTGAACCCCGCCATGGCCATGCCGCTGCGGCTGGTCTGCTCGGCCGCGGGCTGCGTCATCCTGGCCGCCGGGATGTCCCTGGTCATCCGCTCCGACGCCGGCACCGGCCCCAACGACCTTGTGGCCGTCATTCTGACGGACAAGCTGAAGAAGTTCCAGTTCCGCTGGGTGCGCATGGCCTGCGACGGAGCCTTCGTCCTCGTCGGCTTCCTGCTGGGCGGCACCGTGGGCCTGGGGACCGTCCTGGCCGTGGCCCTGGTGGGCCCCGCGGCCCAGCTGGCCATGCCCGTCAGCCAGCGGGTGGTGGACCGCTGCACCGCCGGCCGGTGACGGCCCGATTCCAGCAAAAACCCGCCCCGATGGGGCGGGTTTTTCCGCTTCACGCCTCCGGGTCCGGCAGATCCACGAGAATCGGCTCGTGCCCCACCGCCGGCAGCACCTTGCGGAACAGGTCGTCGGTCGTGAACCAGATGGTGGAAGTGTTGATACACGGGTGGCAGCTGACCCGGGGCGCCCGGGCAATCGACTGGTCGATGACCAGCTGGACGTGGTTCTCCGTGTCGTGCATCAGGGCCAGCACCGTCACCGAGCCGGGCGACACGTGGAGATACCGTTCCATCTCCTCCTCCCCGGCGAAGCTGAGCCGGGCCACCCCCAGCTGCTTGGACAGGTCCTTCGTCTTGAAGACCTTCTCCCCGTCCAGCATCAGCAGGTAGAACTGCGTCCCCTGGCGGTTGCGGAGGAAGAGGTTCTTGCAGATTTTCTCCCCCAACACCTTCTCCACCGCCTCGCAGATGGCGATGGTGCCGGCGGGGCCGTGGTCGGCCCGGGCAAAGGGCACCTCCAGCCGGTCGAGCAGGTCGTAGCAGGCCATCTCCTTGTCCAGCCGCCCCGCCGCCGAGGCCGGGCGGCCGTGGTACAGTGTCTCGTCAATATAAAAGTCTTCCATGTGTGTCTCCTTTGGCAACACCCGGCCGTCAGCCGGTCCGGATGGACAGGTCCGCCGTCGTAATCTCCCGCTCGTAGGGGTTCAGGCAGCGGTTGACCACCTCGGCCACGCCTGCCGCGTCGAGAATATAGTAGGAACCGCCCATGTTGGCCGCATAGCCCGGCAGCGTCTCGGTGACCACTGCATCCATGTCGGCCCCCATCAGGCCCCAGGCCAGCCAGAAGAGGTTCCGCAGGCCCAGGTCCGTCTCCACATTCTCCCCGAGCCAGGCCACCAGCTGCGGCGCCTTGGCCAGAAGGCCCGGGCCCATCCACTGGTCCGCCGCCGCCGAGACGAAGTCCCGCTGGACCTCCACCCGCCGCAGGTCCGCCTCGGCGTAGCCGGAGCGGTACCGGACCAGGCCCATGGCCTGTTCGCCGCCCAGGGTCTGCTCCCCGGCCCGGAGGTCGATGGTCAACCCCTGGCTGGGGTCGCTGTACTGCATATCCTGGGGCACGTTGAAGCGCACGCCGCCCATGATGTCCACCAGGTCCACGAAGCCCTCCAGGTTCACCAGGACGTAGCCGTCCGGGTAGAAGCCGATGGACTCGGCCACCCGCTGGAGGAGCATGGTGATGCCCTCCTCGCCGCCGCCGTTGATGCCGTACACGCCGTTGATTTTCGGCACGCTGTACGAGCCGTTGACCCGGGTGTCCCGGGGGATGCTGACGAGGCTCACGGTGTCCTCGGCGGTGTCCAGCCCCAGGAGCATCAGCGTATCGGTCCGGGCGCCGCCGGCGTCGGTGCCGATGAGCAGCAGGGTGGAAAAGCCCGGCTTCCGCGCGCCCATGGCCCCGCCGTCGTCGTAGACCGGCTGGCTGGCCAGCAGCCGGGACACGCCGGCCGCCAGCGCCGCCAGCACCAGCACCACCGCCAGAAGCCGCACCAGCAGCCGCGCCACGCGGCGCTTGCGGCGGCGGGGCCGGCGGTCCCATTCCTCCCCGTCCTCCTCATCGTCCTCGGGGGGGACGTACGTCTGCCGACGGGCCACTTCCCTCTCCTCCTCCTGTGTGGGCTGGCGGGCGGTCAGGCGGGCCGTGCCGCGGCCGGCGTGGACCGACGTGCTGCGGACGACCGGCGCTTCGGACGCCTCCGGCCCGTAATACGTCCCAGCGTAATCGGGATCCTCCCAGGGCGGGCGGCTCTCCGCCGGCTGGACCGGGGAAAACCGGCGGGTCTCCCCGCCCACCGCCGGGCTCTGGGGCGCCGCCGGCGGGTCCTCCCCCAGCAGCTGCTTCACATCCGACAGCAGGGCGTCCAGGTCTTGGGAATCTCTCGTGGCCACGGAATCCTCTCCTTTCGGGACGGCCGTCCCGGTGGTTGCTTTCCCCATTTTACCGCGTGCGGCCCAATATGTAAACCGGTTTTTCCAAGATTCGCAGAAATTCCGGGAAAACGCCGCCGGAGGGTTTGCAGCCGGCCGCCGGATCTGGTATACTGTCCTTTGGATTTTTGACCCTTTGGGAGGGAAGCCCATGGCCTGCGACGTATCCATCGTCCCCTGCGCCTCCTACGAGCCCGGTTTGCTCCGCCGCCGCCTGGAGGAGGCCCTGGCCCCGCTGGGCGGCCTGGACTGGGTCCGGCCGGGGATGACCGTGGCCCTGAAGGCCAACCTGGTCACCTTCGCCCGGCCGGAGGCCGCCGCCACCACCCATCCGGCGCTGCTGGCCGCCCTGACGGCCCTGCTCCGGGAGCGGGGCGCGGCGGTCGTGGTGGGCGACAGCCCCGGCGGCCTCTTCACCGCCCCCTACGTCCGCCGGATCTACGACGCCTGCGGCCTCCGGGCCGTGGCCGAGGCCGGCGGGCGGCTCAACGACGACTTCTCCCAGCGGGACTTCGCCTTCCCGGCGGGCGCGGTCTGCCGCAGCTTCCCCTACACCGCGTGGCTGGACCGGGCCGACGCCGTCATCAACTGCTGCAAGCTCAAAACCCACGGGATGATGGCCCTCTCCTGCGGCGCGAAGAACCTGTTCGGCGTCCTCCCGGGCACCCGGAAGCCGGAGTTCCACTTCCGCTACCGGAACCCGGCGGACTTCGCCCGGATGCTGGTGGACGTGGCCGAGGCCGTGCAGCCCCGGCTGACCATCTGCGACGCGGTCGTGGCCATGGAGGGCAACGGCCCCACCGCCGGCACGCCCCGGCCCCTGGGCCGGCTGCTGGCCGCGGCGAGCCCCCACCGGCTGGACCTGCTGGCGGCGGCCATGGTCGGCCTCAGCCGCCGGGAGGTCCCCACGCTGGAGGCCGCCTACGAGCGGGGGCTGATTCCCGCCCGGGCCGAGGACCTGGCCGTCGCGGGCGCCTGGGAGGCCGTCCCCGACTTCCGGCGGATTCAGGGCCAGAGCAGCCTGCTGTTCCAGGGGAGCGGCGGGCCCCTGGGCCGGCTCCGCGGGGCGGCCGTCGGCGCGCTGCTGTGCCCGCGGCCCCGGGTCCGCCGGGAGGCCTGCGTCGGGTGCGGCGCCTGCGCCCGGATCTGCCCGGCCAAGGCCATCACCCTCCGGGACCGGCTGCCGGCCATCGACCGCCGGGCCTGCATCCGCTGCTTCTGCTGCCAGGAGTTCTGCCCCCACGGGGCCATGGAGCAGCGCCGGCCCCCCGTCGCCCGCCTTCTCTCCCCCACCGCCTACCGAGACACCAGAAAGGACTGACCTGCCATGAGCATCTCCTCCACCGCCCCCTGGCTCCAATTCTACGGGGACACCCCCCGGACCATCGAGTACCCCCAGAAGACCATGTACCAGCTGGTCCGGGCCGCCGCCAAGCGTTTCCCGGGGAACGTCGCCTATGAGTTCATGGGCAAGCAGACCACCTACGCCGAGTTCCTCCGGCGCATCGACGTGACGGCCAAGGCCCTGCTGGAAATCGGCGTGGAAAAGGGCGACCGGGTGACCATCTGTATGCCCAACTCGCCCCAGGGTGTGGACTGCTTTTACGCCTGCAACCGCATCGGGGCCATCCCCAACATGATTCACCCCCTGTCGGCGCCCCAGGAGATTCTCTTCTACCTGAACTTCTCCAAGAGCAAGGCCGTGCTGACCCTGGACCAGTTCTACCCGAAGATTCAGAGCATCGAGGGGCAGCTCCAGCAGCCGACCCAGGTCCTGATTGCCAAGATTCAGGAGGAGCTGCCCCCGGCCCTGGCCGTGGGCTACGCCCTGACCGCCGGCCGGAAAAACCCCCGGCTGCCCCGGAAGGGCAGCTACCGCCTCTGGAGCCAGGTGCTGGCCCTGGGCCGCCGCCGCAAGGAGCCCCTGCCTCCCGACGACGGCCTGGCCTCCGACGGCGCGGCCATCCTCTACTCCGGCGGCACCACCGGCACCACCAAGGGGATTCTGCTCTCCAACCTGAACTTCAACGCCCTGGCGCTCCAGACCATCGCCGCCAGCGGCTTCGCCCCCATTGACGGGCTGAAGATGCTCTCGGTGATGCCCCTGTTCCACGGCTTCGGCCTGGGCATCGGCATCCACACGCCCCTGATTGGCGGCGCGACCTGCATCCTGATGCCCCAGTTCTCGGTGAAGTCCTACGCCAAGATGCTGGTCAAGAAAAAGCCCAACATCATCCCCGGCGTGCCCACCCTGTTCGAGGCCCTGCTCCGGGCCGACAACCTGGAGGGCGCCGACCTCAGCTTCCTCAAGGGCATGTTCTGCGGCGGCGACTCCCTGTCCATCGAGCTGAAGAAGAAGGTGGACGCCTTCCTCCGGGAGCACAACGCCTCCATCCAGGTGCGCGAGGGCTACGGCACCACCGAGTGCGTCACCGCCAGCTGCCTGACGCCGGTCCACGACTACCGGCCCGGCTCCATCGGCGTCCCCTTCCCGGACACCTACTATAAAATCGTCAAGCCCGGCACCATCGAGGAGCTGCCGCCCAACACCGACGGCGAGATCTGCATCTCCGGCCCCACGGTCATGATTGGCTACGTGGACAACCCCCAGGAGACGGCCAACACCCTCCGCCGCCACGACGAGGGCCGGCTGTGGCTCCACACCGGCGACCTGGGCTACATGGACGCCAACGGCTTCGTGTACTTCCGCCAGCGCATCAAGCGGATGATTGTCACCAGCGGCTACAACGTCTACCCCAGCCAGCTGGAGAACATCATTGACGGCCATCCGAAGGTGCTGCTCAGCTGCGTCATCGGCGTCAAGGACGCCTACAAGGTCCAGAAGGTCAAGGCCTTCGTCGTCCTCCAGCCGGGGGTGGAGCCCGGCGACGAGGTCAAGGAGGAGCTGCTGGCCTACTGCCGGGAGCACATCGCCAAGTACGCCATGCCCTACGACATTGAGTTCCGCTCGGAGCTGCCCAAGACTCTGGTGGGCAAGGTGGCCTACCGGGTGCTGGAGGAAGAGGAGGCGGCCCGCCAGTGACGAGGCCCGCCCGGATCTGGGAGCTGGACGCCTTTCGGGGATTGTGCATCCTCTGCGTCATCGTCGTCCACGCCGTCTTCGATTTGCGGTACTTTGTCGGGCTGCAGCTGACCCTCCCCCCGGTGTTCCAGTTCATCATGGACTACGGCGGGGTGCTGTTCGTCCTCCTCAGCGGCGTCTGCGCCACGCTGGGCTCCCACAGCGTCCGGCGGGGGCTGGTGGTGCTGGGCTGCGGCCTGGTGATTACGGCCGTCACCGAGGGGATGATTGCCCTGGGCCTGGCCGGCGCCTCGGTGCGGATCCAGTTCGGCGTGCTGCACCTGCTCGGCTGCGCGATGATGCTCTACGCCCCGCTCAAGCGGCTGCCCACGGCCCTGCTGGCGGCGCTGGCCGTCGTCCTGGTGGCGCTGGGCTATTGGTTCGCCACCTTCCGGGTGGAGAGCGCCTGGCTCTTCCCCCTGGGCCTCCGGACGGCGGGCTTCGCCGCCGGGGACTACTTCCCGCTGCTGCCCCACCTGGGGTGGTTCCTCCTGGGCGTGGTCCTGGGGCGGACGGCCTACCGGCGGAAGGAGACGCTGCTGCCCCGCTTCCCGGCGGAGGCCGCCCCCATCCGCTTCCTGCGGGCCTGCGGCCGCCACTCCCTGTGGATCTACCTCCTCCACCAGCCGGTGGTCTACGGCCTTCTCATGGCCGCCACCGCCCTGCTTCGCTAGCCGCCCCGCGGAAAGGAGACCTGCTTTGAAACTGATGATTGCCTCGGACCTCCACGGCTCGGCCCACTGGTGCCGGCAGCTGCTGGCGGCCCGGGACCGGGAACGGCCCGACACCCTGCTCCTCCTGGGGGACCTGCTCTACCACGGCCCCCGGAACGACCTGCCCGAGGAATACAGCCCCAAGGCCGTGCTGGCCATGCTCAACCCCCTGGCGCCGCAGCTGCTGTGCATCCGCGGCAACTGCGACACCGAGGTGGACCAGATGGTCCTGGACTTCCCCATCCTGGCCGACTACGCCGTCCTCTTCTGGGAGGGCCGGCGGCTCTACGCCACCCACGGCCACCGCTTCGGGGAGGACAACCCGCCGCCTCTCCAGCCGGGGGACATCCTCCTCTGCGGCCACACCCACGTGGCCCGGCAGGCGGACCACGGGACGTTCACCTACTGGAACCCCGGCTCGGTGTCCATCCCCAAGGAGGGCACGCCCCGGGGCTACATGACCCTGGAGGGCCGCCGCGCCCTCTGGAAACGCCTGGACGGCTCGGTGTGGATGGAGACCGCCCTGTAAAGGGCCGCTTCCGCCGGCTGCGGAGGTGATTTCATGAAACAAACCATGGCCAGAGGGCTGACCCTCCTGGTAGAGTCCCTGCACTGCATCCTTCTTCTGTACGCGCTGTCCAACGTGGCGATGCTTCTGCGGCGAAGCCCCGTCTTCATCCTGTTTTTCGCCTCCGAAACGGCGGTGATGGGGCGCTATTGGCGGGCCGTTCGCCGCCTCACCGGCAGCAAGGTCCTTCCGGCGGTTCTGCTGACTGTCTGCGTTGCCCTTCAAATTGCCGCCGTCTATTTCGGCGGGCGCGTGGTGGGGACCATCGTCCCGTTCCACGCGCCGCAATGACCGGGCTGCCCGGCTCCCCCGTGCCGTCCGCCGCCGGAGCCGAGACAAAACGCCGGCCGCTGCCCTCTGGGCGGCGGCCGGCGTCGGCGTCGATGCAAAAATGTCGGGACAAAACTCCCTTTGTCCCGACATGGCAGCGGGTGAAGGATTCGAACCCTCACAAACGGAGTCAGAGTCCGGTGTGCTACCTTTACACAAACCCGCTGTATTTGCCTGGGCCATTGCCCAAGCGCATTATTATTATACGCAAAACCCCGGAATTGTCAAGGGTTTTTTTCAGATTTTTTCCGCCGCTCAGCGGTAGTAGCCGTACCCGCCCCAGGGGCCGCAGCAGAGGCTCCCGCCGCAGCTGTTGCACAGGCACAGCGCCAGGCAGAGCTTGCCGAGGGTGGGGTTGATGGTCAAAAACGGCTGCTGGTGCTGCTGGTAGACCCGCCCCGTCTGCTGGAGCTGCTCGAGCACCTGCCGGTACCGGGCGTTGCCCGGCTCCATCTGGACCGCCCGGCGGGCGTGGTCCAGGGCCGTCATCCGGTTGCCCGCCCCGGAGTTGGCCAGGGCGCTCAGATAGTACCACTGGGCCGTCCGGTCCGCGGCCGCGATGCCCGACAGGGCGTTGATGGCCTCGGCGTACCGGCCGTAGTTCAGGTAGTTCCGGGCCGCCTGCATCTCCGGGGGCGTCTGGCGGCGGTAGGTCTCCTCCTGCTGCCGCTGGGCCTCGTACCAGGCCGAAAAGGGGTCGTAGCCGCCGCCGAAGGGGCTGCCGCCGTAGGGGCCGCCGTAGCCGCCCGCCCCCTGCTGGCCGTAGGTCTGCTGGCGGGCCTTCTCGGGGTTCTTAATCTGGTCGTAGGCCTCGTTGATTTCGTTCATCTTCCGGGCGGCCTCGGGGTCGCCGGGGTTCATGTCCGGGTGGTACTTCTTGGCCAGACGGCGGTAAGCCCGTTTGATTTCATCGTCGGACGCGTCGGGCGACACGCCCAGAACCTTATAGGGGTCGGGTACCATGGGGACTTCCTCCATCTGTCGTTGGTGTGGGGCCCTCCAGGGCCCGGCGATAGGGCTGCCAGACGCCGGCGTACAGGATGTTCCGCAGCAGGTCCACGTCCTGGACCAGGGGCAGCCGCTCGAATGCCTCGCAGCACTCCCCCAGGAGCATCGTCAGCTCCTCCTCCAGCTCCGCCAGGGTCCGGTCCGTCGCCGAGAGGGGGTTGTACCGTCCCCGCCGCCGGTCCTCGGGCAGGTCCAGGGCCGCGTCGAGGATGTAGACGAACCGCCCCAGCCCCTCGCCGCAGATCCGGAGGTCCGCCGCCCAGCGGTCGGCCGGGTCCGGCACGAACAGCTCCCCCAGGAGCCGCCCGAAGCGGTTGGCGGCCCCGTCGGGGTCCGGAACGCCGCTGCGCTCCAGAGCCGCCAGGGCCTCCAGGCCCCCGGTGACGGCCGCCGCCTGGCGGGGGTACGCCTCGGCCGCCCAGCGGCTGCCCCGGCGGAACAGCCCCGCCAGGCCCAGCCCCAGCAGCTTCCGGTCGTCCTGCCAGTCGTCGAGGCAGTTGTAGTAGGCCAGCAGCACGTTCATGGCCGCGCCGTACCGGCTCCAGGGCCCCTCCCACCAGGCCTGAGGGGCCAGGGGATGGGCCGGGCAGCGGTTCCGCCCGGCGCGCTCCTCCCCCTCGTAGAGGGACGAGAGCAGCAGCACCAAAAACGTCATATCGTGGGTCAGGGACAGCCGGCAGGCCTGGGAGCAGTCCCGGCCGATGGCCCGGCACAGCCCGCAGTAGCAGGCCCGGTACCGCGCCTGCCGGGCCTCGTCCAGGCGCGTCAGGTCGGCCGTCACGTATCCGAACACCGCCGCACCGCCCTTCCCGCCGTCTTCTCCCCTATCATATCGGGAAATTGTTACAAAACTATAAATAAAACCGGAAATTTACCGGGGAAAGAAAAAGTTTTTCGCGGCTTTCCACCCCAGCTGCCCCTCCACCGACAGCCGGCACAGGACGCCGCCGTAGAAGAGGATGCACATACAGATATAGAGCCAGAGCATCCCCAGCACCAGCATGGTCATGCTGCCGTAGAAGCGGAACGTGCCGTACGTCACGTAGATGGAGAAGAAGTAGGAGAACACCAGCCACCCCACCGCCGTGGCCAGGGCCGGCAGCAGGACGTGGCGCAGCGGCAGCCGCCGGGCCGGGAAAAAGGCGAAAATCAGGGAGAACAGCAGGGCCAGCAGCGCCGTGGTCACCACGTACCGCTGGTGCACCAGCTGCGCCACGGCCTCCAGCAGCCAGAAGTCCACCCGGTAGGAGAGCGCCAGCAGGTTGTCCCCGAAGACCTGGAGGCCCAGGGTCACAAACAGGGCGATGATCAGCAGGAAGGTGTAAAAGAGGGCCATCAGCCGCCGGCGCAGGTAGGAGCGGTGCTCCGTGTCGCCCTGGATGGCGCTCAGGCCCAGAAGGATGCCGTAGACCCCCCGGGAGGCCGACCACAGGGCCACCAGCACCGTGACCGAGACCACGGCGGCCAGATTGGCGGTGTACAGCTCCCGCAGGAGGTCCTCCGCCACCTCCATCAGGGCCTCGGGCAGGACGTAGGCCAGCATATCCAGGAAATCCTGGAGGGTCACGGGCAGGTACCGCAGCAGCGTCAGCACCAGGGTCAGCAGGGGGAAAATGGACAAAATGATGAAGAACGAGGCGCTGGCGGCCAGCGTGGACACGTGGAAGCCCCCCAGATAGGCGGCCGCCTGTCGGAACTGTTTGCGCAACGGGAGACCTCCTTTCCCGGGACGGCGCCGTTTCAGGGCGCCGCCTGCCGGCGGCAGAGCTGGCCCACCAGCGGCCAGAGGGGAATACACAGGGCGATGCCCGCCAGGATGTCCAGCAGGGAGTGCTGTTTGATGAACACCGTGGACAGGGAGATGAGGACGGTCAGCAGCCCGATGAGCGCCAGCCACCCCGGCCGCCGGAGCCGGCGGGAGTGGAGCGCGCCGTAGAACACCGCCACCGAGCCCACCACGTGCATACTGGGCAGGACGTTGGTGTTGGTGTCGGCCCGGTAGAGGAAGCGAATCAGGGCGGCGCAGAGGCCGTCCCCCTCGACGACCGCCGGCCGCAGATCCTGGCCGTTGGGAAAGACCGTGCAGATGAGCAGGCACAGGCCGGTGCCCAGCATGAAAAACCACATGAAGCGGCGGAAGCCCTCCGGCTCCCACACCAGCAGGTAGAGGCCCGGCACCAGGAGGAAGGGGTACCACAGGCAGTAGATGGGCGCAAAGCCCGGGAGAAAGGGGATGGCGTCATCCACCGGCAGGTAGGAGACCCAATAAGGGTCCTCCGGCCCGTGGAGCCGCTCAATCAAAAAGAACCAAATCAGGAAGACCGGCACATAGAGCAGGAAATAGTAGTGCCGGTGGGTCTTGAGGAACGCGCCCAGGCCGCGGCGGGCCGGGGAGTTGGGCAGAGTAGACACGACAGAAGACCTCCGGGAAACTGGGCTTCGGGCCGGCGGCCCGAGCGGGGCGGCGGGGCCGAACCCCGCGGCGTATCGACTGTATTGTACCGCAGCGCTGACCGCGAAACGATGGGCAAACGGGCGGCTTTGTCCAAACCGCCGCAGGTTTGCTTTATGATACCACCGCGCCGCCAAAAGGGCAAGAGAAAGCCCGCCCGCGCCGGCAGATATTTGCCCGGCGCTACGGCTCCCCGGCCAGCAGCTGCTGGATTTCCGGGATGGAGTACCCCTGTTCCCGCAGCCGGCGGATCTGGGCCACCTGCGCCACGGCGGCCTCCCGCGGATAGCGGCGGGTCAGCCGCGGCTCCGGCTGCACAAAGGGCAGCATCCCCGCCTCGGTGTAGAATTTCAGCGTGCTGTACCGCGCGCCGGTCAGGCGAACCAGCTCGCCGATGGTGACAAACTCGGAGGCCAGGACGGCCTCCATCGACCGCTGCCGAGCCATGACGCGGCCTCAGGTAATCGCCACAGCGGCCAGGACGATGACCTCCTCCACCGCCTTGGCCAGGGCCACGGCTCTGCCGGCCTCCGGGTCCTGGCGGAGCGCCTTGAGGCGGGCCTTCAGCCCCTTCCGCTCATAGGGGGAGAAATAGCGGTTCAGCTGGCCGCTCTTGTGCAGCAGCAGCGCCATGGCAGCCGCCTCCTCGGAGACGGCGCCCTCCTCCAGCAGTTCGGCGCGGAGGGCCTCAACCGCCCGGTCCCGGGCGGCGGGCACCGGCACATAGCGGGGCGACCGGCCCAAAAGGCCGCCCGTTTCCCGCTGGAGGAGGCCGGCGGCTTCCAGAGACCCGGCGACGGCCTCAATGAGGGAATTGGGCATCCGGCTGGTCAGGCTGACCGCAAACGCCTCCACCACGGCGCGGACCTTGACGGCGCCTTTGCGCTTCACATAGTCATAGACCGGCGCCAGATGGGCCGCCGGCAGCGGGCCGCAGAGGGAGAGCCGGTCATCCTCCAGCGCCGCGGCCCCGTCCAGCAGCAGCTCCGCGGCCGCCGCGGCCGTCAGGCCGACGAGTTTCTCCAGATCCCAGGAGCCCATCCGCCCCCGGTCCCCCACCGTGCAGAGAAAATACCACTGTGTCAGGCCATAGGGTTCCATAGAATACAGCACCTCCTTGGGCAAGCCGCCAATCTGGCGGGTCTCCGCTTTCGCATCACTGATTACTTACTACTTACCACTTACTGTTTCAGTATACCACAGGGCGCTCGCCGCTGTCAAGGGGGCCAGCCCGGCCCCATCCCGGGCTTGACAAACCGGCCGGTTTCCGGTTCAATAGGAGGAGATTCCCCGGGCTCCGCGCCCCTGTTCCAAAGGAGGTCCCCCCTATGAAACGCAAGCCCCGCGGCTTTCGCCACGTGGAGCACGGCCGGCGCATGGCCGTCCTCTACATCCTGCTGCGCCTGTCGGTCATCCTGGTGATGATTGCCCAGTTCTTCAACCGCAACTATGAAAACGTCTTCCTCTGCCTGCTGACGCTGGTGCTGTTCACGCTGCCGGCCCTCATCGAGCGGCAGCTGCGCATCGATTTGCCCGACACCCTGGAGGTCATCATCCTCCTCTTCATCTACGCCGCCGAGATTCTCGGGGAAATCCAGGCATATTACGTCAACCTCCCGTTCTGGGACACCATGCTCCACACCCTCAACGGCTTCCTCTGCGCGGCCATCGGCTTCTCGCTGGTGGCCCTGCTCAACCGGACCGAGCGGGTGGCCCTGAACCTCTCGCCGTTCTTCATGGCCGTGGTGGCCTTCTGCTTCTCCATGACCGTGGGCGTGCTCTGGGAGTTCTTCGAGCGGTTCATGGACAGCGTGCTCCTCTTCGATATGCAGAAGGACCATATCGTCCACACCATCGCCTCGGTCTCCCTGGACCCCACCCACTCCAACGAGGTCATCGTCGTCCGGGACATCGCCGACGTCATCCTGGTCCACGGGGACGGCTCCCAGCAGGCGCTGGGCCTGGGCGGCTACCTGGATCTGGGCATTTACGACACGATGAAGGATCTGTTCGTCAACTTTATCGGCGCGGTGGTCTTCTCCATCATCGGATATTTCTTCGTCAAAAGCCGCGGAAAAGGCCGTTTCGCCCGGCGGTTTATCCCCAGAGTCCTCATGGACGGCGAGGAAACACCGTCGGAATCCTCGTCAAATTCCTAGTTTTTCGCCGGCAGTCTTGTGCAAATCCGCCAAATTTGCGCAGGGCCGCCGGCGTTCTCTATGCCATTGTGACACGATTTTGGCGAGGTTCCGAAAAATAACCTTGTATGTTTTGTATAAAGATCCGAAAAACAGGAAAATCGTTTTGGCGAGGTTGATTCAATCTCCGCCGCATGGTACAATATCGTCAACGGCCACACGACAATGTGGCAGAGAGGAGGTTTACACGCCAAGAGCAGCCGGCAGTTTTCGCCGGCCAGGAACATCTGCATGGTATTGAAGAAAGTGAGGGAACCGAATGAGCAACCAACCTACGAAACACCATCACCACGAGGCAGCCACCTCCGAACACGGCTTCAAGCGGGAAATCGGCTACTTCGGCGGCGTCAGCATCATCGCCGGCATTCTGATTGGCTCCGGCATCTTCTACATCGGCGCCGTGGTTCTGGAGCGGGTCGGCATGAGCTTCGGCCTGGCCCTGCTCTGCTGGTGCATCGGCGGCTTTATCACCCTGCTGGGCGCGTTGTGCTATGCAGAGTTGTCGGCCTCCATGCCCCAGGCCGGCGGCTCCACCGTGTACCTGAACACCGCCTATCACCCCCTGCTGGGCTTCCTGGTGGGCTTCGGCACCTGGACGGTCTCCGGCGCCGGCTCCATCGCCGCGCTGGGCATCGCGCTGCCCACGGCCCTGCAGAGCATCTTCGGGTTCAATAATATCACCATCAAGATTATCGCCGTGGCGATTATCTTCTTCCTCAGCTGGGTGAACTACCTGGGCATCCGCAACTCCAACCTGCTCCAGATCTGCTCCATGGTGGGCAAGCTGGTGCCCATCGGCGTGCTGCTGATTGCGGGCATCGTCGCCGGCAACACCTCGGTGGATCTGTCCCTGACCCCGGCTGTCACCGACGGCACCCCCTCCGTCAGCGCCATCTTCAGCATGATTGCCTTCGGCGTCCTGGCCACCCTCTGGGCTTTTGACGGCTGGAAGCAGAGCGCCAACGTCACCGAGGAGATGAAGAACCCCCGCCGCGACTTCCCCCTGGCCCTCATCACCTCCATCATCGGCATCACCGTCCTCTACGCGCTCTTTAACTTCGCCATCTACAAGGTCCTGACCGTGGACGAGGTCTACGCCAGCGTCGCCGTCGGCGACTACTACCTGGGCACCCAGGCCGCCTCGAAGCTGTTCGGCAACTTCGGCGTCATCCTGGTGACCATCGGCATGGTGCTGGCCATTTTCAACTCCTGCAACGGCTGTATCATGACGTATCCCCGGCAGTTCTACGCCATGGCCGAGGAGGGCCACTTCTTCAAGAGCTTCAAGAAGCTCCATCCGAAGCACCGCGTCCCCCACTACGCCATCTGGTGCCAGGCGGTTATCTCCAGCCTGTTCGTCATCTTCCAGTCCCTCTCTCAGCTGACCACGATGGTCGCCTACATCTCCTCGCTGGAGAACATCCTGCTGATTATCGCCGTGCCCGTGCTGCGTAAGAAATACCCCGACATGGAGCGTCCGTACAAGGTCTGGGGCGGCTACTTCACGATGGTGCTGGCCGCCATCCTGTTCCTGGCCCTGGTCATCAACACCTTCGTCTCCGACATCCAGTCGGCCCTTATCGGCACGTCCGTGCCCATCATCGGCACCATCGTCTACTTCATCTTCGACGTCCGCCTGAAGAAGGAGCGGGCCGCCCAGGGAGGTCAGAAGTAACCTATGAAAAAGCAGCTGCTCATCAACGGCAAACTGTATCTGGAGCGGGGCAAGTTCGCCGAGGCCCTGTACCTGGAAGACGGCACCATCCGGGAGGTCGGCACCACCGAGGGGCTGCGCAGCGCCCACCGGGACGCGGAACTCCTCGACTGCCAGGGCCACACGGTGCTGCCGGGCCTCAACGACTCCCACCAGCACACCATGCTCACCGGCCGGCACGTGTCCAAGATGGTCAACATCAAGGACTGCCGCTCCATCGAGGACATCGTCCAGCGCTGCCGGACGTTCATGGCCGAGAACCCCGAGCTGACCCGCCGCGGCCTCTACGCCCCCAACAGCTGGAACCAGGAGTTCTTCGACACCGACCGGCGGATCCCCGACCGCCACGATTTGGACCGGATCTCCACGGAGATCCCGGTGGTCCTGGAGCGGACCTGCGGCCACATCGTCAGCGCCAACACCAAGGCCGTGGAGATGGCCGGCTTCACCAAGGACTCTCCCCCGGTGGAGGGCGGCACCTTTGAGAAGGACGCCGACGGGGTTCCCAACGGCATCTTCACCGAGAACGCCGCCAAGCCCATCCGCGCCACCGTCGTCCGCAACGACCCCGAGGAGCTGGAGGCCCTGATGCTCCGGGCCATGGAGTACGCCGTGGCCCACGGCCTCACCAGCGTCCAGTCCAACGACATCGGCGTGTCGGTGACCGGCGACTACCAGGTGGGCTTCGACCTGATTCGCCGGATCTTCGAGGAGGGCAAGGCCCTTTGCCGGTACCACTACCAGATTAACTTCCTGACCGTCGAGGAGTTCCAGAAGTTCCTGGACGGCGAGTGGACCCACGGCAAGTACCCGGCCGCCGACGGCTGGCTGACCATGGGCTGCCTGAAGATGTACAAGGACGGCACCCTGGGCGGCCGCACGGCCATGATGCGCCAGGGCTACGCCGACGCCCCCGACGTCTACGGCGAGGAGGCCCTCTCGGACGAGTCCATGCGCGCCTTCCTGAAGCTGGCCGACCAGTACGGGATGCAGGCCATCACCCACGTCATCGGCGACAAGGCCATCGAGGACACGGTGAAGTGCTACGAGGAGATCCTCCACGACGGGAAGAACCCCCACCGCAACGCCCTGGTCCACTGCCAGATTACCGACCGGCCCCTGCTGGAGCGGATTGTGAAGGACGATTTGTCCGTCTTCTTCCAGCCGGTGTTCCTGGAGCACGACCTCCACATCGTCGAGGACCGGGTGGGCAAGGAGCTGGCCTCCACCTCCTACGCCTTCAAGACGCTCCACGACCTGGGCGGCCATGAGAGCTACGGCTCCGACAGCCCCGTCGAGGACTGCAACCCCTTCCCGTGCATCTACAACGCCATGACCCGCCAGGACCTCCAGGGCCGGCCCGACGGCGGCTACGCCCCCCACGAGCGGGTGGATCTGGAGACGGCCATCGACGCCTACACCGTCGGCAGCGCCTACAACCAGTTCCAGGAGAACGTCAAGGGCCGCCTGAAGCCCGGCTACTACGCCGACCTGGTGATTCTCGACCGGGACATCTTCACCTGCCCGGTGGAGGAGATCCCCGCCATCCGCCCGCTGCTGACCATGGTCGGCGGCAAGGTGGTCTACCGCCAGGAGGGCTTCTAACCCCCAATCCCAACACCGCACCCGCCCCCAGGCCCGGCAGGGCCTGGGGGTTTCGCCGCCTGGGGCGGCAGCGGCGCGGTGTCTGGGGCAAACTGGAACCCCCTTCTCCACAGAATCTTCACAATTCCGTGGTATCCTGTCCGATGGTGATGCACTGTGAAAACCATTCTCATTGTGGAAGACGAGCCGGACATCCAGGAGCTGCTCCAAACCTACCTCCGGGACGCCGGCTATGGGACGGCCGTGGCCGGGGACGGCGAGGCGGCCCTGGCCCTGTTCCCCACCCGGCCGTTCGACCTGGTGCTGCTGGACGTGCTGCTGCCCAAGGCCGACGGCTTCCAGGTGTGCCGGCAGCTGCGGCGGCAGTCCCAGGTGCCGATTGTGATGCTCACGGCCCTGGACGGCGAGGCCCAGCAGCTGCGGGGCTTCGGCCTGGACATCGACGACTACGTGACGAAGCCCTTCTCCATGCCCGTGCTGCTGGAGAAGCTCCGCGTCATCCTCCGCCGGAGCGGCGGGGGCGGGGCGGCCCTGCGCTACCGCGACCTGACGGTGGACCCCGACGCCCGGGAGGTCCTGCTGGACGGCCGCCCCCTGGAGCTGACGGCCCGGGAGTTCGCCCTGCTCCACACCCTCGTCTCCGCGCCGGGCCGGGTATTCACCCGGGAGATGCTCCTCGCCAAGCTCTGGGGCTACGACTTCTACGGGGACGAGCGGATTGTGGACAGCCACATCAAAAACCTCCGCCACAAGCTGGGGCGGGACTACATCGAGACCGTGAGAGGGGTGGGCTACCGTGCTGCGAAAGAAGCTCGCTGAGCGCCTGACCGTCCGGATCTTCCTGCTCACCCTCCTGATTCTCCTGGGCGCCGGGGCCATCACCTTCGGCCTCATCGCCTGGGCCACGCCCAGCACCTACACCGCCGTGGTCAACGACGACCTGGCCCGGCAGGTGGAAGCGCTGACGCAGCGGCTTTCCGGCACCGCCATGGCGGACTGCGGGCCGCTGCTGGACGACTTCATCCGCGCCTCCGGGGCGGACGTCCTGCTGGTGGGGCCCGACGGGCAGTCCCCGGAGACCGGCTCCCAGCTGGCGTTCCAGGCCAGCTGCGAGACGGATACCGCCGTGGTGACGGTGTCGGGAGACGCCGCGGCCGCCGGGGACACCTGGACGGACAGCACCGTGGCCATCACCACGTCGGACCAGGCCGCCATCGCCGCGGAGGTGTCCTTCGCCGGGGAGCCGGACCCCTACACCCTCTACGTCACGCCCCGGCTGGAGGCGGAGAACCTGGCCGTCCGGGCCCTCGGGCAGATGGCCCCGTGGCTGCTGGGGGCGCTGCTGGCCTTCTCCCTGCTGTGCGCCCTGGTCTACTCCCGGTACATCACCCGACCCATCGTCCGCCTCAACGCCGCGGCCGCCCACCTGGCGCAGCTGGACTTCCACTGGCAGTGCGGCGGGCAGCGGCGGGACGAAATCGGGCAGCTGGGCCGCAGCCTGGACCAGATGGCCCGGCGGCTGTCGGCGGCGCTGGCGGAGCTGGAGGCCGCCAACCGGTCCCTCCGGGGCGAGGTGGCCCGGGAGCGGGAGCTGGACCGCCAGCGGATGGCCTTCTTCTCCGCCGCCTCCCATGAGCTCAAGACCCCGGTGACCATCCTCCAGGGGCAGCTCTCGGGGATGCTGGAGGGGGTCGGCGTGTACCGGGACCGGGACAAATACCTGCTGCGCGCCCTCCAGGTGACGGGGCGCATGGACGCCCTGGTCCGGGAGATGCTGTCCATCGCCCGGATGGAGGCCGGCGCCGTCCCCCTCCGCCTGGAGCCGGTGGACCTGGCCGCCCTGCTGGAGCGGCAGCTGGCCCTGGACGCCGAACTGCCGGCCCAGCGGGGGCAGCATCTGGCGCCGGCCCTGACACCGGGGCTGACGGTCCCGGCGGACGCCGCCCTCCTGGGGAAGGCCGTGGGGAACCTGCTGTCCAACGCCTCCCTCTACTCCCCGGAGGGGGCGGAAATCCGGGTGTGGTGCGGGCTGCTGGAGGGCCGCCCAGCCCTGTCGGTGGAGAACACCGGCGCGCGGATCCGCGACGAGGCCCTCCCCCACCTCTTTGAGGCCTTTTACCGGGCCGAGGGCTCCCGGAGCCGCGCCACCGGCGGCAGCGGCCTGGGGCTCTACCTGGTGCGCAGCATCCTGGCGCGCCACGGGGCGAGCTGCACCGTGGAGAACACGGCCGACGGCGTCCGGGCCACGGTGCGCTTCCCGGCCCCGCCCTGAACCAGCCGCGGCGGATTCCAAACCCGGAATCCGCCGCGGCTTGGTTTCCCCCGTATCCGGGACATCTCCACGAAACCTTCAAACGGCCTCCACATTCCCTCCACACTGGGGCGGTATCCTTTCCCCATCCCAAGGAGAAAGGAAGAAACCAATGGAACTTCGCATTGAAGACGTCTCCATGACCTACCCCAACGGCAAGCGGGCGCTGGAAGCCCTCCGCCTGGACCTGCGGGCCCCCAGCCTCGTCGGCCTGCTGGGCCCCAACGGCGCGGGAAAGTCCACGCTGATGAAGCTGCTGACGGCCGCGCTGCTGCCCACCGCCGGGACCATCCTGGTGGACGGGACGCCCCTGGTCCGGGCCGAGCGGGCGCTGAAGGCCCGGCTGGGCTACCTGCCCCAGGACTTCGGCCTCTTTGCCGAGCTGACCGTCGCGCAGTTTCTCGACTACATGGCCGCCCTCAAGGGCCT
>CAJFNZ010000036.1 GCA_904395905.1 uncultured Oscillospiraceae bacterium | reverse complement strand
GTGGGTGAAGGGCTCGCCGGCGAAGTACTTCTCCATGAACTCCTCGGAGGTCTCGGCCACCTGCTCGTTGATGTTGTCCATGTAGACTTCCACCCGGGCGGCGTCGTCGCTGGAGAGCTCCACCTTCTTGCCGTTCAGGTCGTAGCCCTGGCCGGTGAGGACGTCCACGTAGCCGGCCACCTTCTTGTTCTCATAGATGGGGAACATGAAGGGGATGATGGCCGTGCTCAGCTTCACGTGCATATAGTCCAGGGTGGTGAAGAAATCGCTGTTCTCCTCGTCCAGCCGGGACATGAAGAGGAACGCCGGGACCTCGGACTGGCGCAGCTGCTTCCAGCTCTTCTCGGCGCCGACGCTCAGGCGGCCCTTGGCGCCGGCCACGATGATGGCCGAGTCGCAGACCTTCAGGGACTGGAGCATCTCGCCGGCGAAGGCGCTGAAGCCGGGGTTGTCCAGGATGTTCAGCTTGCAGCCCTGGAACTCCACGGGGATAATCGAGGTGGCGATGGAGTAGCCGCGCTTGATTTCCTCCGGGTCAAAGTCGCTGACGGTGTTGCCGTCGGTCGTCTTCCCCAGGCGGTCGCTGCCCTTGGTCACGTAGAGGAGGCACTCGGCCAGCGTGGTCTTGCCGTCCCCGCCGTGTCCCATCAGGCAGATATTTCGAATGTCCTTGGCGGTGTACATGGTTGAATTCTCCTTTCCTGGAGGACAAATCTGGCCATCCCCATACGGAGCCCGTATCGGCGGCGCCCATTGTCCGTCGGCCCCTTGGCAGGGCCAACTTTAGAATCTATTATACGCCTTTCCACCGCCGTTTTCAATTATCGCCCAAGATTTTTTCAAATTTCCGCGAATATTTGTGCAGAACGCAAAATTTCCTGTGGATTTTTCGGCACATTGCCCCGGTGCGCCGCCGGTTCCGGCGCTGCCCACACGCCCGGGACGGCGTTTGCTCGATGGGGCGGCCGTCCCGTCATTTTCCGGCGACGGTCGTCAGCAGCAGCGCCGGCAGGGTCCACAGGAGGCAGAAGAGCATCAGGTTGAACGGCGAGGCCGAATCGAACGCCCCCAGCCAGCAGAGGACCACCGTGATGGCCAGGCCCAGCAGGCCGCCCAGCAGGTTGACGCACAGCCCGGCCCAGACGCTGCTGTACAGGCTCCGGGCCCCGGCCACGGTTTCGGCCACGGGAAGGAAGCCGTCCCGGCCCAGCAGGGCCGCCTGCTCGCCGCCCACCGCGGCGTAGGGCCCCGACAGCCGGGCCCGCTCGTCGGCCGACGGGTACTCCATGGCGTCGCTGGGCACCTTGTACTTGTGGCGGATGACCGCCGGCGTCAGGACGAAGTCCCGGGTGGCCAGCACCAGCGACAGCCCCCGGCAGCGGAGGACCGTGCCGAGGCCGCTGCGGACCGCCGAGGCCGGCTGGTAGTGAATGGCAAACACGCCGGCCAGCCGGTTGTTCACCGCGCAGTAGACCGCCTGGCGGAGGTTCGTGCCCTGGGGCATCTCCACGCCCATCAGCTGCATGAAGCCGATGGAGCCCACCAGGACCACATCCCCCTGGATCTCCGCGCCGACGCCGCCGCCCTCGTAGCGGCGGAAGCTGTCCAGCTGGAAGGAGCGGCCGTTCTGGTTGACGAAGACCTCGTGGAACACCGGCTCCAGCCCGCAGCCCGCCTGGGCAATCAGGGCGTAGGTGTATCCGACCACCTGCCCCACGGAGTAGTCGCCGAAGACCTTCATGCCGTTCATGGTCACGTGCTTCCGGCCGAAGAGGTCCGTATCGCCGGCCACCACGCAGCAGGGTCCCGCCAGGAGCTTCGCCCCACGCCAGCCGCAGAGGGCCGCGCCCACCTTCTGGAGCCGGGCAGCCAGGGTGCCGAAGGGCCGCCAGTAGGTGACGAAGGCCGCCGGCGGCAGGGCCCCGGCCAGCATGGTCGCCCAGCAGGTGAGGAACGACCGGTCCCGCGCCACAGCCATGACGCCGGCCAGCACCGCGGTCAGCAGCACCGAGGCCGGCGCGTACACGCCCATCACCCGGTCCACGGCCGTGGGGGCCTCCAGGTCGTCCACGTACCGCTCGCTGGAGCCCTCGGCCCGGAGCACGCAGTCCCGGCTCCCCCAGGCCCGGCGGGAGAGGACGGCCGCCTTGGGCGTCTGCCCCATGTTCAGTACGGTCTTCAGGCTCCGGCGGCGGGCCCGGTTGGCCCGGACCCGGCCCCACAGGGCGAAGAACAGCCCCACCAGCAGCACCGCGCTGTGGGAGAGCCGCGCCGTCTCCTGGCCCAGGTGGAGAAAGCCGTCCACGGCGAAGGCCACCGCCGCGACGGCCAGCATCGTGTCCAATCCCGGCCGGAGGCGCAGGGCGTTGTAGACGCCGCCCACCAGCACGTCGTAGGCGCACAGGCAGCCGGCCAGCAGCAGCCCCAGCAGGATCTGCGCCGCCAGCTGCGTCTCCAGGCGGAAGCTGCCCAGCGGCACCTCCAGGTGGCAGAGGGCCGTCACGGCGACGGCCAGCAGGCCCAGCAGGCAGGCCAGCCTGCGGCGGCGCAGCAGGCCGCCCGTCCGCCGGCAGGCGGATTTGTAGGCATCCTCCGGCGGCGGGTAGGCCGAGCCGGCCGGTTCCTCCGGCTCCGGCTCGGGTTCCGGCTCCGGGCGCGCCCGGCGGCTCCGCCGGGGCGGCTGCGCCGTCTCGGCCGCCGGCTCGGGCCGGTAGGTCCAGATCCGCTCGGCGGGCGCCGGCTGCGTCTCCTCCGCAGGCGTCGTTTCCGCCGGCGTCTCGGCGGCCGGCGCCGCGCCGGCCCCGTCCATCTCCACAAACCGGAACCGGCCGGAGGGCGGCCGCCGGGCCGGTTCCTCCGGCTTCTCGGGCGCCGCGGGCGCCTCCGGCTCCTCCGGCGGCGCAGGCGCTTCCGGCGGGTCCGGCGGCTTCTGCCGGCTCCATCCGCCGAACTCGTTGAGAATTTCCTCCAGCGAGTACGTCTCCTGGTTCTCCGCCTGCGGCTGGCCGCGGGGCGGCTCCCGCCGCGGGCGGGACGACTTGCTCATACGCACACTCCTTCGCTACGGTGGACTATCGGGCCTCCCGCTGGCCCAGGGCCTCGTAGAGCAGCACCGCCGCCGCCGCCGAGGCGTTGAGGGAATTGATATGCCCCTTCATCGGGATCCGCACCAGGTAGTCGCACTGCTCGGCCACCAGGCGGCCCATCCCCTGGCCCTCGGAGCCGATGACGATGGCCGCCGGCCGCCGGAAGTCGGCCTCCCGGAGGTCCACAGCCCCGTCGGCGGCCGTGCCGAAGATCCAGAGGCCCCGCGCCTTCAGCTGCTCGATGGCGGCCGTCAGGTTGCCCACCCGGGCCACGGGCAGGTACTCCAGCGCCCCGGCCGAGGCCTTGGCCACCACGGCCGTCAAGCCCACGCTGCGCCGCTTGGGGATGACCACGCCGTGGGCCCCGGCGCACTCGGCCGTCCGGATGATGGCCCCCAGGTTGTGGGGGTCGCTCAGCTCGTCGCACAAAACGAGCAGCGGCGGCTCCCCCCGCGACTCTGCCAGGGCCAGGAGGTCGTCCAGGGAGGCGTAATCCCGGGCCGCCGCCAGGGCCACCACGCCCTGATGGGCGCCAGTGGGGCTCATCTGGTCCAGCTTCCGCCGGTCCACCCGGACCACCACGGCCCCGGCCTCCCGGGCCATGGCCCCCAGCCGGGCCAGGCCGTGGTCCCCGGCCCCGTCGGCCAGGAACACCTTGTCGATGGTCCGGCCGGCCTTCAGGGCCTCGGTGACGGCGTTGCGGCCCTCCAGCAGCGTCCCGTCGTCGGCCGGCCCGGCCGGCCGCTCCCGTTTTCTCGTTTCCATGGCAATCACGGCTCCCCCGTTCGTGTGCCGCCGCCCCGCCGGGCGCGGCCGCACATATTGATTGGAATCAAAATTTCAAAAACTGGCGTCTTTCCGTGGACTGCCGGGCCGCGCCAGCGCGGCGGCGAAGACCGGATGGACATCCGGGCAGTCCTGTATGATTATAGCAAACTCCGCCGGTTTTCACAACCCGAGATGTCGAAAAACCTCTGCGCAGGCGGTCTTGCCGCGGCGTTCATAGAATCTTTACAGCACTTTCCTCCCCCTCCGGTTGTATTTGCGGCCCGGTTGTGCTATGATATTGACAATCTGTACGAACTGTCCTACGGCTCTGCTCCGCAGGCGTCCGAACGGGCTCTTCCCGTCCGCCCGCAGCGCCGCAGCGCCGGCGTGTTCCAGATCTTTCAGGAATGTGACCGATTCCTCAGAAAGGAGCCACTCCCTTGAGCCAAGACCCGAAAAAGCCCGGCCGTCAGCCGGAAAACCAGGACGGCGACAACAAGCAGCCGAAGACCATCCTGATGATGATTGTCGCGGCGCTGATTTTCACCGTCTTCATCAACTCCCTCTACGAGAGCATCGCCAACTCCCAATACCAGGAGATCTCCTACGACCGGTTCGTCTCCATGCTGGACGAGGACAATGTGGACTCCGTGGAGTTTCAGAGCGACCGGATCCTCATCCTCACCCGCGAGGAGGCCGCCAAGAGCGCCCGGGAACAGACCATCTACTACACCGGCCTCATCCCCAACCTGGACCTGAACGGCCTCCAGACCCAGCTGGACGACCAGGGCGTCCACTATCAGGGCCACATCATCGAGCAGGCCAGCCCCATCCTCTCCTTCGTCATCTCGTGGGTGCTGCCGCTGGGCATCACGTATCTTCTGATTTCCCTCCTGATGCGCTCCATGTCCAAGCGCATGGGCGGCGGCCTGGGGGGCATCGGCCAGTCCAACGCCAAGGTCTACATGGAGAAGCAGACCGGCGTCACCTTCGCCGACGTGGCCGGCCAGGACGAGGCCAAGGAGTCCCTCCAGGAGATTATCGATTTCCTCCACAACCCCCAGAAGTACGCCGAAATCGGCGCGAAGCTGCCCAAGGGCGCGCTGCTGGTGGGCTCGCCGGGCACCGGCAAGACGCTGCTGGCCAAGGCCGTGGCCGGCGAGGCCAACGTCCCCTTCTTCTCCATCTCCGGCTCGGGATTCGTGGAGATGTTCGTGGGCGTCGGCGCCAGCCGCGTCCGTGACCTGTTCCAGCAGGCCTCCAAGATGGCCCCGGCCATCATCTTCATCGACGAGATCGACGCCATCGGCAAGACCCGCGACACCCGCCTCGGCGGCAACGACGAGCGGGAGCAGACCCTCACCCAGCTGCTGGCCGAGATGGACGGCTTCGACCCCTCCAAGGGCGTCATCGTCCTGGCGGCCACCAACCGGCCCGAGGTCCTCGACAAGGCCCTGCTGCGCCCCGGCCGCTTCGACCGGCGGATTATCGTGGACCGGCCCAACCTCTCGGGCCGCTACCAGACGCTGCTGGTCCACACCCGGAACATCCGGCTGGCCGAGGACGTGGACCTGCACAAGATTGCCGCCGCCACCGCCGGCGCCGTGGGCGCGGACCTGGCCAACCTGGTCAACGAGGCTGCCCTTCGGGCCGTGCGCCTGGGCCGCCAGGCGGTCAACCAGCAGGACCTGCTGGTCTCCTTCGAGGTGGTCATCGCCGGCACCGAGAAGAAGGGCACCGTGCTGACCGACACGGAAAAGCGCATCGTCTCCTACCACGAGGTGGGCCACGCCCTGGTGGCCGCGCTGGAGAAGCACTCCCAGCCGGTCTCCAAAATCACCATCGTCCCCCACACCTCCGGCGCCCTGGGCTACACGATGCAGATGCCCGAGGAGGAGAAGTACCTGAACTCCAAGCAGGAGCTGGAGACCGAGCTGGACACCCTGGTGGGCGGCCGGGCCGCCGAGCAGCTGGTCTTCGGCATCCAGACGACCGGCGCGGCCAACGACATCGAGCGGGCCACGGAGCTGGCCCGGAAGATGGTCATGCAGTACGGTATGTCCGACACCTTCGGCCTCATGGCCCTGACCACCGTGGCCAACCAGTATCTCGACGGCCAGTCCATGGTCAACTGCGCCGACACCACCGCCGCCCAGGCCGACCAGGAGGTCAAAACCCTGCTGGAGCAGGCCTACGGCCGGGCCCGGACGCTGCTTGCGGACAACCGGGAGCTGCTCGACGAGATTGCCCTGTTCCTCCTCCAGAAGGAGACCATCACCGGCGACGAGCTGATGGCCTTCGTCAACGCCGACAAGAACCGGCTGCCGGCCGCCGGCGAAACGGCCGACGAACCCGCCGCGGACGCCGCGCCGGCGGAGACGCCCCGGACGGAGGAGCGCCTATGAGCGGCACGTCCCTGGATTTCGGAGCCCTGCGGAGCTTCTTTGCCTCCCTGACGCTCCAGCGGCTGGTGCCGGCCCTGGTGATTGCGGCGGTGGGCTTCTTCGCCATCAAGGGCTTCATGAAGCTCTTCAACCGCATCCTCAGCCGCTCGAAGATTGACCCCACCATCCACGGCTTCCTGCGGGCCGCCTTCCGGGTGCTGCTGACGGCCATCGTGGTGCTGATGGTGGTCAGCTCCCTGGGCCTCGACGCCACGAGCCTCATTGCCGTGCTGAGCGTCGCCTCCCTGGCGGTGTCCCTGGCCGTCCAGGGCGCCCTCTCCAACATAGCCGGCGGGCTGATGATTCTCACCACCCACCCCTTCCGGGTGGGCGACTGGGTGGAAATCGCCGGCATCTCCGGCACCGTCTCTGAAATCGGCACCTCCTACACGAAGCTGGTGACCGGGGACCGGAAGGAGATATTCGTCCCCAACAGCGAGATCTCCGCCACGAAAATCATCAACTACACCATGGCCGGCAGCCGCCGGGTGGACCTGACCTTCTCGGCCTCCTACGACGACGACATCGAGGCCGTCAAGGCGGCCCTGCGCAAGGCGGCGGACCTCCCCCAGGTCCTGGCCGAGCCGGCGCCGTTCTTCTCCGTCAGCAGCTACGGCGACAGCGCCATCTCGTACATCGTCCGGGTCTGGACCGCCAGCGGCGACTACTGGGACGTCTACTACGCCATCACGGAGAACGTCAAGGCCTGCTTCGACGAGGCCGGCATCTCCATGACGTACCCGCACCTCAACGTCCACCTGGACGCGCCGAAGTCCTGAAAGACACCGCCCGCCTTCCCCGGAAGGCGGGCGGTTTTCCCGTCGGCACGGCCTCGGCGCCGCCTAAAAAAGAATGAGCACCCCTGTCGATTTTTGGCCCCGCGTTTCTCCGCCCGGTCGGAGCGCGGCGTGTCTCAAAACAGTAATTTATGCCATGCAATCGTGGGAAAACACCCAGATTCCTTCGGAGTTTTGGACAAATTATACGTTCAAAAATCTATGAAATTGGATTTCAGAAACCGCGGCTTATCATTGACATTCCATGTCAGAATTGCTAGAATACAACCGTATGGATTGTGGGCGCACTGCGCCATGCGCTGCTGCGCCCGTGGGAGCCGTCGGAGCCCAATCCGCCGGTCTGCCCTACTTCTTTTAGGCCCTCCCGGGCCGCCGAGCACAGATCCCTCGCCATCGACCGACATATTTTCAGTAGGAGGATATTACATTGAAGGATTGGGAACGCTTAACAACTGTTGAAGAAATGGAAGCGGCCACCGCCAGCTTGCTGGAGAACGGCAAGAAGGTCGGCGCCGACTCCTGGCAGCAGCGGGTCAAGAACCAGACGCCCCACTGCGGCTTCGGCGAGAGCGGCACCTGCTGCCGCATCTGCTCCATGGGCCCCTGCCGCATCACCCCCAAGGCTCCCCGCGGCATCTGCGGCTGCGACGTCCACGGCATCGTGGGCCGCAACTACCTGCGCTTCACCGCCGGCGGCGCCGCCACCCACTCCGACCACGGCCGCGCCATCTGCCACACCCTTTACTCCACGAAGGAGGGCGGCAACTACCAGGTCAAGGACCCGGAGAAGCTCATCCGCATCGCCAAGGAGTGGGGCATTGAGACCGAGGGCAAGGACATCTACGACCTGGCCCACGAGGTGGCCGAGACCGGCCTGATGGAGTACGGCAAGCCCTTCGGCACCCAGCGCTTCCTGAAGCGTGCCCCCCAGGCCCGCCAGGAGATTTGGCACCGGGAGGGCATCGAGCCCCGCGCCATCGATCGGGAAGTCAGCCAGTCCATGCACATGACCCATATGGGCTGCTCCTCCCTGCCTGAGGCCCTGATTCGCCAGTCCCTGCGGGCCGGCCTGTCCGACGGCTGGGGCGGTTCCATGATGGGCACCGAGTTCTCCGACGTCCTCTTCGGCACCCCGAAGCCGGTGGACACCGAGGCCAACCTGGGCGTCATGGAGAAGGACATGGTCAACATCATCGTCCACGGCCACGACCCGAGCCTGTCGGAGATGATTGTCTTCTATGCCCAGGATCCCGAGATGATTGCCCTGGCCAAGGCCGAGGGCGCCAAGGGCATCAACGTCGCCGGCGTCTGCTGCACCTCCAACGAGGTCGCCATGCGCCACGGCATCCCCATGGCCGGCAACTTCCTCCAGCAGGAGAACGTCGTCCTCACGGGCGCATGTGAGGCCATCGTCGTGGACGTGCAGTGCATCTTCCCGGCCCTCGGCCCCCTGAGCAAGTGCTTCCACACGAAGTTCGTCACCACCTCCCCCATCGCCCAGATGCCCGACTCGGAGTACATCGAGTTCCACGAGGAGACTGCCGGCGAGAAGGCCAAGGCCATCGTCAAGCTGGCTGTGGAGAACTTCAAGAACCGCAAGCCCGAGCTGGTGAACATCCCGCAGATGAAGCAGAAGGCCACCGTCGGCTACTCCGTCGAGGCCATCAAGAAGTGCCTGGACGGCGTCACCAACAGCCACGTCGATGAGCTGAACACCATGAAGCCCCTCATCGAGTGCATCAAGGCCGGCGTCATCCGCGGCGCCGTGGCCATGGTCGGCTGCAACAACCCCCGCATCCGTCCGGACTACGCCCACATCGAGCTGATGAAGAAGCTCCTGGAGAACGACATCCTGGTCATCGTCTCCGGCTGCGCGGCCCAGGCTGCGGCCAAGGCCGGCCTGATGGATAAGGCCTCCGCCCAGTACTGCGGCGAGGGCATCCGCCGTGTCTGTAAGCTGGTGGACATCCCGCCGGTGCTGCACATGGGCTCCTGCGTGGACATCTCCCGGATGATGGTCCTGGCCGCCGACATCGCCAAGGACTGGGGCATCGATATCTGCCAGATTCCGGTCGTGGGCTGCGCCCCCGAGTGGATGAGTGAAAAGGCCGTCTCCATCGGCAACTACGTCGTCGCCAGCGGCATCGACACCTTCCTGGGCGTCGAGCCCTACACCAAGGGCTCCAGCGAGGTCGTCGGCCTCCTGCAGGGCGGCATCCGCGATTGGGTCGGCGCCAACTTCACTGTGGAGCTGGACATCGAGAAGCTGCCGGATCTGATGATGCAGCGCATCGAGGAGAAGCGCGCCGCTCTGGGCATCTGACCCATTTATCCCCCGCAGTTTCACTAGGAAGAAGAGGTTTTCACCGATGAAAATTGCTGTGACCGGCAAAGGCGGCGTCGGCAAGACGACGCTGGCCTCCACCCTGGCCCGGCTCTACGCCGACGAGGGACGCACCGTCCTGGCCGCCGACGTGGACCCCGACGCCAACCTGGGGCTCGCCCTGGGCCTGAGCGAGGAGGAGGTCAACGCCATCGTCCCGGTCTCCAAGATGAAGGAGCTGGCCAAGGAGCGCACCGGGGCCAACTTCAGCAACACCTTCTACAAGCTCAACCCCGAGGTCTCGGACCTCCCCGACAAGCTGGCGCGGGACGTCAACGGCGTCAAGCTCCTGGTCATGGGCACCGTGGACACCGGCGGCACCGGCTGCGTCTGTCCGGAGCACGTGATGCTCAAGGCCCTGCTCTCGAGCCTGGTGCTCCGCAAGGACGACGTGGTCATCATGGACATGGAGGCCGGCCTGGAGCACCTGGGCCGCGGCACCGCCAGCATGATGGACCGGTTCATCGCCGTCATCGAGCCGGGCGCGCGGTCCATCCAGACCTACGAGCGGATCCGCCAGCTGGCCGCCGACATCGGCGTGACGACGGTCCAGGTGGTGGGCAACAAGATCCGCAGCGAGGACGACAAGGACTTCCTCCGCTCCCGGATCCCCGAGGAGGCGCTGCTGGGCTTCATCAGCTACAACGAAGAAGTCATCGACGCCGACCGGCGGGGCCTCTCTCCCTACGACGTGAGTCCCAAGGCCCTGGAGGAAATCCGGGCCATCAAAGCGAAAATCGACAACGCTTGAACCATTGGAAAGGAATGAATCGATAAATGGGATTATTTGATAGAGTGTTCAGAGGCTCCGATGAGATGTTCGCCAAGGCCGAGGCCGATGTGAACGCCCTCGTCGCAGAGCTCGGCGCGGACGCCCCGATGACCATGCCGGATACGGCCTACTTCCTGGCCTGTATCTACGCCTACCTGGGCAAGAAGGTCACCACCGTCGGTGAGCTTCAGGCCACCCTGGCCGACGTCAAGGCCATGATGCTCCGGGAGCCCCGGACCCACTCCATCTTCTCCTCCGGCGTGGGCACCGCCATCGCCGCGGAGATGATTGAGGCCTGCAAGTACGCCCGGACCGCCACCCCCTACGAGGGCACCCCCTACCACGGCCACTTCAGCGACGCCGAGGTCCGTGAGCTGGGCGTCCCCCTGGTCACCCGGGACATCCCCGGCTTCGTGGTCATGATTGGCCCCGCCCCCTCCGATGAGGAGGCCGTGGAGACCATCAAGGGTTACCAGAGCCGCGGCATCTTCGTCTTCCTGATTGGCGGCATCATCGACCAGGCCGTCCGCATGGGCGTCTCCATGGGCTTCCCGGTCCGCGTGGTGCCCGTGGGCCCGGACATCTGGTCCGTGGGCCACGTCATCTCCCTGGTCGTGCGCGCCTCCTTCATCTTCGGCGCCATCGAGCCGGGCGACTACGACGCCTTCATGGAGTACTCCATGGACCGCATCTTCGCCTTCGTCAACGCCTACGCCCCGGTCAACGACATCACCGTGGCCTGCGGCGCCGGCGCCATCAAGATGGGCTTCC
>CAJFNZ010000035.1 GCA_904395905.1 uncultured Oscillospiraceae bacterium | reverse complement strand
GGGCGCTGCTGGGCTCCATCGAGCGGTTCATCGGCGTCATCACCGAGCACTTCGCCGGCGCGTTCCCCACCTGGCTGCATCCGACCCAGGTGAAGGTGCTGACCATCACCGACCGGGTGGACGACTACGCCGACCAGGTGCGTCAGGCCCTGGAGGCCAAGGGGCTGCGGGTGGCGCTGGATCTGCGCAACGAGAAAATCGGCAAGAAGATCCGCGAGGCCCAGATGGAGAAGGTGCCCTTCATGCTGGTCATCGGCGACAAGGAGCGGGAGAACGGCCAGGTGGCCGTCCGGACCCGCCGCGGCGGCGACGAGGGCGCGATGTCCGTGGAGGCCTTCTGCAATCGGATCCTCGAGGAAGTCCAATCGAAAGGCCGGAATGTATAAAAATCGGGCGGGCCGCATCACGCGGCCCGCTTCGCCGTTTTGCGGGCCCGCCGGTTGACGGGCCGGCGGAAATGCAGTATAATAAAGCGATAAATCACCAAAGAAAAGGGGACAGACCATGCAGTACCGATTCTCGAACAAGGCCAATCAAATCAGCGGCTCGGCCGTGGAAGAAATTCTCCGCTTTGCCGGCGACCCGTCGGTCATCTCCCTGGCCGGCGGCAATCCGGCCACGGAGACGTTCCCCAACGTGGCCCTGGCGGAGATTGCCCGGGAGCTGCTGCTGGAGCAGCCCGCCCTGGCCCTCCAGTACAACACCCCCCGGGGCTATGCCCCCTTCCGCCAGCTGATGGTGGAGCGGCTCAAGGCGCACGACGGCATCGGCCGGGAGTTTGACGACCTGTTCATCGTCACCGGCGGCACCCAGGCGGTGGACCTGGCCGCGAAGGTGTTCTGCGACGAGGGCGACGTGGTGCTGGTGGAGGAGCCCAGCTTCGTGGGCGCGCTGAACTCCTTCCGGGCCTTTGCGGCCCGCCTGGTGGGTGTGAAGCTGGAGGAGGACGGCGTGGACGTGGCCGCGCTGGAGCGGGCGATGGAGGAGAACCGGAACGCCAAGCTCTTTTACACGATTCCCAGCTTCCACAACCCCACTGGCATTACCACCAGCCTGGAGAAGCGCCGGGCCGTCTACGACGCCTGCGTCCGCCACGGCGTGATGATTCTCGAGGACAACCCCTACGGCGAGTTGACCTTTGACGGCACGAAGCTGCCGACGTACAAGTCCATGGACACCGAGGGCATCGTCATCTACTGCAACTCCTTCTCGAAGATCCTCTCGCCCGGCCTCCGCGTGGGCTACGCCGTGGCCCAGAAGGACGTCGTCGTCAAGATGGTGGACTCCAAGCAGAACGCCGACGTCCACACGCCCATCCTGAACCAGCTGATGACGTACGAGTACCTGAAGCGGTACGACATCGACGAGAGCATCGCCAAGATGCGCGTCCTCTACCGGCACAAGTGCCAGGTGATGCTCGACGCCATCGACGAGTACCTGCCCAAGGCCGTGACCCACACGGTGCCCAAGGGGGGCCTCTTCGTCTGGTGCGATATGCACGGCGGCTACGACACCCGCGAGGTGGCCAAGGCGTGCATCGCCCAGAAGGTGGTCTTCGTGCCCGGCAGCACCTTCATGGTGGACATGGACGCGCCGTGCTCGGCCTTCCGCCTGAACTACTCCACCATGGAGGACGACCGGATTGTCGAGGGCGTCAAGCTCCTGGGCGGGGCGCTCCGGTCGGTCATGGGCTGAAATCACCGCAAATTCCCCGAAAAACTCCTTGCTTTTTCGGGACATCCGTGGTAGAATGAGCAGGTCTTTACGGGTGGTCCTCTGCCGCTGCCGGCACTGCGGTGCTGCGGCGTTCCCTGCGGCATGAACGTCCGAATCTGCAAGGAGGACAAGAAACATGGATCTGATGAAGGCACTGGCCAGCCAGTACATGAAGGAGGACGCGCCCCAGGTCAGCGTGGGCGACACGGTCCGCGTTCATGTGAAGATTAAGGAAGGCTCCCGCGAGAGAGTCCAGGTGTTCGAGGGCACCGTCATCGCCAAGAAGCACGGCGGCCTCGAGGAGTCCATCACCGTCCGCCGCCTCAGCTACGGCGTGGGCTGTGAGAAGGTCTTCCAGCTCCACTCCCCGCTGCTGGAGAAGATTGAGGTGGTTCGCCACGGCAAGGTCCGCCGGGCCAAGCTCTACTACCTGCGCGACCGCCTGGGCAAGGCTGCCAAGGTCAAGGAAAAGGTGTAATCCCGACGAAAAGGACGGCTCCATCGGAGCCGTCCTTTTTTTCTTCCGCGCGGCGCGCCGGAGATTCCCGGGGAAGGGGTATAATTCCGCCGCCGCTGGGAAAACTTCTCAGCGGACAAAGGAGGCGGAACCATGGGCAAAACCACGTGGCGCCTGGACCGGGTGGTGCTCCAGGCCCGGGCCATCGCCGGCGCCTGGGGCCACAGCTGGGTGGGCAGCGAACACCTGCTGGTGGCCATGGCCTGCGGCGGAGACGGGACGGGCACGCTGCTGAGCCGGGCCGGGGCCGACGCCGCCCGGCTCTGCGGCCAGGTGCTGCGCTGCGCGGGCCGCGGCGCGGCGGCCGACGGGCCGCCCCAGGGGCTCTCCCCGCGGGCCGTCGCCCTGCTGGCGGCCGCCGGCCGGGAGGCGCGGGACACCGGCAGCCTCCTGGTGGGCCCGGAGCATCTGCTGCTGGCCATGGTCCGGGACGGGGGCTCCACGGCCTCGGACCTGCTGCGCCGGTGCGGCGTGGTGCTCGACGACCTCTTTACCGATACCTACCTGGGCCTCCGGGCCCGGGAGGAACTCTTCTGTGAAAAGCGGGTGGCGGATACGAAGCTGGTGGATCAATTCTGTGAAAACCTGGTGGAGAAGGCCCCGGCCATGGAGCCGGTCATCGGCCGGAGCCGGGAAATCGAGACGGTGATGGAAATCCTCTGCCGGAAGCAAAAGAACAACCCGGCCCTGGTGGGGGAGCCCGGCGTGGGCAAGACGGCCATTGTGGAGGGGCTGGCCCAGCGAATTGCCCAGGGCCAGGTGCCCGAGGCCCTCCGGGGCAAGCGGCTGCTGTCGCTGGACATGGCCAGCCTCATCGCCGGCACCAAGTACCGCGGCGAGTTTGAGGAGCGGATCCGGGACATCATCCAGGAGGTGCGCCGGGCCGGCAACGTCATCCTCTTTATCGACGAGCTGCACACCATCGTCGGGGCCGGGGCCGCCGAGGGGGCCATCGACGCCTCGAACCTCCTCAAGCCGGCCCTGGGCCGGGGGGAAATCCAGCTGATTGGCGCGACCACCGTGGAGGAATACCGCAAGCACATCGAGAAGGACGCGGCGCTGGAGCGGCGGTTCCGCCGGGTGGACGTGCCGGAGCCCGGCCGGGAGGAGGCGAAGGAGATTCTCCGGGGCCTCCGGCCGGGGCTGGAGAAGCACCACCGGATTGCCATCGCCGACGAGGCGATTGAAGCCGCGGTGAATCTCTCCTGCCGGTATATCGCCGACCGCTTCCTGCCGGACAAGGCCGTGGACCTGCTCGACGAGGCGGCGGCGCGGGTCAAGCTGGGGGGCCTCCGCCGCCGGGACCCCGCCTGGGAGGACGAGCGGCGGCTGAGCCGGGAGCTGGACGAGGCCATCCGGGACAACCGCTTTGAAAAGGCCGCAGAGCTGCGGGACAAGCTCCAGGGGGTGGTCCAGCGGCAGCTGGGGGCCCTGGGCCGCGGGCGGAAGGTGACGGCCCAGGACGTGGCCGAGGCCGTGTCCCGGCGGACCGGCATCCCGGCCGGCCGGCTCTCCGGCGGCGAGCGGCAGCAGCTGCTGGCCCTGGAGGAGACCCTCGGCGCCCGGGTCATGGGCCAGGAGGCGGCCGTGTCGGCCGTGGCCCGGGCCGTCCGCCGCGGCCGCTCGGGCCTGGCCGACCACCGGCGGCCGGTGGCGTCGCTGCTGTTCACCGGCCCCACCGGCGTGGGGAAGACGGAGCTGTGCCGGGCCCTGGCCCAGGCGGTCTACGGCGACCGGGGGGCCCTGATTCGCCTGGACATGAGCGAATATATGGAGAAGCACGCCGTCTCCCGGCTCCTGGGGGCGCCCCCGGGCTACGTGGGCCACGGGGAGGGGGGCGAGCTGACCGAGAAGGTCCGCCGCCGTCCCTACTCCATCGTCCTGCTGGACGAGCTGGAAAAGGCCCACCGCGACGTGTGCAATCTGCTGCTCCAGGTGATGGAGGACGGCGTCCTGACCGACTCGACGGGCCGGACCGTGGACTTCCAGAACACGATGATTGTCATGACGTCCAACCTGGGCGGCAGCCAGCAGCAGCGGGGCGGCCTGGGCTTCGCGCCGGCCGGCGGGGAGGACCGGGTTCTCGCCTGCCTGCGGGAGCACTTTCCGGCGGAGTTCCTCGGCCGCATCGACTGCGTGGCGGTGTTCCGCCCGCTGGACCGGCCGGCCCTGACGGCCATCGCCGCCAAGCTCCTGGGGGAGACGGCCCGCCGGGCCGAGGCCGCCGGCGCCCATCTCCAGGTGGCGCCGGAGACGGCCGCCTTCCTGGCCGGCGGGTGCCTCCACCAGCCGGACGGGGCGCGGGCCCTGCGCCGCACCCTCCGCGAGCAGCTGGAGGATCCGCTGGCCGACCTGCTTCTGGCGGGCCGGGGCGGGAACATCCGGGTGTCGCCGGCCGCCGGCCGCCTGGCGGTGGAGGCGGTCTCTTAGAATCGAAACCAGTTCGGCAAAATGACCGGCGGTCCGCTGCGGCGGGCCGCCGGTTTGCTTCCAACGGGGCCGCCTCTTGCGCGTTGCCGGGCGCCGGCCGTTGGAGGGGAAAGCGCCGCCATCGCGGGGTTTCATGGGAATCGCCGGCGGAAGCGATGGGGCGGGACGGGGATTGAAATTAGACGGTTTTTGCGGCCAACAAGTTGCCCAAAGGCGGGAGGAGCCGGCACGGGACCGGGCGGCGGCATGGGGCGGCAGCGGGCCGCCGCCCGGCCGGCGGGGATTGCGAACATACGTTCAAAAATCGGAAAAACTGGACGAAACACCAGAAATGTGCCAAAATTTTCACGCAGAAAATTCGCTGCGGGGATTGCAATCTCGAAACGAACACGGTATAGTATAGATAAGTGGAGCGAAAGGGATAAAAAATGGCGCACAGTGGAAAGCGGACGGAAGGGGGTCGGCCGAATGTACGGGAAATACAAACATGCGGTAGACCCCAAGGGCCGTCTCTTTGTGCCGGCCAAGCTGCGCGAGGAGCTGGGCGAGGCGTTCTACGTGACGCTGGGCCTGGACCACTGCCTGTCGGTCTACACCGAGGAGGGGTGGGCGAAGATCCTCGAGCGGTACAACAACCTGCCCATGTCCCAGTCCCGGAAGATGCGCTTCCTCTTCGCCAACGCGGCCAAGTGCGAGCCGGACCGCCAGGGGCGCTTCCTGATACCGGCCGACCTGCGCCAGTACGCCGGCCTGGGCCAGGAGGTCACCTTCATCGGCCAGGGCGGCCACGCGGAGATCTGGGATTCGGCGGCCTATGAGGCGTTGGAGCAGGAGACCCTGACGCCGGAGAACGTGGCCGCGGCCATGGAGGAGCTGGGCTTCTGATGGAATTTCAACACGTGTCGGTGCTGCTGCGCGAGTGCCTCGAGGCGCTGGCCGTGCGGCCCGACGGCGTCTATCTGGACGGCACCCTCGGCGGCGCCGGCCACAGCCGGGAGATTGCCCGGCAGCTGACAACCGGCCGCCTCATCGGCGTGGACCGGGACCCGGCGGCCCTGGCGGCCGCGGCCGAGCGGCTCCGGCCCTGGCAGGACCGGGTGACCCTGGTCCGCGGGAACTTCCGGCAGCTGGACGAGCTCCTCGACAACCTGGGCGTCGGCCAGGTGGACGGGATGCTCTTTGACCTGGGCGTCTCGTCGCCCCAGCTGGACGACGCGGCCCGGGGCTTTTCCTACATGGCCGACGCGCCGCTGGATATGCGCATGGACGGCGAGCAGGGGCTGACGGCCTATGAGGTGGTCAACCGGTGGCCCCAGGAGGAGCTGCGGCGGATCCTCTACGCCTACGGCGAGGAGCGCTACGCCCCGCAGATTGCCGCGGCCGTCGTCCGGCGCAGGGCGGAGCGGCCCATCGCCACCACCCTGGAGCTGGTGGACGTCGTCCGCGGGGCCATGCCGCCCCAGGCCCTGCGGGAGAAGCAGCACCCGGCCAAGCGGACCTTCCAGGCCATCCGCATCGCCGTCAACGACGAGCTGGCGGCCGTGGACGAGATGCTCCGCCGGGCGGTGCCCCGGCTGCGGACCGGCGGCCGGCTGGCCGTCATCACCTTCCACTCGCTGGAGGACCGGCTGGTGAAAAACGCCATGCAGGAGGCGGCCCGGGGCTGCATCTGCCCGCCCAGCTTCCCGGTGTGCGTCTGCGGCCGGACGCCGCAGGTGCGGATCCTCACGAAAAAACCCATCGTCTCCGGCCCCGAGGAGCTGGAGCGCAACCCGCGGGCCCGCAGCGCCAAGCTGCGGGTGGCCGAAAAACTGTGACGGCCGGCGCCGGGCCAATTCTTTCCGGAAAGGAGCGGATCTTCCATGGCAGCTTCCCAAGACCTGCGCGGCAGCCGATACCGCTCCAACGGCTCGGCGGCTTACGACATCCGGACCTACGGCAACGCCGTCCCGAAGCCCCGGGGCCCCGGCCTCCCCGAGGAGCGGCCCCGCCCGGTGCGGCGGCAGCGGGTCAAGGCCAAGACCGCCGTCTCGCCCTTTGCGGCCCTCGGGCTGGTGGCGGCGGCGCTGATGCTGGTGATGGTCATTTTCAGCTATGTGCAGCTGTACGAGGCCACCTCGGAGGTGGGGCGGCTCCAGGAGGAGCTGGCCGCCCTCCAGGAGGAGCAGCAGGCCCTGACCTCCCAGTACGAGGGGCAGATTGACCTGGCGGCCATTGAAACGCGCGCCCGGGAGCTGGGCATGGTGCAGCCCACGTCCATCGAGACGGTGTACCTGAATCTGACCAGCGCCGACCGGGCCGAGGTGCTGGGCGAGCAGTCGCCGGGCTTCCTGGCCTCCGTTTTCCAAGCCCTGCGGGGCGCCGTGGAGAGCCTGGTGTCATACCTGTCCTAGCGGCCCACATATAGTAATGGCGAGGAACGCGTGGTACTCCCTTTCGGTACCACCCGCCCGGCGGCGGCCGTCCCGGGATCCCGGGGACGGCAGGATTGCAGCGGGGGAGACGCATGGGCGGCAGGGTCACCTTCCGCCCATGTTCCGATTTCCCAGGATGTGCAGGAGGTAGTATGGCAAGAAAACCCCAAGGAACCCGAAAGCCTTCCGGCGATGTCCGGGAGGCGGCCAACCGCACCATTCTCACCAGGACGGTGATTCTGATGGTGGGGGCGGTGCTGCTGTTTGTGCCCCTGGTGGCGACGCTGTTCCAGCTGATGATTGTGGACCACGACCAGTACACCGAGATGGCCATCAACAACCAGACCCGCAGCACGTCGCTGTCCGCGGCCCGGGGCGTCATCTACGACCGGAATATGAACATCCTGGCCACGTCGGTCTCGGTGGAGAACGTCTTCCTCGACCCCAACGAGATTGCCACGAAGGAGCAGAACCTGAACCTCATCGCCACGGGCCTCTCGGAGATCCTCGGCGTGGAGGAGAGCTTCATCTATGAGCAGGCCGCCGATACGACCATGCGCTACAAGGTCATCCGGCGGAAAATCGACGGGGAGCTGTCCCAGCAGGTCCGGGAGTTTATCAATGAAAACGAGATCTCCGGCGTCTATCTGGAGCCGGACACCCGCCGGACGTACCCCTACGGCACGCTCTGCGCCCAGGTGCTGGGCTTCACCAACAGCGACAACGTGGGCGCCGAGGGCATCGAGGCCTACTACGACGCCTATCTCCAGGGCACGGCCGGGGAGATTATCACCACCAAGGGCAACCGCGGCTCGGAGATGCTCTACACGTATGAAAAATACTACGACGCCTCCGACGGCGACAGCCTCGTGCTGACCATCGACGCCACGGTCCAGTATTACCTGGAGAAAAACATGGAGACGGCCATCGAGAAGTACGACGTCCTCAACGGCGCCTTCGGCATCGTCGCCGACGTGAACACCGGCGAGATCCTGGCCATGGCCACCCTGGGCAGCTACGACCCCAACAACTATCTGGAAATCTACGACACGGAAACCAGCGAGGAGCTGGAGCTCCTCTACCAGGAGGCCCTCGGCTATCCCCAGGGCAGCGCCGCCTATGAGGAGGCCATGGCCGCCTACAACGACGCCGTGGTGGAGGCCCGGCTGTCCCAGTGGCGCAACCGGGCGGTGTCCGACGGCTATGAGCCCGGCTCCACCTTCAAGCTCATCACCCTGGCCTCGGCCCTGGAGGAGGGGGCCGTGGACCTGGAGGACACCTTCTACTGCGGCGGCCAGGCCGATTTCACCGGCCGCGAGCAGACGCTCCACTGCTGGAAGGCCGAGGGCCACGGGATGCAGACCACCGGCAAGGCCCTGGAGAACTCCTGCAACATCGCCTTCGCCAACATTGGCCTTGCGCTGGGCGGCGAAACCCTTTATAATTACGTCCGAGATTTCGGCCTTCTGGAAAAGACCGGCATCGACCTGCCCGGCGAGGCCGTGGGCTATTTTTACAGCCAGGAGGCGCTGTCGCCCACCGCCGACGGCGGCATCAGCAACGCCATCTCCGCGGCCTTCGGCCAGACCTTCAAGATTACCCCCATCCAGCTGGTCCGGGCCATCTCGGCGGTGGTCAACGGCGGCTACCTGGTGGAGCCCTACGTGGTGGGCCAGGTGGTGGACGACGAGGGCAGCGTGGTCTATCAGAACGAGCGGACCGTCATCCGCCAGGTCATCAGCGAGGAGACCTCGGCCACCATGCGCCAGCTGATGGAGAACGTCGTCACCACCGGCACGGCCCAGAACGCCCAGGTGGCCGGCTACCGGGTGGGCGGCAAGACCGGCACCTCCGAGAAGATTGACGAGTACGACGAGAACGGCCAGCCGGTGGAGGACAAAATCGTCTCCTTTGTGGGCGTGGCCCCCATCGACGACCCGCAGTACGTGGTCCTGGTGGCCCTGGACACCCCGTCCACGTCCACGGGCATCTACATCTCCGGCGGCATCATGGCCGCCCCCACGGTCCGGGACGTGTTCACGGACATCCTGCCGTACCTGGGCGTGGAGCCCAACTACAGCGACGACGACATCGACAAGGTCAGCGTCACCGTCCCCAATGTGGTCGGCATGACGGAGACCGAAGCCGCCGCCGCCCTGGCCGAGCGGAGCCTGACTTATCGGGTGGAGGGCGAAGGCGCGACGGTCACCGACATGACGCCCACGGCCGGCGCCGACGTGCCGGGCACCTCGGAGATTATCCTCTACATGGGCGCGGAGAAGCCCACCGAGCAGGTCACGGTCCCGGACTTTACCGGCATGAGCGTGGCCCAGGCCAACCAGGTTGCCGCGGAAAACGGCCTCTATATTCTGGCCCGCGGCACGGACCGGGCCACCAGTGACGTCAGCGTCACGTATCAGGACATCGAAGCGGAGACCCAGGTGGAGCGGGGTACGATGATCACCCTGGAGTTCACCGACCACAGCGCCCAGGACTAGGGCGCGGGAAGGGAGGCTGTTCCATGAAACTGTCCCAGCTGCTCGAAGGGGTGGAAATCCTGGAGTGGCAGGCCGACCGGGAGCTGGAGGTGGCCGGCGTCAGCTACGACTCCCGCACCACCGGGCCCGGGGAGCTGTTCGTGGCCATCACCGGCTACGCGGCCGACGGCCACCGGTTCATCCCCATGGCCCTGGAGCGGGGGGCGGCGGCCGTCCTCTGCGAGCGGCCGCCGGAGACGCCCGTCCCCTACGTCCGGGTGGCCTCCACCCGGGAGGCTCTGGCCCGGGTGGGCGCCAACTGGTACGGCCGCCCGGCGGAGAAGCTGACCATCGTCGGCGTCACCGGCACCAACGGCAAGACCACCGTCACCTACCTCCTCAAGACCGTCCTGGAGCAGTGCCTGGGCCGGCCGGTGGGCCTGGTGGGCACCATCCAGAACATGGTTGGCCCGCAGGTGCTGGAGACCGAGCGGACCACCCCCGAGAGCTTCGAGCTCCAGGGGCTCTTCGCCCGGATGGTGGAGGCCGGCTGCACCCACGCGGTCATGGAGGTCTCCTCCCACGCCCTGGTGCTCCACCGGGTGGACTGCGTGCCCTTCGCCGTGGGGGTCTTCACGAACCTGACCGAGGACCATTTGGATTTCCACAAGACCATGGAGGAATACCGCCGGGCCAAGACGCTGCTCTTCCAGCGCTGCGGCCGGGGCGTCATGAACGTGGACGACGGCGCGGCCGCGGCCATCATGGCCGACGCGCCCTGCCCGTGGCTGACGTATTCCGCCGCCGGCCGGCCGGCGGATCTGACGGCCTCCGACGTGGAGCTGGGGGCCGACCACGTGGCCTTCACCGCCCGGACCGGGGATGCGGCCTGCGGGGTGCGGCTGGGAATCCCCGGCGGCTTCACCGTCTACAACGCCCTGGCGGTCCTGGGGGCCTCCACGGCCCTGGGGCTGCCCCTGGACGCCGCCGCCCGGGCCCTGGCCGCCGCCCAGGGGGTCAAGGGCCGCGTCGAGGTGGTGCCCACCCCGGGGAAGGACTACACCGTCCTCATCGACTACGCCCACACCCCCGACGGGCTGGAGAATGTGCTGCGGGCCGTCCGGGGCTTCTGCAAGGGGCGGGTCATCGCCGTCTTCGGCTGCGGCGGCGACCGCGACCCCATCAAGCGGCCGATTATGGGGCGCATCGGCGTGGAGCTGTCCGACCTGGCGGTCATCACCTCCGACAACCCCCGGACCGAGGACCCCAACGCCATCATTGACCAGATTGTGGCGGGCTTCCGGGGAACCGACAGGCCCTACGTCGTCATCGAGAACCGCCGCCAGGCCATCCGCTGGGCCATGGACCACGCCCGGAAGGACGACATCATCGTCCTGGCCGGGAAGGGCCACGAGACGTATCAGATCCTCGGCACGGAGAAGACCCACCTGGACGAGCGGGAAGAGGTGGCCGCCCACCTGGCCGGCCGCTGACCACAGAGAGATAGGAGCGACGCGAATGAAACCGACGAAACTCAAGCAGATTGCCCGCTGGTGCAACGGGACCCTGGAGCCCCAGGACGGAAACGTGGAAGTGCTGGGGGTCTCCACCGACTCCCGGGAGGTCAAGCCCGGGCAGCTGTTTGTGCCCCTGCCCGGGGCGCGGGTGGACGGCCACAATTTCATCCACCGGGCCGTGGAAAACGGCGCCGTGGCCGTCCTCAACGCCCGGGAGAAGCGGCCGGCGGGGGTGCCCTATGTTCAGGTGTCGGATACGCTGACGGCCTTTGGCTCCATCGCCGCCGGCTACCGGCAGACGATGCAGGCCAAGGTTCTGGCCATCACGGGCAGCGTCGGCAAGACCACCACGAAGGAGATGCTCGCGGCCATCCTCCAGCGCCAGTTCCGGACGGTCCGCACCGAGGGCAACCACAACAACAACCTCGGCGTGCCCATGTCGGTGATGGACATCGAGGAGGACACGGAGATTGCCGTCCTGGAGCTGGGGATGAACCACTTCGGGGAGATGTCGTACCTGACGAAGATTGCCCGGCCGGACATGGCGATTTTCACGAACATCGGCACCATGCACATCGAGAATCTGGGCTCCCGGGAGGGAATCCTCCGGGCGAAGATGGAGATTCTCGAGGGCATGGGCAGCGACGGCGTGGTGGTGATGAACGGCGACGAGCCGCTGCTGTGGAACCTGCGGGACTCCATGGCGTTCAAGCACTACTACTTCGGCATCGACAACGTGGCCTGCGACGTGCGGGCCGCCCAGATCCGCAGCGACAACGACGGCGTCCGCTTCACGGTCCTGGCCTTCGGGCAGGAGTTCGAGGTCTTCGTGCCGGCCAACGGCCAGCACACGGTCTACAACGCCCTGGCGGCCATCACGGCGGCGATGCTGTCGGGGGCCACGGCGGAGAGCATGGCCGCGGGGCTGGCCTCCTTTGAGAATACCGGCGCGCGCCAGCGGATCTACGAGAAAAACGGCTATACGATTATCGAGGACTGCTACAACGCCGGCCCCGAGAGCATGGCCGCGGCCCTGGAGGTCCTGGGCGAGCGGGCGTGCGAGGGGCGGAAGTTCGCCATCCTCGGAGATATGCTGGAGCTGGGCAGCCTGGCCATGGCCGAGCACTACCGGGTGGGCCGCCTGGCCGTGGGCAAGGCGGACTTCATCCTGGCCTTCGGCGTCAACGCCACCCGGGTGGTCACCGGGGCCATCTCCGGCGGGATGCCCAGTAACCGGGCCATGTACTACGACGACCAGGACCAGCTGATACACGAGCTGCGCTCCCTGGCCAGGCCGGGGGACACGCTGCTCTTCAAAGGCAGCCGCGGCATGAAGATGGAGCGGGTGCTGAATCTGTTCCTCCAGAACGAGGACGAGGAAGACTGACCGCCGCGCGGGACGGAATCCGCCCGGGCTGGCTGCGGGATGGGGGGCGGGCTGCAAACCGGCCGCCCCCGGGGGAACCCCCGGCGAGGGTTCCCCCGGACCCCCTCCTGCGCTTTTCTTTGGCATAGCAGACCGCGCCCGTGGGGCGCGGGGGGATTTCGCCCGCTGCGGCGGGCGACCGGGGGACGCCGTCCCCCGGCCCCCTGCCACCTTTTGAAAAAGGTGGACGAAAACTTCTGATTGCGCCGTCCCGCGAGCGAAAAAGAGTACGTTTTTCCGAGTGCTGCCGTGCCGTGCGCGCACGGCGGTGGAGGCTACCCAGTCAAGCACCAGCAGTTGTGTACTGTTGATTAAAAACACGGAGGATGCGCGAATGAGTCAGGCGCAAATGGAGACGGTGGGATTGCCGCTGTTGGCGGCGGCGGGCGCCTTTGTGGCGGCCCTGGTGTTGGGACGGCTGTTGATTCCCCTGCTTCGGCGGCTCAAGGCCGGCCAGGCCATTCGGGAGGATGGCCCCAGCTGGCACAACACCAAGGCCGGCACCCCCACCATGGGCGGCGTGATTTTTATCGGGGCGGCGGCCGTCGTGGTGGTCGTGGCCGGCTGGCCCCAGATGCTCGAGGGGCACCTGGAGCATCTGTTCGTCCTGGGCTTCTCCCTGGTCTACGGGGTGATTGGCTTCCTGGACGACTATGTGAAGGTGAAGAAGAAGCGGAACCTGGGCCTGACGGCGCTGCAGAAGTTTGCATTGCAGCTGGCGGCGGCGGCCTGTTACCTGGCCCTGCTGAGGTGGAGCGGCCACCTGACGAACGATTTGTATATCCCCTTCGCCAACGTCACGGTCCCGGTGAACTGGGTGGTGTATATGGTGTTCGCCATGTTCGTCATCGTCGGCTGCGTCAACGCGGTGAACCTGACCGACGGCATCGACGGCCTGGCCGCCGGGGTGACCATGCCGGTGATGGCCTTCTTCGCCGTCATCGCCGCGGTGTGGAGCATCTTCGAGCGCACCACCATCGCCCTGGTGCCGGCGGCGCTGTTCGGCGGTTTGGGCGGATTCCTGGCCTATAATTTCCACCCGGCGAAGGTGTTCATGGGGGACACCGGCTCCCTCTTCCTGGGGGCGGCCGTGTGCGGCCTGGCCTTCGCCCTGGATATGCCGCTGATTCTGCTGCTGGTCGGGCTGATTTACATTGTGGAGACGCTGTCGGTGATTCTCCAGGTGGGCTATTTCAAGCTGACCCACGGCAAGCGGCTGTTCAAGATGGCCCCGATTCACCATCACTTCGAGATGAACGGCTGGAGCGAGGTCAAGATTTTCACCGTATTTACCCTGATTACCCTGGTCTGCTGCGTGGCGGCGTTTTTCGGCGTCATCGGCCGCTGGTGACCGGGGCACCCCAAAGGAGGGCCCATGGAAGCTGTCAAACAACTGCCGACGAAAGAGAAGCAAGTTTTGGAGGATGAACGGGGTCTGCTGGACCTGCCGTTTTTGATTCTGACGGTGCTGCTGGTTCTCATTGGCGTCGTCATGATGTTCTCGGCCAGCTATGCCCGGGCCTATATGGAGGAAGGAAGCTCCACGTATTACTTCTTCCGCCAGGGGCTGTTCGCCACGGCGGGGCTGTTCATCATGTGGGTCGTCAGCCGCATCAACTACCACGTCTGGCGTCCCCTGGCCGTGCCCATCCTGGCCGGCTCCATCGGGCTGCTGCTGCTGGTGCCGGTCATCGGCATCGAGGAGGGCGGCGCCACGCGGTGGATTAACTTTTTCAACATCACCACCTTCCAGCCCTCGGAGATTGCCAAGCTGGGCGTGGTGCTGATGTTTGCGGCGATGATTTCCTCCTTCCGGGAGCGGATGCAGACCTTCCGGTACGGCGTGCTGCCCTTTGCGGCCATCCTGCTGGTCATTGCCGGCCTCCTGGCTCTGGAGCCGCACCTGTCGGCCACGGTCATCATCCTGGCCACCGGCGCGGCGATGATGTTCCTGGGCGGCACCCGCCTCCGCTGGTTCGCCCTGGGCATCGTGGCGGTGGCGGCGGCGGCCTTTTTGTACCTGCAGGTCTTCAGCTACGCCGACGCCCGGATTACCGCCTGGCGGGACCCCTTCTCCGACCCGTCGGACAACGGCTACCAGATTGTCCAGTCCCTCTACGCCATCGGCTCCGGGGGGCTGATGGGCCTCGGCTTCGGCCGCAGCCGCCAGAAGTACCTGTACCTCCCCGAGGAGCACAACGACTACATTTTGCCCATCATCTGCGAGGAGCTGGGCTTCATCGGAGCCATGCTGATTATCCTCCTGTTCGTGATGCTCATCGTCCGGGGCTACTGGATTGCCATGCACGCCCGGGACCGGTTCGGCTCCCTGGTGGCCGCGGGGCTCACGACGCTGCTGATGCTCCAGGTGTTTTTCAACATCGGCGTCGTCACGAATTTCCTGCCGGCCACGGGCATCTCCCTGCCCTTTTTCTCCTACGGCGGCACGGCGCTGCTGCTCCAGCTCTTTGAGATGGGCCTGGTGCTGAACATCTCCCGCAGCAACCGGCGGAATTTCCTCTAGGGGGGCGGCCATGAACGTCATTTTCACCTGCGGCGGCACCGGCGGCCACATCAACCCGGCCCTGGCCGTCGCCAAGCTGGTCCGGGAGCGGCGTCCCGACTGGGGGATCCTCTTTGTGGGGGCCGAGGACGGCATGGAGCGGGACCTGGTCCCGCGGGAGGGCTTCCGCCTGGAGACGCTGACTGTGTCCAACTTCCAGCGGAGCCTGACCCCCAGAGGGATCCTCCACAACGTGCGGACGCTGCGGAACCTCCACAGCGCCTTCCGGAAGGCCGACCGGATCCTCGCGGACTTCCAGCCGGGGGTCATCCTGGGCACCGGCGGCTACGCCAGCTACCCGATGCTCCGGGAGGGGGCCCGGAAGCACGTCCCCACGGCCGTCCACGAGGCCAACGCCGTGCCGGGCCTCACCACCCGGATGGTGGCCAAGGGCGCCGAGCGGATCCTCGTCAACTTCGAGGAGAGCCGCGAGCAGTACGAGAATCCCGAGCGGGTGGTCGTCACCGGGATGCCGGTGCGCCAGGAGTTCCTGTACACGTCCCGCGCCGAGGCGCGGCGGCAGCTGGGCCTGGACGAGCGGCCGCTGGTGGTGTCCTACTGGGGCAGCCTCGGGGCCCGGGAGATGAACAAGAAAATCACCGAGTTCATGGTGCGGGAGGCGGCCGACGGCGACCCCTTCCACCACGTCCACGCCACCGGCAGCTTCGGCTGGCGGTGGATGCCGGAGTACGTGGCCAAGGCCGGGCTGGACCTGGCGGCCCACCCGTCCATTGACATGCGGGAATATATCTACGATATGCCCTGCCTGATGGCCGCGGCGGATCTGGTCATCTGCCGCAGCGGCGCGTCCACCATCAGCGAGGTGGCCGCGTCGGGGACGCCGTGCATCCTGGTGCCGTCGCCCAACGCCACGGGCAACCACCAGGAGAAGAACGCCCGGATCCTCGAGGGCCGCGGCGCGGCCCTGGTCCTCCGGGAGAGCCAGTGCGACGGCGGCAGCCTCTATGAGGCCGCCCGGGCGCTGCTGGGAGACCCGGCGCGGCGGGCCGCCATGCGCACCGCCCTCCGGGAGCTGGCCGTGGTGGACTCCGCCGAGCAGATCTACGGCGTCCTTTTGGAACTGGCCAAGACACGCTGACGGATTCTTCCGCATACGATGAGGTATCAACTGCGATGCCTTGCGGATGCGGAGGGAACCATGGAAACCTATGCAATCAACGGCGGCCGGCCCCTGAACGGCGCGGTCACCATCCACGGCGCCAAGAACAGCGCCCTGCCCATCCTGGCGGCCTGCGTCTGCTGCCGCGGCCCGGTGGAGCTGTCCCGCTGCCCGGCCATCGCCGACGTGGACACGGCCCTGGAAATCCTCGCCCACCTGGGCTGCCGGGTCTGGCGGCGGGGCGACCGGGTCCGGGTGGACGCCTCCGCCCTCTGCCGCTGCGACGTCCCCACGGACCTGATGGCCGGGATGCGCTCCTCGGTGCTGTTCCTGGGGGCCCTGCTGACCCGGTGTGGCCGGGCGGAGCTGGCGGCCCCCGGCGGCTGCGCCCTGGGCTGCCGGCCCATCGATTTTCACCTGTGGGCCATGGAGCAGCTGGGCGCCCGGTGGTGGTGCGAGGGGGAGCGGCTCCTCTGTCAGGCCGAGAACCCGGCCGGACGGCACCTGGCGTTCCGCTGCCCCAGCGTCGGGGCCACGGAGAACGCCCTGCTGGCGGCCCTGGGCTGCCCCGGCACCACGGTCATCGACAACGCCGCCCGGGAGCCGGAGATTGCCGACCTGGTCCGCTTTCTCCGGGCCATGGGCGCGGATGTGGCCGGCGAGGGCACCGGGCGGCTGACCGTGGAGGGCGGCTTCCCGCTCCACGGCGGGACGTATGCCGTCATGGCCGACCGGATGGAGGCCGCTACCTATCTCTGCGCCGCGGCCGGCTGCGGCGGGCGGGTGTTCCTCCGGGGCGCCCGGGCCGACTGCCTGCCGGAGGTCACCGACGCCCTGGAGCGGGCCGGCTGCCGCCTCCGCCAGACGGGGGAGGGCCTCCACCTGGCGGCGCCGGAGCGGCTGGAGCCGCCGGGCAGCCTGGTGACCCGGCCGTATCCGGGATTTCCCACCGACGCCCAGGCGCCGCTGATGGCGGCCGTCCTCCGGGCGGCGGGGACCACCGGCTTCACCGAGACCATCTTTGAGGACCGGCTGCGCCACGTGGACCAGCTGCGGCGGCTGGGGGCGGACATCCGCCAGTACGGCTGCCGGGCGGTGGTCCGGGGCGTGCGGCGGCTCCACGGGGCCGATATGGCCGCCACGGACCTCCGCTGCGGCGCGGCCCTGATTATCGGAGCCCTCCAGGCGGAGGGGGAGAGCCGCGTCGCCGGCGTGGACCACATCCGCCGGGGCTACCAGGACCTGCCCGAGACGCTGCGGCAGCTCGGCGCAGACGTACGAAGGAACCCGTGACCATCGCCGGCCCGGCCGGCACAGGAGGCACAGAAGACCCATGGCAAACACCAGAGACGGAAGATCCGGACGCCGCCGGGAGGACGGCCGCCGGCCGCCCCAGCGCCGGCAGCCGCCGCGCCAGCAGGCCGGAAGGCGGCCCCCGGCCCAACGGCCGCCGGACCGGGGGGACCGGCGGCCCCAGGCCCGGCGAGAGCGCCCGCCCCGCCGGCGGCGGAGCGGTATGCTGCTGCGGCTGCTGGCCACGGTGCTGGTGGCGGCGGTGTGCCTGGCGGGAATGGCCATTTTCTTCCGGATTACCGAGATCCAGGTGGCCGGCAACCAGATCTACACCGCCGAGCAGGTGGTGGAGGCCTCGGGGCTGACGGTGGGGGAGAACCTGCTGACCATCCAGAAGCGGACGGCCAGCGGCCGGATTATGGCGGCGCTGCCCTATGTGTCCGCGGTCCACATGGAGCGGGTGCTGCCGTCCACGGTGGTCATCACCGTCACCGAGAGCGACGCGGCCTATCTGGTCGAGGCCGAGGACGGCAGCCAGTGGCTGATGAGCAGCGGCGGACGGCTGCTGGAGGAGGCCGGCGTCACGGCCGCGGACTATCCGCAGCTGGTGGGCTTCCTGGTCCAGGCGCCGGAGGTGGGGGCCCAGGCGGCCTCGGAGCAGGCCGAGAACCTGGCCGCCGCCGAGACGGTCCTGGCGCTGCTGGAGGAGACCGAGTTCCTTTCGCAAATTGTGGAAATCAACGTGGAGCGGCCCTACGACATCGTCCTGTGGTACGGGACCCTCTTTGAAATTCATCTGGGCGGCACAGACCAAATGGAGTATAAAATGCAGTACCTGACGGCCATCCTGGCGGACGAGCGGGTGGCGGAGGGTGGCGTCATCGATTTGTCCCTCAGCGGGGAGAACGGCGCCACCTACACGCCGTGGAACGAGGCGCTCGGCCAGACGGAGCCTTCGGCAGAGAATTCCACGGAGATTTCGTGAAATTCTGTTGACCTTACGGCATTTTCGCGCTAAAATATCATCGGTATCATCTAAACTGGAACGTTCTGTACACCCCCAGGTGTTGCGGTATCTTACATAGGAGGAAAGCCACATGGATGAGGTTTATAAGGATCGGGTCGTATCAATAAAGGTCATCGGCGTCGGCGGCGCCGGCAACAACGTGGTCAATCGCATGATTGCCAGCGGGATGCAGGGCGTGGAGTTCGTCGCCGTCAATACCGATAAACAGGACTTGAACAAGTCCAAGTGTCCCAATAAGATTCAAATCGGCGAGAAGCTGACCGGCGGCATGGGCGCCGGCTCCAAGCCCGACATCGGCAAGAAGTCGGCCGAGGAGAGCCGTGCGCTGATTGCCAAGGCCCTGGAGGGCACCGACATGGTCTTCATCACCGCCGGCATGGGCGGCGGCACCGGCACCGGCGCGGCGCCCATCATCGCCGACCTGGCCCACGAGTCGGGGATCCTCACGGTGGGCGTCGTGACGAAGCCCTTCCGCTTCGAGGGCGCCAACCGGATGCGCCAGGCCGAGGCCGGCATCGCCGAGCTGTCGGAGAAGGTGGATGCCCTGATTATCATCCCCAACGACCGGCTCAAGTACGTCACCGACCAGAAAATCACCTTCGCCAACGCCTTCGGCATCGCCGACGACGTCCTTAAGCAGGCCGTCAACTCCATCTCCCAGCTGGTGGGCTATTCGGAGGAGGTCATCATCAACCTGGACTTCGCCGACGTGTCGGCCATCATGAAGGACGCCGGCCGGGCCCACATGGGTGTCGGCACCGCCTCGGGCCGGGACAAGGCCGAACAGGCCGCCATGGCCGCCGTGGCCAGCCCCCTGCTGGAGACGTCCATCAACGGCGCCATGGGCGTCCTCATCAACGTGGCGGGCTCGGCCGACCTGGCCCTGGAGGACGTGGAGACGGCCGCCAACATCGTCATGGAGGCCGCCAACCCCGACGCCAACATCATCTTCGGCGCCGCCTTCGACAACTCCCTGGACGACGAGATGCGCGTCACCGTCATCGCCACGGGCTTTGACGACGCCGCGGGCAAGGGCCCGGTCAAGGCGACCGGGATGTTCACGGTGGCCGGGGAGAAGGCCAAGGCCGCCCCGTCGGCCGCGCCGTCCCCCAATAAGCTGGAGGACGACGACATCGACGCCCTGCTGAAAATTTTTGACAAATAACCAAGAGACGCAATCTCTTCACAGCGCCCGGGATGGGGACATCCCGGGCGCTTTTTCGCCGGGAGGCCTTTACTTTCACCGTTTAGAATGTTAAAATACGAATTGAGAGACCCGCCCGCCGGGCGGGTCCGTCCATGGAGGTGCGACCGTGAACAACCGCAACAAGCGTTCCGACCCCAACAACGAGCTGTACCGGGCCATTTTGCTGCTCAAGACCCCGGAGGAGTGCTACAACTTCTTCGTGGACCTGTGCACGGTGTCCGAGCTGAAGGCCATGGAGCAGCGGTTCGAGGTGGCGCGGCTGCTGAATCAGGGGATGATTTACAACGACATCCTTGAGCAGACCGGCGCCAGCAGCGCCACCATCAGCCGGGTCAACCGGTGTTTGAACTACGGCACCGACGCCTATCGGGAGATCTTCGGCCGGCTGGACGGGCAGGAGGAGGAGGCGTGAGCGCCTACGAGGCCCTGGCCCAGTCCTACGACGGCCTGACCCGGGACGTGGACTACGACGCCGTGGCGGCCTTCCTCGACGCGGTGCTGGCCCGGTGGGGCAAGGCGCCCCGGTCGGCGGTGGACCTGGCCTGCGGCACCGGCTCCCTGACGGTCCGCCTGGCCCGGCGGGGCTGGGCGGTGACCGGGGTGGACGCCTCGGCGGAGATGCTCACGGCGGCCTGCGACAAGGTCCTGGCGCTGCCGGCGCCGCGGCCGGTGCTGGTCTGCCAGCGGATGGAGGCCCTGGCGCTGCCGGCGCCGGTGGAGCTGGTGGTCTGCTGTCTGGACAGCCTGAACTATGTCACCGAGCCGGCGGCCTGCCGGGAGACCTTCCGGCGGGTCTGGGAGGCCCTGACGCCCGGCGGCGTCTTTTTCTTTGACATCAACACGCCCGAGAAGCTCCGGAGCCTGGACGGCCAGGTGTTCCTGGACGAGAACGAGGAGGCCTACTGCGTCTGGCGGGCCGAGTACGCGCCGGCGGAGCGGATCTGCTACTACGGCATCGACCTGTTCCAGCGCCAGGGGGCGCTGTGGCGGCGGAGCTTTGAGGAGCACGCCGAGTACGCCTACGAGCCGGAGGAGCTGCGGGCGTGGCTGGCCGAGGCCGGCTTCGGGCGGATTGCCCTCTTCGGCGACCGGCGGCTGGAGCCGCCGGCGGCGGGGGAGCAGCGGGTGTACTTTGCGGCGGAAAAGGAGCGGACATGAGAGACGAGATTGTACGGGCCATGAGCCGGGACGGGTTTGTCAAGGCCTCGGCCATCACCTCCACGGCCCTGACGGAGCGGGCCCGGCAGATCCACCGGACGACCCCGGTGGCCACGGCGGCGCTGGGCCGGGTGCTGGCGGCGGCCTCGATGATGGGGAACCTCCAGAAGATAGACGACGGCTCCCTGACGCTGCAAATCAAGGGCGACGGCCCCCTGGGCACCCTTCTGGCGGTGTCCGACGCCGTGGGGAACGTCCGGGGCTACGTGACGAACCCCCAGCCCCCGCTGCTGGAGAAGCGGCCGGGGAAGCTGGACGTGGGGGCGGCCGTGGGCCGCGGGATGCTGACGGTCATCCGCGATTTGCGGATGAAGGAGCCCTACGTGGGCGGCGTGGAGCTGGTGTCCGGGGAGATTGCCGAGGACATCACCGCCTACTTCGTCCAGAGCGAGCAGGTGCCCACGGCCTGCGCCCTGGGGGTGCTGGTGGACGTGGACCACACGGTCCGGGCTGCCGGCGGATACCTGATTCAGCTGCTGCCCGGGGCGCCCGACGCCGTCATCGACCGGATTGAGGCGGGCATCGCCGCGGCCGGCGCGGTGACCGGGCAGCTGGACGGCGGGCTGGACGCCGAGGCGCTGCTGCGCACGGTGCTGTCCGGCTTCGACCTGGAGATGTTGGAGAAGACGCCGGTGGCATACCGGTGTTATTGCAGCCGGGAGCGGGTGCGCGCCACCCTCGTCAGCCTGGGAAAGCGGGACCTCCGGGAACTGGCCGAGGGCGGCGAGGACCTCCACGTGGGCTGCCAGTTCTGCGACGCGGACTACGTGTTCCCGCCGGAGGAGATCCGGGCGCTGCTGGAGAGCCTGGACTAGCCGCCCGGGCCGGCGGGAAATCCGGCTGCACACCATGGACCCGTCCCTCATAGGATAGCAGTAGGCACGGCTGTGCCGAGATCCCATGGGAGGTGGTCCGATGGTGTGGCAGGTGGTGGCCTGTGTGCTGACGGCGGCAGGCCTGATGCTGTTTCTGTGGTGCCTGGCAGGGGCCTTTCTGCTGCCGGTGGCCGGGGAGAACCTGACCATGGTCTGCCGGGCGAAGGGCGACGCGCCGGAGCTGGAGCAGACAGTCCGCAGCTTTGCCTGGCTGCGGGGCACCGGGATGGTGGAGCTGCCCCTCCAGATTCTCGACTGCGGCATGACGCCCCAGGCCCGGCGGCGGGCCGAGCGGCTGGCCAGGCAGCACCCGTACATACAACTGATTGCCCAAGGGGCGACGGACGAGCAGGAGGACGCGGCAGTTGGAAGACCAGGAGATGATTCGCGGCAGTGTGACGGCGGTGGTCTATCAGAATGAGGAGAACGGCTACGCCGTCCTCCGGTTCCAGACCGAGGGCGGCGAGACCGTCACGGTGGTGGGCACCATCCCCATGACCACCGTCGGGGAGCGGCTGGTGGTGGCCGGCCGCTGGAGCCGCCACCCCGCCTACGGCCGGCAGTTCGAGGCCGAGTTCCTGGAGCGGCTGATGCCCGAGCGGGCGGCGGACATCCTGACGTATCTCTCCTCCCGGGCGGTCAAGGGCATCGGCGCGGCCACGGCCCGGCGGCTGGTGGAGGCCTTCGGCGATGAGACCCTGGAGGTTCTGGAGCAGTCCCCCGAGCGGCTGGCCGCCCTGCCGGGCATCTCCCAGAAGAAGGCCCGGGAGATGAGCGAGAGCTTCCGCCGCCAGGTGGGGGTCCGGCGGCTCATCGAGTTCCTGTCCCTCCACCATCTGCCGGCGGAGCTGGCGCTGCGCCTCTACCGGGTCTACGGGGACCTGGCCGTGGACGCCATCCGGGATGACCCCTACCTGATGACCGACGGCTACTTCGGCGCGCCCTTCGGGGCCGTGGACGCCTTTGCCGCCGAGCTGGGCGTGGACGGCGACGACGAGCGGCGGGTGGAGGCCGGGGCTCTCTTCGAGCTGGCCCACAACCTGACCAACGGCCACACCTTTTTGCCGGTGGACAAGCTGGCCGCGGCCACCATGGGCCTGCTGAGCCTGGAGCGGGAGCCGGTGGACGCCGCGCTGCGCCGCCTCCAGGAGCAGGGGCGGATCCAGCTGGACCACCTGGCCCGGCTGGATGTGTGCTACCTGCCGGTCTTCTACGAGGCCGAGACGTACGTGGCCCAGCGGATCCGCGCCATGGCCGCCGACGACCCGGCGCCGCCGCGGGACCTGGAGGCCCTGGTGGACCGGGTGGAGGCCCGGAAGGACCTCTCCTACGCCCGGCAGCAGCGGGACGCCCTGGCCTGCGCCGCGACCCGGCGGGTGATGCTCCTGACCGGCGGCCCCGGCACCGGCAAGACCACGACTCTGGACGGCATCCTGGACCTCTTTGACGAGATGGGCTGCAAGGCCCTGCTGGCCGCCCCCACCGGCCGGGCGGCCAAGCGGCTGAGCGAGCTGACAGGCCGGGAGGCCTCCACCATCCACCGGCTGCTGGAGGCGCAGTTCGACGCCGAGAGCGGCGCGATGGTCTTCCTCCACGACGAGGACGACCCGCTGGACGTGGAGGCCATGGTGGTGGACGAGACGAGCATGGTGGACCTGCTGCTGATGCAGTCCCTGCTCCGGGCCCTGCCGCCCCGGTGCCGCCTGGTGCTGGTGGGGGACCCGGACCAGCTGCCCTCGGTGGGGGCCGGGAACCTCTTCTCGGACCTGCTCCGGAGCGGCGTGGCGCCCACGGTGCGCCTGACCGAGATCTTCCGCCAGGCTCGGGAGAGCCTGATTGTCCTCAACGCCCACGCCGTCAACGAGGGGCGTCTGCCGGTGCTGACGGCCAAGGACCGGGACTTTTTCTTCCTCAAGCGCCGGACGGCCGCGGCGGTGGCCGAGACCATCTGCGACCTGGTGGCCCGGCGGCTGCCGGAAAACCTGGGCATCCCGGCCGGGGAAATCCAGGTCCTCAGCCCCACCCGGAAGACCGAGACCGGCACCCGGAGCCTGAACCAGCGGCTCCAGGCGGCCCTGAATCCCCCCAGCCCCACGAAGCGGGAGAAGCCCTACGGGGATTTTTTGTTCCGGGAGGGGGATCGGGTGATGCAAATCCGCAACAACTATGATATACTATGGAGGAAATCCGGCCTCACCGGCGTCGGGGTCTTCAACGGCGATTTGGGCCAGGTGGTGGAGATTGACCACAGCGAGGAGACCCTGACCGTGGCCTTCGACGACGACAAGGTGGCCCAGTACGGCTTTGATATGCTCTCGGAGCTGGAGCTGGCCTACGCCATGACGGTCCACAAGAGCCAGGGCAGCGAGTACCGGGCCGTGGTCCTGGCGGCCTGGCAGGGCTCGCCGTACCTGCTGACCCGGGGCGTGCTGTACACGGCCATCACCCGGGCCCGGCAGCTGCTGGTGGCGGTGGGCAACGAGGAGGTCATCGCCGCCATGGTCCACAACGACCGCCAGCAGCGGCGGTACAGCGGCCTCAAGCTGCGGCTCCAGCAGGAGGGCGGCCGGTGATTGCCCCGGTCCGCCGGCTGCTGGACCTGCTCTACCCGCCCAAGTGCATCCTCTGCCGGCGGCTGCTGGGGCGGGACGAGGCGGACCTCTGCGGCCCCTGCCGCCTGGCGCTGCCGGTGTTCGACGAGCAGCTGCATCCGGGGCCGTATTGCAGCGGCGCCGTGGCTGCCCTCCGGTACGAGGGGGCCGTGCGGGAGTCGCTGCTGCGCTACAAGTTCGGCGGCCTCTCCCAGTACGCCGCCGGATACGCCCCGCTGCTGGCCGCCGCCTGCGCGCGGCTGCCCCTGGCGGAGATTGACGCCGTCACCTGGGTGCCGGTCAGCCGCCGGCGGCGCTGGAGCCGCGGGTACGACCAGGCCCAGCTGCTGGCCCGGGCTGTGGCCCGGCAGCTGGACAAGCCGCTGCGGGCGACGCTGCGCAAGGCGCGGCACAACCGGCCCCAGTCGGCCCAGGAGACGGCCGAGGCCCGGCGGGCCAACGTGCTGGGGGCGTACCGGGCGCTGCCCGGGGTAGCCGGCGGGCGGTACCTGCTGGTGGACGACATCGTGACCACCGGCGCGACCCTCTCCGAGGCGGCCCGGACCCTGCTGACGGCCGGCGCCGCGGCGGTCTACGGGGCGGCCCTGGCCGCCCGGGAACAGCGGGCCGCGGGAGAACTTACCGAGAACCGATGAATGGGTGTGGATATGTTCAGATTATCACGGGATTTGGGCATCGACCTGGGCACGGCCAACGTGCTGGTCTATGAGGAGGGCCGCGGCATCGTCCTGCGGGAGCCTTCGGTGGTGGCGGTGGACAAGAACACCGGCAAGGTCCTCCAGGTGGGGGTCGCCGCCAACAATATGCTCGGCCGGACGCCGGGCAACGTGGTGGCCCTGCGGCCCCTGCGGGAGGGGGTCATCTCCGACTACGAGATGACCGAGAAGATGCTGGCTCAGTTTATGAAAAAGATTCTCCGGTTCGCCTTCATCAAGCCCCGGGTGGTGGTCAGCGTCCCCAGCGGCATCACCGAGGTGGAGGAGCGGGCCGTCATCCAGGCCACCATGGAGGCCGGCGCCCGGCGGGTGTACCTGATTGAGGAGCCCTTCGCCGCGGCCCTGGGGGCCCAGATGGACATGGAGGGCCCTGGCGGCCACCTGGTGGTGGACATCGGCGGCGGCACCACGGACATCGCCGTGGTGACGATGAACGACGTGGCGGTGTCCTCGTCGGTGAAGGTGGCCGGCGAGGCCTTTGACGACGCGGTCGTCCGCTACATCCGCCGGCGGCACAACGTCCTCATCGGCCCCAACGCCGCCGAGGAGGCGAAAATCACCGTCGGCTGCGTCTACGAGCGGGGCCAGGAGATCTCCATGGTGGTCAAGGGCCGGGATCTGAAGACGGGCCTGCCCAAGGAGGTCCCCGTCAGCTCCACGGAGCTCTATGAGATGTTCAAGCGGCCCAGCCGGCAGATTGTGGACGAGGTCCTGGCGGTGCTGGAGCAGACGTCCCCGGAGCTGGTGTCGGACATCTCCCAGAACGGCATCGTCATGACCGGCGGCGGCAGCCAGCTGTGGGGCTTCCCCCAGCTGCTGGCCGAGCGGACCGGCATCCCCTGCACCCTGGCCGACGACGCCGACTCCTGCGTGGCCAACGGCTGCGGCAAGAGCCTGCGGTGGATAAACTCCATGCAGGAGGGCACAATCAATTTGGCGCGGAAGAAGCTGATGAAAGAATAGTCCCGGGGCGGACGCCCGCCGGGGACGGAGGTGGTCTCTCTTTTGGAACTGCAACGGAAATACGGCCTGGTGACGGCCATCTGCATGGTGGTGGGCACGGTGATTGGCTCCGGGGTCTTCTTCAAGGCCCAGACCATCCTGGCCCTGACCGGCGGCGATTTGCCCATGGGCATCCTCGCCTGGGCTCTGGGCGGCTCCATCATGCTCATCTGCTCCCTGGCCTTCGCCTCGATGGCCACCCGGTATGAGAAAATCAACGGCCTGGTGGACTACGCCGAGGCCACGGTGGGCGGCGGTTACGCCTATTTTGTCGGCTGGTTTTCCGCCACCATCTACGCGCCGACGCTGACGTCGGTGCTGGCCTGGCTGTCGGCCCGGTATACGCTGGTGTTTCTCGCCTCGGTGAATCCGGCCATGCAGGTGGATCCCACGGCCGGCCCGGAGTGCATGGTTCTGACGCTGGTGTACCTGTGCCTGGCCTACGGCGTCAACGCCCTGGGGCCGCGGCTGGCCGGCAAGATCCAGGTGTCCGCGACGGTCGTCAAGCTGATTCCCCTGGGGCTTCTGGCCGTGGTGGGGACGGTCTACGGCCTGCGCCACGGGATCCTCCAGGAGAATTTTGCCGCGGCGGCCGTTGCGCCGTCGTCGGACCGGCCCCTCTTTGCGGCGGTAGTCTCCACGGCCTTTGCCTACGAGGGGTGGATTGTCACCACCTCCATCAACGCCGAGCTGAAGGACGGCAAGAAGAACCTCCCCCGGGCGCTGATTCTCGGGGCGGTGATTGTGGTGGCCGTCTATATCGCCTACTACATCGGCGTGGCCGGCGGCGCGCCCACCCGACAGCTGATTGACCAGGGGGCGGCCGTGGCGTTCACGTCGGTGTTCGGCCGGTTCTTCGGGAACATCCTCAACCTCTTCGTGGCCATCTCCTGCCTGGGCACCACCAACGGCATGATGCTCGGCTGCGTCCGGGGCCTCTACGCCGTGGCGGCCCGGGGGCAGGGGCCCTCGCCCAGGCGCTTCGCCTCGGTGGACCGGGAGACGAACGTGCCGGCCAATTCGGCGGTCATCGGCCTGCTGGTCTGCGCCTTCTGGTTTTTGTACTATTACTTCTCCCAGCTGAGCGGCCGGCCGGAGCAGTGGCTGGGCTTCCTGGTGTACGACAGTTCCGAGCTGCCGGTGGTGTCCCTCTACGCCCTGTATCTGCCGATTTTCATCATGTTCATGGTGCGGGCCCGGGACCTGGGGATTTTGCGCCGCTGGGTGGTGCCGCTGCTGGCCTGCCTGGGCTGCTGCTTCATGATTGCCGCCTCGATTTATGCCCACGGCATGGGCAACGTGTACTACCTCATCATGTTCGCCGTTATCATGGCCGTCGGGATGGTGTTTTACCGCCGGCGGGCCTAGAACGGAAAAACAGCCGCCTCCCTGCATGGGGAGGCGGCTGCTTTTCGGCGGGCCCCGCTCTCCGTGGCCGGATTGCGCGGGTATGGGCAGGTTTCACAAGAACGGATGGCGAAATTTTGTTGGTTAGTTTCACCAATGAAGTTTGACATTGAGAAGATGTTATGATATGTTTTCTTAAATTGTTGACGGGAGAGGAGGCGGATATATCGGCGCACTGTCCATGGAGGTCCAAAATGTGACAATCACCAACGGATAAGGAGGAGACTATGAAAAGACTGTTGAGCGGCGCGTTGGCCGCCGTCCTGCTGCTGGCCGCTGCGGTGCCGGCGGGGGCTTCGGAGCCCGCCAGTGCGGCGGAAAACTGGTATCGGGAGCAATCTGCCGCCCAGGGCGACTATGTGCGGAACCTGTCCACCCGCGAGTTTGAGGCGCTGACCGAGACGACCATCATCCGGGACAGCGATTCCCCCACGGGGTACTACGTGACTTTCCGGTATTACGCGCCCGATGCCGAGCGGGTGCGGATCCGCGGCGAGTGGTCCTTTGCCACCGACCGGGGCAGCTTCTACCCCATGAGCGACAACATCATGCCCGAGCAGTACCAGGACGGTATGTTTCCTCTGCAAGTGGACCAGAACGATTGGCCCGCCTTTGACATGGAGCTGAACCGGGAGACCGGCGTCTGGCACTACACCATCGCCCTGCCCAGCGGCACGTGGAGCTACCGGTTCATCGTCGGCGGCGTCGAGGGCGCGGCGCTGACCGACTACACCGACGCCTTCCAGGAGACCGACCCCAACAACCGCCCGCTGGAGCGGGAGCCGGGCGAGCAGAACAACAGCCAGGTCCGCGTCCCCTTCGACCCGGCCAAGCAGTCGGTGGACAACTCCATCCAGCTGCCCCGGACCGACGGCAAGCGGGGCAGCCTGACGTACCACACCTATGAGGCCGTGGGCTACGGCGGCGAGCTGGTGGACACCCCGGCCATCGCCGTCTACACGCCCTACGGCTATGACGCAAACCGGCTGGAGCCCTACAACGTCCTGTACCTGAGCCACGGCGCCGGCGTGGAGTCGGAGATGTCCTGGTGGAACAAGGGGTCCGTGGGCAACATCACCGACAACCTCTTTGCCGACTACGGCGTGGAGCCCTTTGTCATCGTCCTGGTCAACAACTATGCCGTGAGCTTTGACGCCTACAACCTGGTCAACAACATTGTGCCGCTGGTGGAGGAGCTGTACAATGTCCGCACGGATCCGGAGGGGAAGGCTGTGGCCGGCTTCTCGGCCGGCGGCCGCTATGCCCAGGACCAGATGCTCAACAACCCCGAGGACTTCCGGTGGTACGGCCTGTTCAGCGGCGGCTTCTTTGACGACGCCTCCGCCGAGGGCGTGACGTTTGACGCCGAGGCGCTGAACGGCGCGCACATCTACCTGGCCGCCGGCTCCAAGGAGTTCGGCCTGCTGGCCATCCAGCGGACCAGCGAGGTGCTGACCGAAAGCGGCGTCACCGGTTACCACAGCCATGTGGTCACCGGCGGCCACGACTGGTTCTCCATCCGCCAGATCTATGTGGACTACGTCCTCAACGAGCTGTTCCAGTGACCCGGCCGCGCCGGGGGTGCGCGGAGCGTGACGGAGCGCGCGTTCCGGCGCACGGTATGGCTCCGCAGCGGACGGCGTTTCCGGCGCCCGCTGCTGCCTAACCCCATTTCCAATCTTCCGGAGCCGGGCGGCATAGCGGCCGTCCGGCTCTCTGCCTTGCGTCCGGCGGGAAAACCGGGTATACTGGAGGAAACGAAAGGAGGGCGTCCAATGCCGCTGATTCTGCGTGAGGGAGACATCACCACCATCCCCTGCGACGCCATGGTCAACGCCGCCAACACGTCGCTGCTGGGGGGCGGAGGCGTCGATGGGTGCATCCACCGGGCCGCCGGGCCGGGGCTCCTGGAGGAGTGCCGGACCCTGGGCGGCTGCGAGACCGGCAGCGCCAAGGTGACCGCCGGCTACAACCTGCCCTGTCAGTACGTCATCCACGCCGTGGGGCCCGTGTGGCTGGGGGGCATCCGGGGGGAGCGGCGGCAGCTGGAATCCTGCTACCGGACGGCCCTGGCGCTGGCCGCCGAGCGGGGGTGCCGTTCCATTGCCTTCCCGCTGATTTCCGCCGGCGTCTACGGCTACCCCCGGGACCGGGCCATCCGGGTGGCCGGGGACATCATCGGGCAGTTCCTGGAGACCCACGAGATGGACGTCTACCTGGTGCTCTACACCGAGAGCGCCTACCGCCAGGCCTGCCGGCTGCTGCCGGGGGCCGTCCGCCGGGGCGGCTGAGATGGAGCCGGGGGAGCTGGAATTCTTCGGCCGCCGGCCGGCGCTGCTGCCGCTGTACCTGGCTTTGCGGGAGGGGCTGCTGGCCCGGTGCCCGGAGACGGCGGTGAAGGTCAGCAAGACGCAGCTGTCCTTCTGCCGCGGGCCGATTTACGCGATGGTCTCCCTGCCGGGCCGCCGGCGGAACCTCCCGGCGGAGCCGTGCCTGCTGGTGTCCTTCGGCCTGGGGGCGCGGGCCGTCTTGCCGCGGATTGCCGAGGCCGTGGAGCCGTATCCCGGCCGCTGGACGCACCACGTCCCGGTCATCGCGCCGTCGGACCTGGACGGCGAGCTGTACGGCTGGCTGGAGGCCGCCTACGACTTCGCCGCCGCCAAACGCCGCCGCCGGCCGTGACCTGTCCCGCGGGCGGGCCAAGACCGAAAGAAAAACGCCGGGGCGCAGAACTGCGCCCCGGTTTTCGCATGGGGAACCGCCGTCAGCGGACGGCCTGGCTGGGCGGGCGTTTGGTGATGGCCGCCATGGCCAGATAGAAGAGGGTTGGCAGGGCCGTGGGGAGGAACCAGCAGAAGAAGGGCTGGACATCGCCCAGCCGCCGCAGGAGGGCGGTAATCAGGATGGCCACGGCGTAGTAGAGGAGCAGGACGAGCACGACGGCAATCTTCCGGGACAGCTTGAGGTTCCAGATGCCGCCGAGGAAGCCCAGATTCAGCCCGCGGAAGGGCCCCCAGCTCTCAAAGACCCGCGCCGTGGCCACCGCAATCGTCAGTCCCACCAGGAAGTCCACCGTGCCCATGGCGGTGGTCATGCCCGACTGGGGAACCCCCGCCCGGACAATCTCAGGCAGGTAGCCGCCGGCGTCCACCCGGGCGTGCCGGAAGGCGATGCTCATCACGACCGCGTACAGCAGATACCCCATGGCGATGCACTGGGGCGGGGAGAACCACCGCTTGCAGAACGCCATCCGCGGCGTGTCGGTGACCTGGTAGCTGTCGCGCTTCATGGGGGCACCTCCTTGCTCAGTCGAACCCCGGGCGGTCGGGCTCGAAGTCGTCGGACGGGAACCGGCCAGGCAGCTTGGGCGGCTTGGCGTCGCGGGGCTGGATGAGGTCTAGCCCTTCGGGGCCGGAACCAATCAGCAGGCCGGCGAGGGCCAGCAGCAGACCAAGGAAGAAAGAGGGGGTAATCCACCGCTTAAAGAAAGAGACGATGGGGGGATCCGTCACATGATAGCTATCCCGCTTCATGAGAGCACCTCCCGCTCAGTCAAACCCCGGGCGGTCGGGCTCGAAGTCGTCGGTTGGAAAGACGCTGCTCCGAACCGGCTTGCCGAGTATCTGGGACAGACGCATCCGAAGCGTGACCCTGGGCAGACCGTTGGGGTACATAGGGACCCTGTACTCTTTCTCGTACGCTTTGAAAGCCTTGTGGCCGCTCCTATCGACGAACGGTACGCGGGATGTGCCAGCCAGGAGAGTGGCGGTCGAAATCAGCAGGGTCAGGCAGAATCCCGGCGTGAAGGTTCTTTTGAAAAAGGCGGCGGCAGGGGAATCGGTGACGTCGTAGCTGTCGCGTTCTCGTCGTCTCATGGCGCGTCTCCTTTCTGTGGGGGTGACCGGCTGCTTTCCACAGGTCCGGATTCTCTTACAAATCCAGTATAGGACAAATTCCACAAATGTGCAACGGGTGTGGGGAAATTTTAACGGCAATTTCACAACATTCTTCGCCGGCTGGCCGGAAATTCGCCTTGCCATTTGCCGGGATCCCGGGTACAATAAACGGGAAGCGGCCGGTGCGCGGCCGCCGAAGAAACGGAGGAACCCATGAACCGAGACGCCCACTGGATGGCCCAGGCCATCGACCTGGCCGCCCGGGCCGTGGAACACGGCAACGAGCCCTTCGGCGCGCTGCTCGTCCGCGACGGCCGGGTGGTCTACACCAACGAGAACCAGATTTACACCGCCTCCGACCCCACCTTCCACGCCGAGGCCGGCCTGCTGCGGCGCTTCTGCGCCGAGACGGGCATCACCGACCTGCGGGATTACACGCTGTATTCCAGCTGCGAGCCGTGCTTCATGTGCTGCGGGGCCATGGTCTGGTGCCGCCTCGGCCGGCTGGTCTACGGGGCCAGCGACCGCGACCTGGGCGCGCTGCTGGGGGAGCCGGGCAGCGACTGCGCCCGGCTGGTGTTCTCCCACTCGGCCCACCGGCCGGCGGTCACCGGCGGCGTCCTGCGGGAGGAGAGCCTGGCGCTGCTGGCCCAGTACTTCGCCGGCCACGGGAAGGGGTGAGGCCGTGCGGATCTTTGTAGATGCCGACGGCTGCCCGGTGGTGGAGGAGACGGTCCGCCTGGCCCGGCGCTACCGGGTGGACTGCGTGCTGCTGTGCGACACGGCCCACCAGCTGGAGCGGGCGGGGGCGGAGACCGTCACCGTCTCCCAGGGGGCCGACAGCGTGGACTTCGCCCTGGTCAACCGGGTGACGGCCGGGGACCTGGTGGTCACCCAGGACTACGGCCTGGCGGCCATGTGCCTGGCCCGGGGCGCCCGGGTGCTCCACCAGGACGGGCTGGAGTACACTGACGAGAACATCGGCGGCCTCCTGGCGGCCCGGCAGCAGGCCGGGCGGCTCCGCCGGGGGCGGTTCCGGATCCGGGGCCCCAAACGGCGCAAGCCCGCCCAGGACGCCGCCTTCGTCGCGGCCCTGGAGGCCATTTTGAAAGAAACGCGAAGCGGAAAGGAGAAGCGTTGACATGGAAGTATTGGGACAGCTGGAACCCCGCCGGGTGTTCCGGTTTTTTGAGCAGCTGTGCGCCATCCCCCACGGCTCCGGGAACACCCGGGCCATCGGCGACTGGTGCGTGGCCTTCGCCCGGGAGCGGGGGCTGGAGCACTACCGGGACGGCCACGACAACGTCATCCTCATCAAGCCGGCCACGGCCGGCTACGAGGACGCGCCGGCCGTCATCCTCCAGGGCCACCTGGACATGGTCTGTGAGAAGGAGGCCGGCTGCGAAAAGGACATGGCCCGCGAGGGCCTCGATTTGGCCGTGGACGGCGACTGCGTCTACGCCCGGGGCACCACCCTGGGCGGCGACGACGGCATCGCCGTGGCCATGGGCCTGGCCCTGCTGGACAGCGACGACATCCCCCACCCGCGGCTGGAGGTGGTGCTGACCACCGACGAGGAGGTCGGCATGGTGGGCGCCATGGCCCTGGACGTGTCGCCCCTGCGGGGGCGGACCCTCATCAACCTGGACTCCGAGGAGGAGGGCGTCTTCACCGTCAGCTGCGCCGGCGGCTGCATGGCCCGCTGCACCGTCCCAGTCACCCGGGAGGCCCCCTGGGGCACGGCCCTGGAGATTGCGGTCTCGGGCCTCCGGGGCGGCCACTCGGGCGTGGAGATTGATCGGGGCCGGGCCAACGGCTGCATGGTTCTGGGCCGGGCCCTGCTGGCCGCGGCCAAGGCCGCCCGGGTCGGCCTGGTCTCCGCCCGCGGCGGGCTGAAGGACAACGCCATCCCCACGGCGGCCGCGGCGGTGGTTGTCACCGACGACCCGGCGGCCCTCCGCCGGGCGGTGGAGGCCCTGGCCGCCGACCTGGCGGCCGAATACCGGGTCACGGACCCCGGCATCCGGCTGACCGTGGCCGAGGCCGCCGGCGGCGATGCGCCCATGGACGCCGACAGCACCGGGCGGGTCCTCTGCCTCCTGGGCTGCGCCCCCAACGGCGTCCAGGCCATGAGCTTCGACATCCCCGGCCTGGTCCAGACCTCGCTGAACCTGGGCATCCTGGAGACCGGGGAGGGGGCGGTGACGGCCTCCTTCTGTCTGCGCAGCGCCCTGGACTCCCAGAAGGAGATGCTCAAGGACCGCCTGGCCTGCCTGGCCGGCCGGCTGGGCGGCGGGACGGCCTTCAGCGGCGACTACCCCGGCTGGGCGTACCGGCCCGACTCCCCCCTGCGGGAGCGGATGGTGGCGGTCTTCCGCGACCAGTACGGCCGGGAGCCGAAGGTGGAGGCCATCCACGCCGGCGTGGAGTGCGGCCTCTTTGCCGGCAAGCTGCCGGGCCTGGACGCCGTGTCCATCGGCCCGGACCTGACGGACATCCACACGCCCCGGGAGCGGATGCACGTGGCCTCGGTCCAGCGGGTGTGGCGCTTCCTCCTGGAGGTGCTGCGCCGCAGCCGCTGACGGTGGAGGCCCGCCGATGGAAAGCGTGGTCATCACCCGGGACTGGGTGCAGTCCCGGCTGCCGGAGCGGGATCCGGCGGCCCACAAGGGGAATTTCGGCCGGGTGCTGCTGCTGTGCGGCAGCGTCGGCTTCACCGGGGCGGCGGCCCTGGCGGCCCGGGCCGCCCTGCGCACCGGCAGCGGCCTCATCTTCGTGGGCGTGCCGGAGCGGGTGTATCCGATTCTGGCCGCCAAGCTGGACGAGCCCATGGTCTTCCCCCTGCCGGACGACGGCTGCGGCCGCCTCTCGGCCCTGGGGGCGGCGGAGATTGCCTGGCGGCTCCGGGACTGCGACGCCTGCCTGGTGGGGCCGGGCCTGGGCCGTTCGCCGGAGATTTTGGAGATTGTCCGGGCGGTGCTGGCCGCGTCCCCCTGCCCGGTGGTGCTGGACGCCGACGGTCTAAACGCCCTGGACGGGCATATAGATGTACTGCGCGGAGCGGCCCGTCCCGTGGTACTGACGCCCCACGAGGGGGAGTTTGCCCGGCTGGGCGGGGATCTGTCCCCGGGACGCCGGGCGGCGGCCGAGGCCATGGCCCGGGACACCGGGGCCGTGGTGCTGCTCAAGGGCCGGGGGACCGTCGTCACCGACGGCAGCCGGACCTACGTCAACCCCACCGGCAACCCCGGCATGGCCACCGGCGGCAGCGGCGACGTCCTCTCGGGGATCCTCACGTCCCTGCTGGGCCAGGGGCTGGCCCCTCTGGAGGCGGCCGCGGCGGCCGCCTACGTCCACGGGGCCGCCGGGGATGACTGTGCGGCCCGGCTGGGCCAGTACGGGATGACCCCGGGGGACATGGTGGAGGCCCTTCCGCGACAACTGAAGTAACGGAGGGAGCGCCTTTGCGTGGAATTGGGCGGATCTTGCCCCTGGCGGCGGGTCTGATGCTGCTGACGGCCTGCGGGGAGGCCGCGGAACCCGTCCAGGAGGCCCTGGAGTTCCGCACGGCCCTGCTCTCGGCCGACGCCTGCGCCTTCACGGCCCAGGTGACGGCGGACATGGGCGAGCGGGTGTACGAGTTCACCCTGGACTGCGGCTATGACCCGGAGACCAACGGCGCGGCCCTGACGGTGACGGCCCCCGAGGCCATTGCCGGCATCGCCGCGACGGTGGACGGGGAGGCGTCGTCGGTGGCCTTCGACGGTGTGGCCCTGGAGCTGGGGACCCTGGCCGGCGGCCGCCTGGCCCCGCTGGAGCTGCCCCAGGTCCTGGGGGAGGCCTGGGCCTACGGCTACGTGGAGTCCCAGGCCCGGGAGGGCGACGGCTGGCTCGTCACCTACCGGAGCGGCTACGACGACGAGGAGCTGCTGGTCCTCACCGCCTTTGACGGGGGGATGGTTCCCCTCCGGGCCGAGGTCTACGCCGACGGCGTGCTGGCGCTCTCGGCGGAGCTGGCGGACTTTTCCGCCGCCTAGGTTCCCCATGGGACGAGATGGGCATAGAATAGTCCGGGAGCCGACCGGACGGTATAAATCCCGTCACTGCGTGGGAGAATATGGTTGCCTCGTTACATATTCCGCCGGGAAGATGTGACGATGGAAACAATTTTTTCACGGAGTGTGAAGCCTATGGATACAAATGTTCGACGCGGCGACATCTTCTATGCCGACCTGAGCCCCGTAGTGGGCAGCGAGCAGGGGGGGACCCGGCCGGTTCTGATTGTCCAGAACGACACCGGCAACCGCCACTCGCCCACGGTCATCGCCGCGGCCATCACCAGTCAGACCGGGAAGGCCAAGCTGCCGACCCACATCGACCTGGCCGGGCACGACGTGGGCCTGTCCAAGGATTCCGTGGTGCTGCTGGAGCAGATCCGCACCATCGATAAGCGCCGCCTCCGGGAACACATGGGGCGGCTGGACGACGAGCTGATGAACCGGGTGGACTCGGCCATTGCCGTCAGCTTTGGCCTCCACAACCAGGCCACCTGAGCGGGACTTGCCAGAGCGGCTGCCGATGTGGTATACTGTCTCCAACAAGCTGCCGGGGGGCCGCAGGCCCGCCCGGGGAAATGGAGAACGCCCATGAAGCGCAACGCTCTGCTGATAAAACTTCTGGCGGCCGCCCTGGCCCTGACGGCCCTGGCGGGCCTGGCCGGCGCGGCCGGCACCGCGGAGGACCCCCTGGTGAGCCTCAGCTACCTGACCGGCACGTACCGGGACAATCTCCTGGCCGACGTGGACACGGCGGTGGCCGCCCAGGGGCGGACGCTGACCGCGGCCTTTTCCGAGCAGGTGTCGGCCGTGACCGCGGCCCTGGACGCCCAGCCGGCCCAGGCGGCGGAGAATGACTACGAGACGGTGGCGCTGTCCGCCGGCCAGACGGTCTCCGTGGCCGCCGGCGGCGAGGTGCTGCTCCTCTCGGGCGCGGCCACGGTGGGCGGCACGGGCCTGACCGACGCCACCGCCGGCACGGCGGTCGCCGTGGGCGGCGCCCTGACGGCCAACCACCTGTACGTGGCCGCCGCCGACTGTGTGGTGACCGCCGGCGGCAGCGTGTCGCTGCTGGTCCGGAATTGAGGAATTGGACAAAATTTCAGAAAGCCTCCGACACCTCCCGCATACACTGATGTGGGAGGTGTTGTTATGGACCAGACGATACCCATGACCTACCGGGGCCGGGAGGTGGGCACGGCGGCAATGCGCCGGGAGGGCCTCTACTGCGTGGTGGAGTGCCGCTGTGAGCCGGTGTCCGACGAGGTGCTGCGGGCCTACGGCCACGGGGGCGGCAGGAGCCTCCCCCTGGGGGTCCTGGTGCCCGAGGACGGCGCGCTGCGCCTGCGGCGGCGGGTGGCCCTGTCCCGGCTGCCGGCCGGGGGGCTCGAGACGGTGTCCGTGGGGGACGAGAACCCATGGCAGCCCTGGTCGGGGACGTGCCGCGGCGTGGCGCTGACCGGCTGCCGCCGGGGCACGCGGGACGGCCGCGCGGTGCTGGCCATGCCCTTTGACCGGCGGCAGCCCCTGCCGAGCCTGGCCCTGGCCCGGGAGGCCGAGCCCATGGAGCTGGAGGGGCGCTGGTGGCTGACGGTGCCCGCGGACTGGGCGGAGTAGACGGGCTTGCGTCCGGCGGGGAACCGTGGTATGCTGGGGACAGGGAGGGCCGCCCGCGGCCGGGCGGCCCCGTGCGTTATGAAGGAGGGACTCCTATGAGAACCATTCAAGCCAAGCCCCTGTCCGTGGAGGCCTTCGCCCCCTACGGCACGTACACCGATTTGCTCCATCCCAGCGGCATGGACCTGAACGGGTTTTACCGGGACCAGGTGCTGCTGCCCCTGTCGGGCCGGATGCCTGTGGCCTTTTCGCCGCTGGTGGTCCGCAAGCCGGCGCGGAGGATTGTCGCCTCCGCCGAGTACCACGACTACACCGGCGAGGCCATTTTGTGCCTGGACGACGATGTGGTGCTCCACGTGGCGCCGGCCTCGGCCGCGCCGGTGCCCCAGCTGACCGAGGCGTTCGTGGTGCCCCAGGGGACGCTGGTCTGCCTCCGGGCCGGCACGTGGCACCTGTCGGCCATCCCGCTCCACCGGGAGGAGGCCCATGTGCTCATTGTCCTGCCGGAGCGGACGTACCACAACGACTGCCACGTGGTGGACTACCCGCCGGAGGACCAGGTGGAAATCCTCGTGTGATACCCTTCCCGGCGCGCAGAGAAGCGGG
>CAJFNZ010000034.1 GCA_904395905.1 uncultured Oscillospiraceae bacterium | reverse complement strand
GCTCTCCGGCGGCCAGCAGCAGCGGGTGGCCATCGCCCGGGCCCTGGCGCTGCACCCGGACATCCTCTGCTTCGACGAGCCCACCTCGGCGCTGGACCCGGAGCTGACCGGCGAGGTGCTGCGGGTCATCCGCGCCCTGGCCGAGGAGAAGACGACGATGATTATCGTCACCCACGAGATGGTCTTCGCCCGGGATGTGGCCGACCAGGTTATCTTCATGGACGGCGGTGTCATCGTCGAGCAGGGCCCTGCCCGCGAGGTCATCGAGAACCCCCGGGAGGAGCGGACGCGGCAGTTCCTGGCCGGATATGCCGGCGGCTAGCCCGCCTCCGGCTGTATGATTTATGAATATACAAGAATAAATCGATATACATTCAAACCGGGAGATTTTCGGGGAAACTCCGGGGGGTTTGACAAAATCCATCCAAAACTTCCGAAAAAAATATGTAAAATTGTTGAGACTGCACAATGAAAAAGGCTTGCATTTTATGCAGGGCGGATGTATAATCGGAACTGCAAAAGCCCAGTGGGCGAAATCTACAAAACAAGGAAGTAAGGAACATGAAAAAGACGCTTGCGCTGCTGCTTGCGCTGATTCTGGCCTTTGGCCTGATGGCGTGCAGCTCCTCCGACACGGAGGCCCCGGCCGGCGACACCGCCACCGACACCACGACCGACACCACGACCGACACCACGACCGACGCCGCGGATGCGACCGACACCACGGGGACCTCTGACACGGCCGACACCGGCTCCTCGGAGTTCACCACCGTCACCGAGGGCGTGCTGACCATGAGCACCAACGCCACCTTCCCCCCCTATGAGATGACCGACGACCAGGACAACGTCATCGGCATCGATGCGGACATCGCCGCCGCCATTGCCGACAAGCTGGGCCTGGAGCTGCAGATTGACGACATGGACTTTGACGCCGCCCTTCTGGCCGCCCAGCAGGGCCGGAGCGACATCGTCATGGCCGGCGTCACCGTCAACGAGGAGCGGCTGGCCGTCATGGACTTCACCGACTCCTACGCCACCGGCGTCCAGGTGGTCATCGTCCCCGAGGGCTCTGACATCACCCTGGACACGATGCAGGGGCTGACGATTGGCACCCAGCGGGCCACCACCGGCAACATCTTGGCGTCCTATCCCCCGGAGGAGGGCGGCTTCGGCGAGGAGAACGTCATCGCCTATGATAACGGCATTACCGCCGTCCAGGCCCTGATGAACGGGCAGGTGGACTGCGTCATCATCGACAACGGTCCTGCCCAGGAGTTCGTGTCCGCCAACCCCGGCCTGGAAATCCTGCCGACGGAGTGGGTCACCGAGGAGTACGCTATCGGCATGGCCAAGGGCAACACTGCCCTGTATGAGGCTGTCAACGGCGCGCTGAACGAGCTGATTGCCGACGGCACCGTGCAGTCCATTATCGACAGCTACATTACCGCTGAGTAAGCAACCCCCAACGGAAAAGGGCGGCCCCGCGCCGCCCTTTTTGCCGCGTCCGCAGGAGAAGATATAGAGAACCCTTCAAAATGTACGGAGTGAGGTGAACGTTTGATGAATTGGGCGCTCCAATTTGAGCAGTGGCACGCCATGATGACGGCGGGCGAGGACCTGTCCTTCTTCCAGGAGTTCTTTGTGAAGTTCTACCAGGCGTTTGTGCTGAACGACCGGTGGCTGCAGTACCTGGAGGGCGTCGGCAAGACCCTGCTGACCACCGCCATGGCCCTGGCCATCGGCGTGGTCCTGGGCGTGCTGGTGGCCATGGTCCGCACGGCCCACGACCAGCAGCGTCCGGGACGGCGGAAAAACCCGGTTTTGGGCCTGACCAACGCCATCTGCAAGATCTATGTGACCGTCATCCGCGGCACGCCCATGATGGTCCAGCTGCTGATTATGGGCCTGGTCATCTTCAAGAGCAGCCGGAACTTCACGGCGGTGGGCGCGCTGACGCTGGGCATCAACTCCGGCGCCTACGTGGCCGAAATCATCCGCGGCGGCCTGATGGCGCTGGATCCCGGCCAGGCGGAGGCCGGCCGCAGCCTGGGCCTCGGGTACGTGGACACCATGCGCTTTATCGTGATTCCCCAGGCCTTCAAGGCCATCCTGCCGTCCCTGGGCAACGAGTTTATCATCCTGCTCAAGGACACCTCGTTGATTACGGTCATCGGCGGCAAGGAGCTGGTCCACGCCGCCCAGGGCATCTACGGCCGGACGTATGAGGCCATGTATCCCCTGATTGGCGTCGCGATTATCTACCTGGTTCTGGTGTTGATTTTCTCGTGGCTCCAGGGCAAGCTGGAAAGGAGGCTGCGGCAAAGTGATCGACGTTAAAAACCTCTCCAAGTCCTTCGGGGACCATCTGGTCCTGGACAACCTGACAGAGCACATCTCCCCCGGGGAGAAGGTGGTCATCATCGGGCCCTCGGGCTCGGGCAAGTCCACGTTCCTCCGGTGCCTGAACCTGCTGGAGATCCCCACCGAGGGCACCATCACCTTCGACGGGGTGGAGATTACCAACCCCAACACCGACATCAACGCCGTGCGCCGGCAGATGGGCATGGTATTCCAGCACTTCAACCTGTTCCCCAACATGACGGTGCTGCGGAATATCACCCTGGCCCCGGTGCGGACGAAGCTGATGAGCCAGGAGGAGGCCAACGACGTGGCCATGGACCTCCTCCGGCGGGTGGGCCTGGAGGACAAGGCGAACGCCTACCCCAACCAGGTCTCCGGCGGGCAGAAGCAGCGGATTGCCATCGTCCGCGCCCTGGCCATGCGGCCGAAGCTGATGCTCTTTGACGAGCCCACCTCGGCCCTGGACCCGGAGATGGTCGGCGAGGTGCTGGAGGTCATGAAGGAGCTGGCCCGGGAGGGGATGACCATGGTGGTCGTCACCCACGAGATGGGCTTTGCCCGGGAAGTGGGCACCCGTGTGCTCTTTATGGACGAAGGCCACATCGTCGAGCAGGGCGAGCCGTCGGCGGTCTTTGGGAATCCCCAGAGCGAGCGGCTCCGCTCGTTCCTGGCCAAGGTCCTCTGATTGTCACCCCCCGGCGGCGCGCCGGGGGGTTTGGCGTCCCCGGGCAAAAATATCCCCCCACCCGGCTTCCGCCGGCGGGGGCGTTCCACTATAATAGTGCCAGTACACCGCGCCCGCCGGGCTGTGGGGATACGCCCCGCCGCCGGCGGGCATCCTGCTGAAAGGGGCGGCGCGGACGAGGAGGATGGTTCCATGAGACGAAGCGGGCGCGGGGAAGACGGCTCGATGGGGCGGTACGTCCTCCGGCGGCTGTTGTGGCTGATTCCGGTGTTCTTGGGGGTGACGTTTCTCACGTTCAGCCTGATGTACGTCTCGCCCAACGACCCGGCGGAGGCGATGATGGTCGCCCAGGGGATCCCCGTGAACCCGGAGGCGCTGGAGGCCCTGCGCAGCCGCATGGGCCTCGACCGGCCGTTCCTGGTGCAGTACGGGACGTGGCTTTGGAACTTCGTCCGCGGCGACCTGGGCACCTCCTACGCCCAGGGGGAGCCGGTGCTGACGATGCTCCTCCGGGCCCTGCCCACGACGCTGCGGCTGACGGGCCTCTCGTGCCTGCTGACCTTCGCCCTGGCCATCCCGCTGGGGATCCTGGCGGCCGTCCGGCAGAACCGGCTGACCGACTATCTGATTCGCTTCGGCACCTTCGTGGGCGTGTCGATACCGGGCTTTTTCCTGGCGCTGATTCTGATGTACTGCTTCTCCATCCGCCTCGAGTGGCTGCCGGTCCTGGGGGACGGCAAGAGTGTGTCCGGCCTGCTGCTGCCGGCTGTTACCCTGGCCGCCGCCATGACGTGCAAGTACATCCGGCAGATCCGCGCGGCGGTGCTGGAGGAGCTGCGCCGCGGCTACGTCCGCGGGAGCCGGGCCCGCGGCGTCCCGGAGCGGGTGATTCTCTGGTGCAACGTGCTGAAAAACGCCCTGCTGACGGTCATCACCCTGATTGCCATGACCGTCGGCTCCCTGCTGGGCGGCACGGCGGTCATCGAGCGAATCTACTCCCTGTCCGGCCTGGGAAACGTGGTCATGACGGCCATCTCCAACCGGGACTACCCGGTGGTGCAGGGCTTTGTGGCGTGGATGGCGCTGATTTTCGTGGTGGTCAATCTGTTGGCAGACCTCCTCTACCGGGTGGCGGACCCGCGCATCCGCCTCCGGGAGGCCAGGCCTGCGGCGCGGGAGGAGGCGGAGCGGCTTGGACCGGCACAATAGACGGCGGGCCCGGCGCCGGCTGCTGGTCTGGGGCGTTTTGGCGGGGCTGTTCCTGGTGTGGGCGGCCGTCGCCCCGCTGCTGGCGCCCAACGACCCGTATCTCGCCGACCTGTCCATCGCCCGGCAGCCGCCCAGCGCCCAGTATCCGATGGGCACGGACAGCCTGGGCCGGTGCCTCCTGTCCCGGATTCTGGCCGGCGCACCAGCCACCGTGTACGACTCGCTGCTGGTGGTGGCCGTCACCTTTGCCCTGGGCAGCGGAATCGGCGTCCTCTGCGGCTACTTCGGCGGGAAGCTGGACACCGTGGTCATGCGCCTGGTGGACATCCTGCTGGCCTTCCCGGGGATGATTCTCTGCATCGCCGTGGCGGGGTTCCTGGGCAGCGGCATGGGCAACGCCGTCATCGCGCTGTCCGTCACCGGCTGGACCCAGTACGCCCGCCTGGCCCGCAGCCGGGTCCTGGCCATGCGGGAGGACGGGTTTTTGCAGGCGGCCCGCATCAGCGGCAGCAGCCACGGGAAAATCATCCTCCGCCACGTGCTGCCCAACGCCATGCGGGTGCTGATTGTGACGGCGGCGCTGAGCGTCGGCGGCACGATGCTGGAGATGGCCTCCCTGTCCTTCCTGGGCCTGGGGGCCGCGGCGCCCATGGCGGAGTGGGGCGTCCTGCTCAACGAGGGGCGGGGGCTGTTGCAGACGAACCCGAACCTGGTGTTCTGCCCGGGTATCTTTCTCTTTGTGGCCGTGATGCTCTCGAACCTGCTGGGCGACAGCATCCGCGACGTGCTCGACCCCCAGGGCTGAGGCCGCGGGGGACTTGGAAGGAGGAAATCGGATTGAAGAAACGGAGTATCTGCCTGCTGCTGGCGGCGCTGCTGACCCTCCTGGCCGGCTGCGCCGGCGCGGCGGAGCCGGCGGCGGAGGGCGGCAGGGAGCTGATTATCGGCGCCACGGCCGGCATCGGCGGTTCCGGCCTCGACCCGGCCGACGGCTACCAGGGCTGGGCGTGCATCCGCGTCGGCGTGGGGGAGACCCTCTTCCGGCTGACCGACACGCTGGAGGTCGAGCCCTTTCTCGTGGAGGACTATTCCCTCTCCGACGACCATCTGACCTGGACGCTGACCCTGCGGGAGGATGTCACCTTCCAGAACGGGTACCCCCTGGACGCCGCCGCGGCGAAGGCCAGCCTGGAGCGGACCGTGGCCCAGAACGACCGGGCGGCCACCGATTTGATGCTGGCCTCGGTGGAGGCCGACGGCCAGACCCTGCGGATTACCACCACGGAGCCGAACCCTGTGCTGCCCAACGCCCTGTGCGACCCCTACGCCTGCATCCTGGACGTGGCGCGCACCGAGGACTTTCGCTACGGCCCCGTGGGCACCGGGCCCTACCGGGTGGCGTCGGTGACGCCGGACCAGGAGACGGTGGTCGTGCCCTACGAGGGCTACTGGGGCGGCCAGCCGCGGCTGGAGCGGATCCGCATCCGCACGATGGACAAGGACGCCCTGACCATGGCCATGCAGACCGGGGAGATTGACGCGGCCTACGGCATGGCCTACGAGGGCCAGGCCCTGTTCGTCGGCGATGAGCGGTACAATATGCAGACCGTGGCCACCAGCCGCATCTACAAGCTCTACTACAACTTCCACAACGAGCATCTGGCCAACATCAACGTCCGCCGGGCCCTGAATATGCTGGTGGACAAGGAGGCCTACGGCGAGACGGCCATGAGCGGCTTCGGCGCGCCGGCGGTGGGCTGCTTCCCCGAGGACACGCCGTACGGCCAGGGCCTGACGGCGACGGCCTTCGACGTGGACGGCGCGCTGGCGCTGCTGGCCCAGGAGGGCTATGCCGACACCGACGGCGACGGCATCCTGGATTTGGACGGCTCGCCGCTCCGGTTCCGCCTGGTCACGTACAGCAGCCGCGCCGAGCTGCCGACCCTGGCCGCGGCGTTCCAGTCCCAGTGCCGCCAGGCGGGCATCGACGTCCAGGTGACCGTCAGCGAGTCGGCGGACGACCTTCTCCGGGCCGACCAGTTCGACATCGCCGCCTACGCCTTCGTCACGCTGCCCACCGGCGACCCGGCCTCCTACCTGAACACCGTCATGGGGGCCGACGGGTGGTCCAACTTCGGCCACTACGAGAGCGCGCAGGTCCAGGCGCTGCTCGCCCAGCTGGACAGCGAGTTCGACCCGGACCGCCGGGCGGCGCTGGCCGCCGAGATTGTGCAGACGGCCCTGGACGACGAGGCCTACTGCTTCATGGCCCACCTGGAGATGTCCCTGGTGACGAAGTCCACGGTCACCGGCCTGGCGCCCCACCCCAGCGACTACTACCAGGTGAACGTGGCCACGGACCGGCTGGAGGCGTAGCGGTGATTGGCGAGACATCCGCGCCGCTGCTGGCCCTGGAGAACCTGTCGGTGGCCTACGGCGGCGTCCCGGTGGTCCGCGGCGTGTCCCTGACGGTGTCGCCGGGGGAAATCCTCGGCGTGGTGGGGGAGAGCGGCTGCGGCAAGACGACGCTGCTGGACGCGGTACTGGGCCTCCTGCGCCGGGACGGCCGGGTGACCGGCGGGCGCATCGTCTTCGAGGGCCGCGACCTGGCGGGCCTGGACGCCCGCGCCATGGGGAAGCTGCGGGGCGAGGCCCTGGGGGCGGTGTTCCAGAACCCCGGGGACTCCCTGAACCCGGCCCGGCGCATCCACACCCAGTTCTACGAGGCCCTGCGGGCCCACCGCCGGGTGACCCGGGCCGAGGCCCGGGCCATCGCCGCCGACCGGCTGGCGCGGCTGCATCTGGAGGAGCCCGAGGCCCTGCTGGCGTGCTATCCCTTCCAGCTGAGCGGCGGCATGGCCCAGCGGGTGGCCCTGGCCCTGGCGATGGCGCTCGAGCCGCGGCTGCTGCTGTGCGACGAGCCCACCTCCGCCCTGGACGTGACGGTCCAGGCCCGGGTGCTCCGGGAGCTGCGGGCGCTGCGGGACCGGTACGGCACGGCCATCCTGCTGGTGACCCACAACATCGGCGTGGTCGCCCACATGGCCGACCGGGTGGCGGTGCTCTACGGCGGCCGCCTGGTGGAGACCGGCGGCCGGGCCCAGGTGCTGGCGCGGCCGGCCCACCCCTACACCCGGGCGCTGCTGGCGGCGGCGCCGGACTTCTCCGGCCGCCTGCCCCGGGGGCTGCCGGGCACGCCGCCGCTGCCGGGGCAGGCGGCGGCCGGGTGTCCCTTTGCCGACCGATGTCCCCGGGCGGCCGCGGCCTGCCGGGAGCGGGAGCCGGTGCTGCATCCGTTCCCGGAGGGCCGGGCCACCGCCTGCTGGCGGGAGGTGGAAGACGATGGATGACGTCATTTTGAAGCTCGTCCGCCTCCGGAAGGCGTTCACCGACGGGCGGGCCGTCCAGGCCCTGGAGTCCTTCAGCGGCGAAGTGCGCGCCGGGGAGATTCTCGGCGTGGTGGGGGAGAGCGGCTCGGGCAAGAGCACCCTGGCCCGGCTGGTGATGCGGCTCATCGACGCCGACGAGGGTGAGATCTGGCTCTGCGGCCGGGAGATTGGCCGCCTCCGCGGCGCGGCGCTGCGCCGGTGCTACGGGCAGATGCAGATGGTCTTCCAGGACGCGGCCGGCTCCTTCGACCCCCGTCTGCCGGTGGGGCGGAGCATCGCCGAGCTGCTGGAGAACTTCACGGACCTGCGCCGCCGGGAGCGGGCGGCGGAGGTGGGGCGGCTGCTGGAGCAGGCCGGCCTGACGGCCGACCACGGCCGCCGGCTGCCCGGCGAGCTGAGCGGCGGCGAGTGCCAGCGGGCGGCCATCGCCCGGGCGCTGGCGGTGCGCCCGCGGCTGCTGCTGTGCGACGAGGCCACCTCCGCCCTGGACGTCTCGATGCAGGCACAGATTGTGGAGCTGCTGCACCGGTTGGCCCGGGAGCTCTCCATGGCGGTGCTGTTCATCTCCCACGACCTGGCCCTGGTGGACAGCCTCTGCGACCGGGTGGCGGTGCTGTACCGCGGCCGGGTGGTGGAGGAGGGGCCGGCCCGCGCGGTCATCGGCAGCCCGCAGCACCCCTACACCCAGCGCCTCCGGGCCTCGGTCCTCACCCCGGAGGGTTTGGAATAGCCGGAATAGCCAGCGGGCCCGCCGCAGAACGGAATCCGTTCTGCGGCGGGCCCTTTTGGCGCGCGGAATAGAATGGCGGCACCGGT
>CAJFNZ010000033.1 GCA_904395905.1 uncultured Oscillospiraceae bacterium | reverse complement strand
TTTTTTTTCCTCTTTAGGTAAAGGACTTCTGGCAGGTGGGATTCTGCTATTGGTGTTGTATGTATTCCGCCGGTATACATTGATTTCTGTCCCAGTTGTTCGATTTATAGTGGATACTGTGGTTGGATTTGCTGTCTATGTATGTGCACTAATTGTCCTTCGGGAGCCGCAGAGCCGGGTGTTTTTGAAAAAATTAAGGAATCGCGTGAAAGAAAAACGGGTTAAATGATATGAGAACAATAGACCGCCTGCGCCATGTTTGGCGCCGCCTGTGGTTTGAGCAGACAATCATGCTGCTTGTTCGCCCCGAACATGCAAAAGTGCATTCAGAGTGGCTGGAGCAATGTCCAGGGAGCTTTTGTACAGTATCCGAAATGAATCTCGGTGATTGCTTGGAAATTGAGGATGCCCACTATTTGGCGCTCTATCAGAAGATGTTGATGCGCGGAGATTACGGACAGTTTGGTTATCTAAATGGAAAATGTGTATATCGTGCGTGGCTGCAGCGCAGTGGTGATATCGAATTTCAAGGTTGCTCAGTTTTGACGCTGAAAGAACGAGAAGGATATAGCTGCTATGACTACTGCGCACCATCGGCGCGGGGCAATGGATTTCAAGCGGCAGGTATTGCGAGAGTGATTCAAAAATTTCCGGAGCTGACAATATATACATTGATTCTGCCGACAAAACCATGGTCATTGCGAAATTATTTAAGGAATGGTTTTGAACCTCAGAGCTTGATTACAGTGAAAAGACGCTTTTTTTACAAGAAACTAGTCAATAAGACCATTTCACTGGAAGAGCGAAAACGTTACAGGACAGATTACTAAACTGAGGGTGCAAATAATGAAGGTATCTTGCTTGACATTTCACGATTCGACAAACTATGGAACTGTTTTACAAGCCTATGCGTTGCAAACTGTGGTGACGCGTTTGGGACACGACTACGAAATCATTAATTATTCGAACGCTGAAAAACATAAACATGACAGCTTGTTCAGAAAAAATCGTGAATTGTCGAATATTTTATATCTATATAAATTAATCAATCTTCCTCAGAGTTACTGGAAACAGAAGAAATTTCGCAGATTTACTGAGAAATACCTCCAAACGACGCAGAGATTTTATACTGCGAAAGAGCTGCAGGATTATGCGGACACACGCGATGCAATTCTTGTTGGCAGCGACCAGGTATGGAATTGCAGAATGATTCGAGAAGATCCGGCATATTTCCTGCGCTTTGCAGCACCAGCAAAGAGAATTGCATACGCAGCAAGCATTGGATTATCCACTCTTACAATGCACGAACAGGAATTTTATCGGGAAATGCTTTCCGAGTTTCATCAGATTTCCGTGCGAGAGCCCACGGCTGCCAAGCTCCTGGAAGAGATTGCACATAAAAATGCAGAAGTCGTCTTGGATCCAACACTGTTGCTGACATCAGAGGATTGGGCGAAGGTGGCGACAACGCCGCCTCCCAAGCCGTATATTTTTGCATATGTATTGGAGCATAATTCAAATGCGCAAGCATTTCTGAAGAACTTGCAAAAACAGACGGGATTACCGGTCCACTACGTATCGAGAGGAGTCGTAAGTGCAATTCGAGATGGCGCAACGTATGTACCCAGCCCACAGGAATGGGTTTCTCAAATTATGCATGCGGAATATGTGGTAACCTCTTCTTTTCATGGAACTGCGTTTTCCGTTAATTTTCGGAAGAACTTTTTTACTTTTGTCAATGGCAGCAATACGCAGTCACGGCAAATCGATTTTTTACGAGCGATAGGATTGGAAAAACGATTGAACCCGGAAGTTTGCGAAAGAATTTCATTGGATGCTCCGGATTTTTCTCGAGCGGACAGCTGTTTGAGACAAAAACGGGCGGAAGCTATTGCATTTTTGAAAACAGCGCTTGCAGCGGTAAGAAAGGATGTGTCCCGTGGCAAACCGTCCGGCGATTGAATGGGTTGGTGATGCGTGCACTGGCTGTGAGGCCTGTGTTGCGCTGTGCCCAGAGCAGGCCTTGCAGATGGAAATGAATCAGGAAGGCTTTTTCTACCCGAGGGTGCAGGCGAATTTGTGTTCTGGGTGTGGTCTTTGTGCAAAGCGGTGTCCAGCGCTTTCAAGTGATACAGAGAGTCGCCGGCATTTGCCGGATTATGGATACGCAGGAGGCCATCGAGAGGCGCGTGTTCGTTTGAAGAGCGCTTCTGGCGGTGCGTTTTCAGCGCTTGTGGCGGCAGCCAATGTGGATGTTGTCTACGGTGCGGTGTGGTTGACGGCAGATTGTGTCGGCCATCAACGGGTATCTCCACATGATATTGCTCCCTTGCGGACGTCTAAATACATTCAAAGCCGGATAGGAAACGTCTATCCGTGTGTGAAGCAGGATTTGGAGAGCGGATGCTCCGTATTATTCTCCGGGACGCCGTGTCAAATCGCTGGCTTATTCGCATATTTGGGAAGCCCTTCTCCGAACTTGACGACGGTAGAAATTATCTGTCATGGCGTGGGAAGTCCGGGACTGTTCAAACAATATGTAAAGGAACTGGGAGAACGGGAAAGAAGTCCGGTCACAAGTTATGTATTTCGCCGAAAGAGCGCAATCCTCGGTAATTGGGAGACATTTCATTCGGAAATACGGTATCAAAATGGAAAAGTGCACTGCACATATTGGGAGCCCTTTACCCGGCTGTTTTTATCCAAGTGTATTCTCCGTCCCTGCTGTGAAGCATGTAGATATTCCGGACAAGATAACCATGTTGCGGATATTATTTTAGGCGATTATTGGGGATGTAGCGTGAACAATCCGGCTTTGTATCATAAACTTGGTGTTTCTGCGATAATTCCGTTGACGAGCAAGGGACAGACACTCTTGAGACATGCGGAAGCGGATTTGGATATCCAGAGAATTCCTTTGAACTATATTACACAGCGGAACCAGGTGCTTCTCCAACATGCAAAGCATCCAGAAAAGCGGGCGATATTTTTCCGGGTTTTCGAGGAGGAGGGGTTGGAAGTTGCAATTCGGAAAGTTTGTCCGCGGGCAACATGGAAATCACGCTTGCAACCGTATCTTCGACTCTTTTGGAAACAGTGCAAAGGGTAACGGTGGCAGGAAATCCTGCTGCAGTACTGCTGGTATTGGAGCTTAACAACTCAAAATAAGCATCCGCATGATGGAATCTTTGGCCGGGCAGCTTCAGCCGCCCGGCATACCTATAGCTCGTTCAGATTATAGGTAACGTGATATTCGGTATTTTCCAATCGAATATTACTAAGGAACAAAACGAAAAAGTGGTGGTTGTCACATCCCCCCGGAGCGAGTATAATAAAATTCAACTGCGCAATGACCGGAAACGGGGGGAGGTGTGACGACATGGCAAAGAGCCGGCTGTGGGCGGCGGTTTTAGCGATGGCGCTGCTGCTGAGCGGCTGCCGAATTCAGATGGAGCCGGAACCGGAGCCGGTGGCCCTCACCTCGGCGGTGACGGCGGTGTCGGCCCGACAGCTGTCCCTGGACCGGGGAGCGGTTCTGGTCACGGAGACCGAGCACCGGGAGGACGGCGTGCCCCTGGCCCGGCGCGATTACCAACTGCCCTGGGGCGACCAGGTCGTCATGGGGCGGGCCTCGCTGGACGGCGGCGCCGCTGCACTGGAGGAGCTGACCCTGCCCGCCGGGGAAGGGAGCCTCCGCTACTATATTCCGGAGCACGGCCAGTGGGTGGAGAAGACCCTGGCCGCGGGCGTCTACTACGCCTCCACGGTGGAGATTGTGGTGGGGGATACGGCCTTTTTCTGCTATCTGCCCAAGACCTATCAGCCGGCGGAGCACAACACCCTGATTTATGAGCCCGACAGCGGCGGGGCGCTGGTGGTGCGGAAGGCAGCCGACGGCTGGCAGCTGACCCTGGCGGGCCAGGCGCCGGCCGGCACGTTTCTCTGTGACTACACCTACGTCCTCTCCGGGGAGCCCCTGCTGGACTGGTTCCACCAGAATTACCACGGCAGCTGGTACAACTACACCCAGGACGGGGCCGGTAAGTGGTGCTTCGACGGCTACTACCGGACCTCACCGGAAACGTATGCGCCCACCGGGGAGAATTCCATCTACCGCTGCCCGGCCTCCTACGTCGTGGACACCGTGACCGAGGCCATGGAGGAGCGAGAGAGCGCCGCGGCGCTGGCCGTGGCCATGACCGACACCCTGGCCCGGCTCCAGAATTCCCAGGGCTTCTGGGAGACGGGCCCCGAGAGCCTCTGGCTGCGGGAGGCCTACGGCGCGGGCCCGGGCTTCTACGACACCCGCTTCAATACGGAGCTGGCGGACATCTTCGTCACGGTCTACGAAAGCCAGGGCGGCACGTTCCTGCGGGCTGCCCTGGAGCGGTACGCCGCCTTCTACGGCGGCTTTGCCCAGAACCACCACCAGGAGACCGAATCGGGGGGCTGGCTGGTGGAGGACTACTGGAGCCCCGACACCCACACGGCCATCCACACCTCCCTGAACCACCAGCTGGCCGAGTGCCTCGTCCTCTACCGCATGGCCGACGCCCTGGAGCGGGAGGACCTGGCGGAGCTGGCCGACCGGCTGCTGCTGGCGGTGGAGGACACCGGAATGCGGTGGGTGAACGACGCGGGGGACCTCCATTATAGCCGGAGCGCCGAGGGAATTTACGACGGGACGGATTACCCGTTTCTGACGTACAACGATTTGCTGGCTCTCAACGGGTATCTGCGGGCACGGACCGGGGAGGACAACGAGACCCTCACGGCGCTGATGGCCGCCAAACGGGCCTGGATGGACCGGAACGGCGTCACCGGGTATGACCGGGAGCCGGAGGAGGAGGAACTGCCGTGAAACTGCTGCATCTCTCGGACCTGCACCTGGGCAAGCGGCTCCACGAAATGTCGCTGCTGGAGGACCAGGCCTATATCTTGGAGGAAATCCTCCAAATCGCAGAGGCGGAGCGGCCGGACGCCGTCGTCGTGGCCGGGGACGTCTACGACAAGGCAGTGCCGCCGGCCGAGGCGGTGGAGCTGCTCGACGGCTTCCTGAGCCGCATGGCCCAGGGGCGGCCGGTGTTCGTCCTCAGCGGCAACCACGACTCCCCGGAGCGCCTGGCCTTCGGCGGACGCCTGATGGCCGGCAGCGGCGTCTATCTGTCCCCGGTGTTCCGGGGCGGCGAGACGCCGGTGACGCTGGAGGACCCGTGGGGGCCGGTGGACATCCATCTGCTGCCGTTCCTCAAGCCCGTCCAGGCCCGGCGGGCTTTTCCGGAGGCGGAGATTGAATCCTACACCGACGCCGTGCGGGCGGCCGTCGCCCACATGCCGGCGGACTGGGGCCGGCGGAACGTCCTGGTGACCCACCAGTTCGTCACCGGGGCCGTGCCGTCGGAGTCCGAGGACCTGACCGTGGGCGGCGCCGACAACGTGGACGCCGCCGTTTTTGACGGCTTTGACTACGTGGCCCTGGGCCACATCCACCGGGCCCAGAACGTGGGCTCGCCGCGGATCCGCTACTGCGGCACGCCGCTGAAATACGCCTTTTCCGAGGCCGGCAGCGAGAAGTCCGTCACCGTGGCGGAGCTGGGGCCCAAGGGGCAGCTGGCGGTGCGGTCCGTGCCCCTGCGGCCCCGCCGGGATCTGCGGGAGATCCGCGGGACGTACCTGGAGGTGACGGCCCGGGACTTTTACCGGGACACGGCGGTGGAGGACTACCTGCGCGTCACCCTGACCGACGAGGAGGATGTGCCCGACGCGGCGCAGAAGCTGCGGAGCATCTATCCCAACCTGCTGCGGCTGGACTACGACAACCGCCGCACCCGGGCGGCCGGGGTTTTGGACGACGCCGGCGATGCGGAGCGCCGGTCGCCGCTGGAGCTGCTGGACGACTTCTTTACCCAGGCCAACGGCCGGCCCATGGGGGCGCAGCAGCGGCAGCTGGCCGAGACGCTGATTGCAGAGATCTGGGGGGATACGCCGTGAGACCGCTGAAGCTGACCATGACGGCCTTCGGGCCCTACGCCGGCGCCACCCAGGTGGACCTGGCGCGGCTGGGGCAGGGGGGCCTCTACCTGATTACCGGCGACACCGGGGCGGGGAAGACGACGATTTTCGACGCCATCGTCTTCGCCCTCTACGGCGAGGCCAGCGGCGAGAACCGGGAGGCGGCGATGCTCCGCTCCCAGTACGCCGACCCCGCTGCGAAGACGTCGGTGGAGCTGACGTTTGCCTACGGCGGGCGAACGTATACGGTCCAGCGTACGCCGAAGTATGAGCGGCCCGCCCGCCGGGGCGGCGGCACCACCGTCCAGCAGGCCGAGGCGTCGCTGATTTGTCCGGACGGCCGGGTGGTGACCCAGGTCCGGGCGGTGAACCAGGCCATCCAGGCGCTGCTGGGGCTGACCCGGGAGCAGTTCGGCCAGGTGGCGATGATTGCCCAGGGGGATTTCCTGAAGCTGCTCCTGGCAGAGACGAAGGAGCGCCAGGCCATCTTCCGGGAGCTGTTCCACACCGGCCGCTATCAGCGGCTGCAGGACCGGCTCAAGGAGGAGGCTATGGGCCTCCAGAAGCGGTGCGCCGCGGCCCGGGCCGGCCTGGAGCAGTACGCGGCCGGCCTCCAGCCGCCCGAGGGGGCGGCCCTGCCCGAGGGGCTCCTGGCGGAGCAGCTGGAGGCGGCGCAGGGCTGGCTCCGGGAGGATGCGGCCCGGGAGGCGGCCCTTCGGGAGGCCCTGGCCGAGACCGGCCGGCAGCTGGAGGACGCGGCCGTCCAGGTGCGCGCGGCCCGGGAGCAGGCCCAGCAGCGGGAGCGGCTGGACCGGCTGCGCCGGGAGGCGGCGGCCCAGAGCCAGGCCCAGGCGGTCCGGGCGGCGCGCCGGGACGAGGCGCGGCGTCAGCTGGCCCAGGGCGGGGAGCTGGAGCGGGAGGCGGCCGCCCTGACGGCTGTCCTGCCCCGCTACGGCCAGCTGGAGGAGCTGGCGGCGCAGGAAACGGGCTGGATTCAGCAGGAAACAGAGCTGGAAGGCCAGCGGGACCGGCTCCTGGAGGAGCGGGCGGCGCTGGAGGCCGACCAGGCGGCCCGGGACGAGGAGCGGGCCGCCCTGGCGGACGCCGGCAGCGCCCAAGGGCCCCTGATGGAGGCGCAGGCCCAGACAGAGGCCCGGCGGGACAACCTGGCCGCCCTGGCCGAGGGCCTGGCCGGATGGGAGGCAGCTGGCCGGGAGGCGGCAGATGCCGAGGCGCAGCTGGCCCAGGCGCAGGCGGAGGCGGAGACCCTCCGGAATCGGCGGGAGGCGGCGGCCGCGGCCGTCCAAGCCTGCCGGGAGACCATTGCCGCGCTGGCAGAGCTGCCGGCCGAGGAACAGCGGCTGCGCAACCGGCAGGAGGCGGCCCAGCGGCGGCGGCAGGAGCTGACGCAGCTGGAGACGGCCCTGGCGGACGACGGCAGCCGGCAGGCGGCCTTGCGCGCGGCGCAGGGGGCCTACGGAACGGCGGCCGCCGAGGCCGACCGGCTGGCCGGACGCTACCAGGCCCTCTACCGGGCTTTTCTGGACGAGCAGGCGGGCATCCTGGCGGCCCGGCTGGAACCGGGGCGGCCGTGCCCCGTCTGCGGCGCCACGGACCACCCGGCCCCGGCCCGGGCCGGGGAGACGGCCCCCACCGAGGCCCAGCTGAAGGCGGCCAAGGAGAAAAGCGACCGGGCGGCGGCCGAGGCGGCCCGGGCCAGCGCCGAGGCGGCCCGCTGCCGGGGCGAGGCCGAGGCCGGCCGGGCCCGGCTGCTGCCGGAGCTGGCGCGGCTTCTGGAGCTGGAGACGGTGGAGGATGCGCCGGAGCAGCTGACGGCGGCCCTGACGGCGGCAGAGGCGCAGCTGGCGGAGGTTGCGGCCCGGTTGGCGGAGGTCCAAACTCGGCTGGAGGACCGTTCAGCGGCCCAGCGGCAGCTGGCGGACTGGGAGGCCCGGGAGGCGGCCCTGGCCCGGGAGACGACGGAGCAGGCGCAAAAGCTGACCGAGGCCCAGCGGGCGTCGGCGGCCGCCGGGGGGCGGGTGCGTTTGGAAACGGAGCGGCTGACGGCCCTGGCGGCACGGTATCTGGAGGGCTGCCCCGTGGCGCAGCTGCCGGAGCGGCTGGAGGCGGCGCGGGCGGAGACGGCCCGGCGTCTGGAGGACCTCCGGGCGCAGCTGGCCCGGGAGGAAGCGCGGGTGGCCCGCCGGGCCCAGCTGGACCGGGAGGCGACCGACCTCCGCGGCCGGCTGGAGGGCGCCGCCTCCCAGCTGACGGCCCTGCGGGAGCAGCTGGCGGCCCTGGCCGGCCAGCGGGGGGAGACCCGGCGGCAGCGGGAGCAGCTGGCGTCGTCGCTGCCGTATCCCAATCGAGCCGAGGCCGAGGCGCGGCGGCAGGTCCTGGCGGACCAGGCGGCGGCCCTGCGGCAGGCGGCCGAGGAAGCCGAGGCGGCGTGGCAGGAGGGTGGCCGGCAGCTGGCCCAGACGACGGCGGCGGCCGAGGAGCTGGCGGGCCAGCTGGCCGGCGCCGAGCCGGTGGAGGAGGCCGCGGCCCAGGCCCGGCGCGAGGCGCTGGCGGCGCGGCAGGCCCGGGAGCAGGAGGCGCTGACCGCCGTCCACGCCCGATGGGCGGCCAACGAGCGGGCCGTGGCGCAGATGGCCGCTGGGGCCCGGGACTTGGACGGGCTGGAGGCGCGGCGGCAGTGGGTGGAGTCGCTGTCGGACACGGTCAACGGCCAGCTGCGGGGCCAGGACCGGGTGGCCCTGGAGGCCTACGTCCAGGCGGCCTATTTCGACCGGATTCTCCGGCGGGCCAACCTGCGGCTGATGCCGATGACCGGCGGGCAGTTTGAGCTGAAGCGCCGCCGGACGGCGGCGGACCGCCGGTCCCAGAGCGGGCTGGAGCTGGACGTCGTGGACCACTACAACGGGTCGGAGCGGAGTGTCCGGACGCTGTCGGGCGGGGAGTCCTTCCAGGCGTCGCTGAGCCTGGCCCTGGGCCTGGCCGACGAGATCCAGTCGGCGGCCGGCGGCATCCAGCTGGACACGCTCTTCGTGGACGAGGGCTTCGGCTCCCTGGACGAGGAGGCGCTCCAGCAGGCCGTCAAGACCCTCCAGGGCCTGGCCGACGGCCGGCGGCTGGTGGGCATCATCTCCCACGTGGCGGAGCTGAAGGAGCGCATTGACCGGCAGGTGGTCGTCACCAAAGCCCGCACCGGCGGCAGCCGGGTGGAGATTGTGGTGTAGCCCCGCGCCGGCGGCGGAACGTTCTGCTGTAAAAGCAAAAAGTCGTGCAGGGCCCGATGGTTCGGGACTGCGCGACTTCTTTATTGAAACCTAAGGCGTGTATTTAATCGCAGCTAGTTGTTTACCAGCGCTTGGAATACCATCATATCACCCAATGCCTGTGTGGCCAGATAGTTTGCGCGAGTATTAAATTCTATTAACTCGCTGTTTTGCTCTAATCTCCCCAGGCGATGAATCATGTCGTTGTTTTGGGTAACGACTTTTTCAATTAACTGATTTCCCTCAGAAATCGATTGGTATAAGAGATACTGGTTTTGTTTGATAGCGTTCAGGTTCTTGTTAATATCATCCAATTTGCAGAGAATCTTATCTAATCGGATTTGCTGCTCATAAATGAGATACGCACCTTCGTGGCCCTCCAATTCCGTACACATCCCTGTTTCCAGGTATTCACAGAACATAGAGATGGGAACTAGACCGTGATATTTGGGGTGAACAACACCTATTGCATATAATTTATCCAACACGTCCTCCATTTTTCGCATTTGTGCGACTAGACGTTTGCTTTGATCAATCAACTGGTTGCGGATTTCTAATTCTTTCTTGACACGCGCTTCATCTTTTGTAAGTTGGGCGAGCGCTTCGACTTGATTCTGAATGTTGCGTTGCTTTTCTATGCGCTTGTCCTTGATTCGCCCAATGGCCACGCCCAATAGCAAGCCAAGGCAAGCAAATAGAAATGCAACAAAGGTGCCTTTTACGATTTCCCACAGGGTTCTGAAAATCCCATCTGTATTGATTAAATTGAGTATGCAATAAATCCCTCCCGTGATGGCGCCTAATATGCCGCCAATCATCATACCCTTGCTTTTTCCATTGTCCTCGGTGACCTTATGAGGGATAGGGATATTGCGCGATTTCCCTAAACGGGCGCCTTGCTGAACCAATCGCCTTGCTAAGCAATCTGTAGTGTATTTCATTTCTTCCAATTCTCGGATACGGGTTAAGTAATCTAATAGTGGGCGGTTCATTTTGTCTACTCTCCTTTGGGCGAATGTGGTACCGTCAATAAACCTGAAAAAGTGTACGTTTTCCAAGTGAAACTCCTGATTGAGGTATATCTGAAAAAGCTTGCAATTTAACGAAATCTGCTGTAAAATTGTTTTAGTTTTCAGAAGAAGTCTCCGGTTTACAAATGTACACCTTTTCAAATTTTTTCTAGATATTGGATACCCACACAACAGCTGCCCCTCCGCCGTTTGGCGGAGGGGCTTTTTGCGCCGCTCTTTGGAGGTGCCGCCCGGTTCCGGCCGGGGCGGCGGCAAAAAAGTTCCCGGCCGGCAGCGGATGGCTGTCGGCCGGGACTGGGGTTTCTTGGCCGGGCGGACCTCAGTCCTTGGGAGCCGCTTCCTCGCCCGGGAGCTTCTCCAGCTCGTTGAACGTCTCGATGATGAAGCCCAGCACCGGTTCGGAGTCGAAGTAGGCCCACTGATGGCCGGGTTTGGACACCGCCATGCCCTTCTGATAGACCGGAATGCCGATGGACGCCATGTCCTCCTCGACGCCCTGCTGGGAGTCGATGCTGAACCGGATGTGGTGCAGCCCCTCCCGGCCGGAGTCCAGGAAGTCCTGCCAGATGCTCCGCGTGCCGGCAATGGGCTGGATGAACTCCAGCTCGATGTTGGAAAAGCGGAAAAAGGCCATCCGGCACACGAAGTCCCCGGGCTCGCCCCGGTACTCCCGGCCCTCCTCCGGCGTCGTGCCGTAGGTGGGCTCCACGCCCAGCTTCTCCCGCATGACGGCCACGGTCTTGTCCAGATCCCGGACGACGAAGCCGACCTGCGACATGGTGTGAAAACGTTTGTCTGCAATGCCCATGGGGGAATTCCTCCTTATGTAAACTCTGCGGCGGCCGGGAACGGCGTCCCGGCCGCCGCGCTTCTCTGTTGATTCTAGCACAGGGACCCGCACCCTGGCAAGCCTAGTCCCGGGCCAGCTTCCGGTTGTGCAGGAACAGCAGCACCGACGTGGCCAGGATGATGACGTAGCCCACCACGCTCCAGCCGTCGGGAATCTGCCGGAAGAACCCGTAGCCGAGAATCGCCGCAAAGAGGATCTGGGAGTAGTCGTACACCGAGATCTCCCGCCCGGGGCACCGGGCGAAGGCGGCCGAGGCGGCCAGCTGGGCCAGGCAGTTGCCCACGCCCGAGAGGACCAGGAACAGCAGCTCCCCGGCCGTGGGCATCACGAAATTGCCGATGCTCAGGGGCAGGGCCACCAGGGCCGAGACCACCGCGAAGAAGAAGACGATGAACGAGCCGTCCTCCCCGTCCTGCCGCAGCCGCCGGACGATGGGGTAGACCACCCCCAGGGCTACGGCCGAGGCCACGGCGGCAATGGCCGGCAGCGCCGCCGTGAAGCCGCCGCCGGGTTTGATGACGAACAGCGCCCCCACGAAGCCCGCCACGATGGCCAGCCCCTGGAACCGGTCAATCCGCTCCCCGAGCATCAGCAGGGAGAAGAGCAGCACGAAAAAGGGGGAGAGCTTGTGGAGAATCGTCGCGTCGGCCAGGGCCATGTGGTCCACGGCGTAGATGTTGCCGAAGGAGACCACCAGCCCGCACAGGGAGCGGAGCAGGAACCAGCCGGTGTTTTTCTTCTTCCACCGGAAGCCGTGGCCGCTCCGCACCACCAGCCCGGCCGAGAGGACGGCCACCACCAGGTTCCGGACCAGGACCTTCTCCATGGCCGGGATCTCGCTGCCGGCAAACCGGGACACCACGTCGGTCAGGGCGTAGAAGAAGGCCGACAGGACAATGTACACCACGCCCTGGACGTGGACCGACCGGCCGGCCAGGCCTGTCACAACGCCGCCTCCCCGTGTTCGGGAATCAGCACCACCTTCATCAGGCCGGGCTCCGCCGCGTGGAGCCGGTCCAGCCACTGGCCGCCCTCGGCGAGGGGGGCCACGACACTCAGCACGTTGTCCACGTTGACCCGGCCCGAGGCCAGGGCCTCCAGGCACCGGGGATACTCGCCGCAGGAGGCCGCCGAGCCCCGCAGCGTCAGCTGCCGGCCGATGACGTCCTGAAGGGGAATCGGCACCTGGGGCGTCACGTTGCCCACCAGGGTGACGTTGCCGTTCTTCTTCGTGGCGGCGATGGCGTTCTGGATGGTCGGCGCAATGCCCACGGCCTCGAAGGCCACGTCGGCCCCGCGGCCGCCGGTGAGCCTGCGGACCTCGGCCACCACGTCGGCGCCCTTGCCCAGGACGTGGGTGGCGCCGGAGGCCTTGGCAATCTCCAGCTTCTGCTCGTCCAGGTCCGAGACAATGATCTGCGCGGCGTTGGAGATGCTGAGAATCTTGATAATCATCTGGCCGATGGTGCCCGCGCCGATGACCAGGACCGTGTCGCCGACGGCAAACGGGGTGATGTTCACCGCGTGGAAGCCGATGGACAGGGGCTCCACCAGCGCGGCCGTCTCAAAGGAGACGCCGTCGGGCAGGGCATAGAGGACGCGCTCCGGCACGGCGCAGTACTCGGCCATGCAGCCCTCGCAGTGGTAGTCGGCGCAGGAGACGCCGAGGATCCGCCGGTTGTCGCACAAGTCGATGAGGCCGGCCTTGCAGTAGTCGCACTCGCCGCAGTAGAGGGTGGAGTCGAAGGTGACCCGGTCCCCCACGCGGAACTTCTTGACGGCCGCGCCGGCCTTGGCGATGACGCCGGCGGCCTCGTGGCCCATGACCAGCGGCGGGCGGCGGCGGCCGGAGCCTCCGTCATAGCCGTGGACGTCGCTGCCGCAGATGGCGACGGCCTCGATGCGGACCAGCACCTCGTCGTCGGCAATCTCCGGTACGGGTACCCGGGTGTACTCCACGTGGTTGTATTCCTTCAGTAGCAGCGCGTTCATATCCATGGTGTGTAAGCCCTCCAATCGCTTCAGCGTGGGGCGGCCGCTGCCGGTCGTCCCGTCTCTGGTATGGTACCACAAGGCGGTGGCGGGCGCAAGGGCGGGATTCGGGAATTATCCAAACTACGCAAAATAACACAATAAAACTGACAATATTTCCGACGGAAATATTGGTTAATTATTTATCAGATTGGGGCGAGCGGCCGGCGCATCGCCGCGCAAACCGGCCGTGCAAGTGCGGAAAAAGGGCCTGTTTCCCGAGAAGGACGGGGAAACTGTGCTTTTCCCAGAAAAACAGCGAAAAATCTTGTGCGAAATGTACAACTGTCTGCGGAAAATTCCGAAATACGAAATCATTTTTTGCGAAATACAGGATATAATTTTTTGATATTTCGGTAAATGAAAAAATATTCGGGATTTCGAATCATAATTTGATAGGAGAAAACGGATTTTACTAATCTTATCCCAATGAATTTACATAAAGTGTAGAAAAAATACCTTGTGTATATTGATGAAATGTGTTAGAATCACCATAGAAACAGCGCCTGTTGTGATGTTTTCACAGAAAGCCACAGGGGGCGTTGGTGATTCTGCACAAGAAAGGAAGCGGAAACTCTTGAAACTCAGCTGCTTGCCGGTGTCGCTGTTCCCGCAGCTGACCGACGGCTCCATGACGCTGCCGGACTGGTTCGCCTTGGCGTCCGACTGCGGCCTGAACGGTGTGGACATCAGCATGAGCTTCCTCCACAGCCACGCGGCTGCCTATCTGCGGCAGATGCGGGAGATGCTGGAGGCCCAGCCCCTGCCGGTCGTCATGTGCACCACCTATCCGGACTTCACCCACCCCGACCGGGAGCAGCGGCGGCGGGAGCTGCTGTACTTCCTTTCCGACATGGCTCTCTGCTCCCAGCTGGGCATCGAGTACCTGCGGGTGCTGGCCGGCCAGGCCCATCCCGAGACCAACGTGGACGACGGCATCCGCTGGGCGGTGGAGAACATCCGCCGCTGCGCCGACTACGCCGACACCCTGGGCATCCAGCTGGTCTATGAGGACCACGGCAAGCCCGGCGCGTGGGACTACATCGACATGACCTTCCAGCCGGAGCGCTTTCTGCGGGTGGTGGACGGCATCTGGGACACGCCGGTGGGCATCAACTTCGACATCGGCAACATCGTGGCGGCCGGCGAGGACCCGCTGCCGGTGCTGGAGAAGGTCTACCCCAAGGTGGAGACCATCCACGTCACGGACATGGCCGCCTGGGGCCGGTTCGAGCCGGTGGCCATCGGCAGCGGCGTGGTGCCCCTGAAGGACAGTTTCCGCTACCTCAAGGCCAACGGCTTTGGCGGCTGGGTCAGCATCGAGGAGGCCAGCGGCCGGGGCGAGACCGGCATCCGCGAAGCGGTGGCCTACACCCGTCGGCTGTGGGATGAGGCGTGAGGCCGGCCCTGTATTGTGGTTTTCCGGAGTATCCGGTGCCAATATTTCTGATGATAAGGAGACGAAAAGGATGAAAAAGCTGATTGCCCTGCTGTTGGCGCTGACCATGGTCCTGGGCCTGGTGGCCTGTGCCGGTGACACGACCACCACGGACACGACCGACACCGGCTCGACGACCACCGACGACAGCAGCAGCGACACCACGACCACCGATGAGGGCGGCAGCGATACCACTGCTTCCTCCGACGACCCGGTTCAGATTGGCGTCTTCGCCGCCGTGACCGGCGTCAACTCCGAGTCCGGCCGCCAGGCCACCCTGGCTGCCGAGACTGCCGAATGGTACATCAACGAGCAGCTGGGCGGCATCCAGTCCCTGGGCGGCCGCAAAGTGGAGATGCGGATTATCGACTCCACCTCCGACCCCTCCACCTCGGCCCTGCCCCTGGAGCAGGCCCTGTCCGAGGGCGGCATCGTCGGCATCGCCGGCTCTGCCCAGTCGGCCATCGCCCTGACCATGCTCCCCATCCTCCAGCGGTACCAGGTGCCGGCCGTGACGGCTTCGGCCACCAACGTGACCATCACGGAGCAGGGCTGCGAGTTCATCTTCCAGCCGGCCCCCAAGTCTGACACCTTCTCGGACACCAAGTACGAGTTCCTCCAGCACTATGCGGAGCTGCAGGGCCTGAACCTGGAAGACCTGAAGTTCGGCATCATCTATGAGAACTCCGCCTGGGGCTCCGACACCGCCAACTCCAACCGCTCCCTGGTGGACACCTACGGCCTGAACCTGGTCTATGACGAGAACTACGAGGCCGGCTCCCTGACCGACGCCACTGCCCTGGTGACCCGCATGAAGAACGCCGGCGTGGACATCCTGTTCCCGGGCTGCTACGCCAACGACGCCAAGCTCATCATGACCGCCTGTGCCTCCATGGACTACATGCCGGTTATCTTCGCCGACGGCTCGGCCTTCACCTGGCCCTCCCTGCTCAACGACCTGGGCGATATGGTCAACGGCATCATCTCCGCCGACGGCTTCGTCAACGACATGGCCGGCGCCCGGAACTTCGATGAGTGGCAGATTATCAACGAGCACTACGAGGAAGTCAACGGCGAGTTCGTGCCCGGCCAGGGTGGCCCGACCATCATGTCCATCATGATGATTTACCAGGCCATCGAGGAGACCGGCTCCACGGATCCGGTGGTCATCCGCGACCAGCTGCGCACGTACAACAAGGACAACTGCAAGTGGCTGGCTGTGTTCTACGGCGATGTGGCGTTCGACGAGACCGGCGCCAATATGGGCGCGCGCCCCATCATGCTCCAGTGGCAGAACAACAAGCCCACCTGCGTCTATCCCGCTGACGCCGCCGCCAGCACCGTTATCGACCCGCTGACCCTGGAACCCCTGGAGTAAACTCCAATACTTGGCAAATCCTGACGCCGGTGGGGGCCGAAAAGCTCCCACCGCGTCCACTATATAGGGAGGAACGATATGATTCAGGCTATTATCAATGGCCTCCTCACCGGCGGTGTCTACGCGCTGATAGCTGTCGGCCTGACCATGATTCACGGCGTCATGAAAATCGTGAACTTCGCCCAGGGCGAATTCCTGGCCATCGGCATGTACATCTCCTATGTGCTCTATCAGCTGCTCCCGGCGGGGACGATACCCTACTGGCTGCTGCTGCCCGTGGCCGTGGCCATGTTCTTCATCGGCTGTATCATCTTCAAGGCGACCATCACCCGGGTCATCGGCAAGGACAGCACCAGCTACATCCTGCTGACCGTGGGCCTGTCCTACCTGCTTTCCAACGGCCTGCAGCTGATTTTTGGGCCCAACTATTACAGTATGCAGGTCTCCGACGAGCTGAAGTACGGCACCGTTGAGCTGTTCAGCAACCTGGGCATTTACATCATGGATTCCCGCCTCATCGCTTTCGCCTTTGCGGTGGTCTTCGTCGCAATCATCCACTGGTTCCTCAACAAGACCGACATCGGCTGCGCCATGCGCGCCACGGCCGAGAACCAGACGGTGGCGGCATCCCTGGGCATCAACTCGAAATTCTGCTTCATCTTCGCCTTCGCGCTGGGCACCATGTTTGCTGGCGTCTCCGGCCTTCTGATTTCCCCCATGTTCATGGCTTACCCGAAAATCGGTTCCACCTTCTCGATTATCGCCATGTCCTCGATGGTCCTCGGCGGCCTGGGGAACATCCGCGGCGCAATGGTCGGCGGCCTGCTCATCGGCATCGTTGAGTCCCTGACCAGCATTTACGTCAGTTCGGAGTTGTCTCCCATCGCCATCAACGTGGCCCTGATGCTCATCCTCATCTTCCGGCCCTACGGCCTCTTCGGCAAAGGAGAGAGAAAAGCATGACCAAAAACCTCACCGGAACCTCCATGAAAAAGCTCATTCCCGCGGTGGTCTTCCTCGCGGTTTTGATTGCGCTGCCCAATTTCTTCACGAAGTCCTACTACACCCGCGTGGCCATGGAGGCCTGCTACTTCGCCTCCCTGGGCATCGCCTGGAACATCCTCAGCGGCTACGGCCGTCAGACCTGCTGGTGCGCCGCCTCGTTCTTCGCCTGCGGCGCGTACACCTCCATGCTCATGTACCTGCGGCTCAATGAGGTCTCTCCGTTTCTCAGCGTGTTCGTGGGCATGGCCGTGGCCTGCGTGCTGGCCTTCATCATCGGCCTGCCGTGCTTCAAGCTCAGCGGCGTGTTCTTCTCCATCGCCACCATCGCCTGCGCCACCATTTTCCGGAACCTGCTGATTGTCTTCAACGACTTCACCGGCGGCACGCTGGGCCTGGCGTTCAAGATCCGCACCGGCAACAACCTGTGGCTCATGTCCTTCGAGTCCACGCTGCCCTACTACTACATCGCGCTGGCCATGATGGTCATCGCCATTGTTGTGGAAATCCTCTTCGTCCGCTCCAAGCTGGGCTACTATCTCCAGGCCATCCGCGACGACCAGACCGCGGCCGAGTCCCTGGGCGTCCGCTCCAGCCGGGTGAAGATGGGCACGCTGCTGGTCTGCGCCTGCCTGCTGGCGGCCACCGGCACGGTCTACGCCTTCCAGGTGGGCTACATCGACCCCAACGTGGTGGCCTCCCACGATATGTCCATCCGCATCGGCGTCATGGCCATCCTCGGCGGCATGGGCACCATCTGGGGCCCGGTGGTCGGCGCGTTCATCGCCATTCCCATGCTGGAGGTTGCCAACAACTACCTCTCCACCGTGGGCGGCGGCGGCGCCGGCTACGCCATGTACGGCCTGCTGATTGTGCTGATTGTCCTCTTCCGGCCGGCCGGCGTCATCTCCCTCTGGGCGCCCTTCGTCCGCTGGGTCAAGGGGCTCTTCGGCAAGAAAGACACCGCGAAGGGAGGCGCTGCGAAATCATGAAAAAGATCCTCGAGATTAAGAATCTGGACAAATCCTTCGGCGGCGTCCACGCCATCAACGATTTGAGCTTTGAGATTTACGAGGGCGAGATTCTCGGCCTCATCGGCCCCAACGGCTGCGGAAAATCCACCACAGTCAACCTGATTACCGGCGTGTACATCCAGGACAAGGGCGAAATCACGTTCAACGGCGACACCAGCCTGAAGAAGCAGTCGGTGCCCCAGCGGGCCAAGATGGGCCTGGCCCGGACGTTCCAGTCGCCCAAGCCCTTCTCCAACATGACGGTGTTCGACAGCGTCTACACCATCTGTATGCTCTACCACCGGCGGATGAAGGACGCGGCGAAAAAGGCCGAGGAGCTGCTGGAGCTGATGAACTTCTCGGGCATGGCCGACACGCTGTGCAGCAAGCTGCCCATCGAGCAGCGCAAGTGGCTGGACATGACCCGCGCCCTGGCCACCAACCCGAAGCTGCTGATGCTCGACGAGTGCCTGGCCGGCCTGACCCCCTCGGAGATGGACGCCAGCATCGAGCTGGTCAAGCGCATCAATGGGATGGGCGTGACCATCCTCTTCATCGAACACGTCATGTCCGCGGTGGTGAACCTGTGCCACCGGGTCGTGGTGATGAACGAGGGGCACTTCCTCAGCCAGGGCGACCCCAACGTGGTCATGCGCCAGCCGGAAGTCATCAAGGCATACCTGGGGGAGGACTATGAAAATGCTTAAGATTGCAGGCGTTTCCACGGGCTATGGGGACCTGCGGGTCCTGTTCGACATCGATTTGGAGGTCAACGAGGGCGAGGTGGTCGCCCTGGTGGGCTCCAACGGCGCCGGCAAGACGACGCTGCTGCGGATTATCTCCGGCGAGCTGCTGCCCACCAGCGGCACGGTCACGTGGTTCGACCAGGACCTGACGAAGATCCCGGCCTTCAAGCGGGCCGAGCTGGGCATCTCCCACATCCCCCAGGGCCGCGGCATCCTGACCACGCTGAGCGTGGAGGACAACCTGAACCTGGGCAGCTACACCAAGCGGACCAAGGCCAAGCGCCAGGAGCTCAAGGACAAGGTCTTCGAGACCTTCCCGATTCTCAAGGACCGGCGGAGGCTGCTGGCGGGCACCCTCTCGGGCGGCCAGCAGCAGATGCTGGCCATCGGCCGCGCGATGATGATGGAGCCCCAGCTGTTGATTCTCGACGAGCCGTCCCTGGGCCTGGCGCCCATCGTGGTGGACGAGATGTTCCAGATTCTCACGAACCTCAAGGCCACCGGCACGTCCATGCTGATCATCGAGCAGAACCTGGTCAAGGCGCTGACCATCGCCGACCGGGGCTACGTCCTGGAGACGGGCCACGTGGCCATGACCGGCGACAGCAAGGACCTGCTGCGGAACCCGGAGGTCCGCAAGGCCTACCTGGGCGTCGAATAAACCGTACAGCCGCAAAAACGCCGTGGAAGGACGAACCGGTCGGTTTCGTCCTTCCACAGCGTTTCGGGCCGCGGCCGCTTCAGAGGATGGTTTCCAGGCCGTACTTCTGGGGGCGGAGGCCGCAGGATTCGTAGAAGCGGTGGGCGCTCTCGTTGCAGGCCCAGACGTTGAGGGTCACGTTGTAGCAGCCGCTCTCCCGGGCGAAGGCCACCACGTGGTCGTAGAGCTGCCGGCCGATGTGGCGGCCGCGGCAGGCCTCGTCCACGCAGAGGTCGTCGATGTACAGACTTTTGATGTCGGTGAGGATGTTGTCGTGGAGGTGCTGCTGGAAGATGCAGAAGGCGTAGCCCAGGACGCCGCCGTCGTCGTAGACGAAGATGGGGCAGCCGTCGTTGTGGATGAGGGCGCGCAGCTCCTCGTCGGTGTATTTGGTGGCGCCGGCCGCTTTGAAGAGGTCCGGCCGCCCCTGGTGATGGACGGCGTTCACCTGAATCAGCAGCCGGTGAATGTCCGGCATATCGGCCTCCACGGCCCTGCGAATTTCCATAGGTGTCCAACTCCTTTTGTGGGATAAAAGTAGTATAGCAAATCCCCGGCCCCGGCGGAAGAGGGCCGGCTTCTTTTTCTGGACAGCGGCGCGGGGACGTGGTATGATGGGGGTGAATACGGAGGTGCGGAAGATGGAGGAGCGGGAAGCGCGCATCGGCCTGTGGTTTTCCATGTGGCTGCGGAAGGAGGACCTGGGCATCGCCGACCTCTTCACCGAGGATGCGGTGTACATCGAAAGCTGGGGCCCGGAATACCACGGCGCGGCGGCCATCGCCCACTGGTTCCGGGAGTGGAACGGCCGGGGCACCGTGGTGCGCTGGGATCTGGGGACGTGCTTCCACCGGGGCGACGAGACGGTGGCCGCCTGGTTCTTCGCCAACGCCATGGACGACGGCCGGGAGGAGGTCTTCGAGGGCCTGTCCCGCATCCGCTGGGCGGGCGACCGGATTGCCTTCCTCCAGGAATTCGGCTCCAGCGTGGACCGCTACGACCCCTACGCCGCCGGCCCCGAGCCGCAGTTCCGCGACGCCGGCGCCCGGTGGTTCTGAAAACCCGCAGTTGACGAACGCGGCGGCGTCTGGTATGATAGGAGCCGTTCCGAAAATTGCATAGACAGTTCGTGACCATCCTGTCGATAAACAAAACTAGGGACTGCCGGCGGCCCAGCGGGGCGGCGGCAATTTCGATGGGCGGTCTCCGCCCATTTTGCATTTTTAGGAGGAAATCATCCATGAGAAAACTGTCCGTCCGGGAGCTGGCCCTCTGCGGGGTCCTGGCCGCCCTCTACGCCGTCGTCACCCTGGCCACGGCGTCCTTTGCCTACGGCCCCATCCAGTTCCGCATCGCCGACGCCCTGTGCGTGCTGCCGTTCTTCGCGCCGGTCACCTCCCTGGGGCTCTTCGTCGGCTGCCTGGTGGCCAACCTGTTCTCCACGGTCTCGGCCCTGGACATCGTCATCGGCTCGGCGGCCACCCTGGTGGGCTGCCTGCTGGCCGCCAAAATGCCCAGCCGCTGGCTGGTCCCGCTGCCGACCATCCTGGCCAACACCGTCATGGTCGGCGCGATGCTGGCCGCCGTCTACACCCCCGACGCCTTCTGGAGCGGCTTCGTGACCATGGGCGCCCAGGTGGCCGTGGGCGAGATTGCGGTCCTGGCGGTGCTGGGCCTGCCGCTGATTGCCTACCTCCAGCGGAGCCGGCTGCTGGAGCGGCTCCTGGGGGTCCGCCGCCCCGCCTGACGCCTTGACGGGCCGCGCGGGGCCGTGGTATGATGGCCCCACAGGGGGCGTGCCCGCCGGCTGACCGGAAACGGCCTGCCCCAGAGGAGGTGCGGCGATGCTCTGTATCTACTGCGGACAGGAAATCCCCGACGGGGCCCGGGTCTGCCCCCGGTGCGGCGCGGCCCTGCCGCCGTCCCGGCCGGTGACGGTGGTGACGGCGGAACCGGAGCCGCCGGAGCGGGAGACGTCCGCAGCGCCGCCGGCGCCGCGACGGGGCTTCGGCTGGGGCCTCCTTCTGGGCCTGGTCCTCGCTGCGGCCGCCGCCGGGCTGCTGCTGGCCCTGGGCCTGTGGACGCCGGGCGGACAGGCGCGCCTGGAGGGCGCGGGGCACGACAGCCCTGAGGCGGCCGCCGAGGCGTATCTGGCGGCCCTGCGCCGGGGGGACCCGGCGGAGATGATGGCCCCCTGGGCCGTGGAGACTGTGGCGGCGCGCATGGACCAGGCGTCCCGCGTGGAGAACTTCGGCGGCTACTACTATCCCACCGCCGGCCTCCCGGCCGAGGGGGAGGCGGCGGGCCGGCTCAACCTGGCCTGGCGGCAGGAGTGGCTGATTGCGGCCTTCCTCTGGGACTACCTGGTGGCCACCCGGACGCCGGAGCAGATGGAGGAGCTCCGCCAGCTGACGCCCGCGGCGGGCGGCCAGACGGGGGAGGCGCTGCTGGAGGCGATGCAGGTGGCCGATGCCGACGCGGTGCTGGCCTCCCTGGAGGCGACCGGGCCGCTGGACGTGGAGGCCTACCTCTGGGGCGACGGGTCGGCGGACTATCTGGAGAATTTCCGGAGGACCCTGGAGATGCTGGGGGCGTTTTACGGCGCGGACGCCGTGGAGGCGGTCGGCCTCCAGGTGCGCGGCGAGGCCGGCGCGTATACGCTGATGGCCCTGGCCGGCCGGTACGACGGCCGGTGGTACCTGCTGACCGGCCTGGCGATGAACGGCGGCTGCCTGGCGGCGGCCCAGTGAACGGTGAAAACAAGAACCGCCCGCCTCAAAACGAGGCGGGCGGCTGCTTTGTTTCGATGGCTCAGGCGGTCTTGACGACCAGCTGCCCTTGTTCCTCGTCCACCAGCAGGTGGGCGCCGGGCTCCACGTCGCCGGCCAGGATCTTCCGGGCCAGCAGCGTCTCCACGGTGTGCTGCACGTACCGGCGCAGGGGCCGCGCGCCGTAGACGGGGTCGTAGGCCTCGTCCACGATGAAGCTCTTGGCGGCGTCGGTCAGCGTCACCGTCAGCTGCTTGTCGGCCAGGCGGCCGTTCAGCTCGGCGGCCAGCAGGTCGATAATCTTCGTCACGTTGGCCTTCGTCAGAGGCTTGTAGAAGACAATCTCGTCCAGGCGGTTCAGGAACTCCGGCCGGAAGGAGCGCTTGAGCAGCTCCTGGACCTGCTCCCGGGCCTGGGGGGAGATGTCGCCGTGCTCGTCGATGCCGTCGAGCAGGAACTGCGAGCCCAGGTTGGACGTGAGAATCAGGATGGTGTTCTTGAAGTCCACGGTCCGGCCCTGGCCGTCGGTGATGCGGCCGTCGTCGAGCACCTGGAGCAGGACGTTGAACACGTCGGGGTGGGCCTTTTCCACCTCGTCGAAAAGGACGACGGAGTAGGGCTTGCGCCGGACGGCCTCGGTCAGCTGGCCGCCCTCCTCGTAGCCCACGTATCCCGGAGGCGCGCCAATCAGGCGGCTGACGGCGAACTTCTCCATATATTCGGACATATCGATGCGGATAAGGTTGCGCTCGTCGTCGAACAGCACCACGCTGTAGGGTTTGCGGCGCACGGCCTCGGTCAGCTGGCCGCCCTCCTCGTAACCCACGTATCCCGGAGGCGCGCCGATGAGGCGGGAGACGCTGAATTTCTCCATGTACTCCGTCATATCGATGCGCACGAT
>CAJFNZ010000032.1 GCA_904395905.1 uncultured Oscillospiraceae bacterium | reverse complement strand
GCCGCTTCTTTGCGGATAAAGGCGTTGACCCGCTGCCGCATGGCCTCGCCCACCAGGAAGGTGTCCACCTGCTGTCGGCCCGGCGGCAGCTCGTCCAGCACGGAGACGTCCAGATCGCCGTAGATCATCAGCGCCAGGGTGCGGGGGATGGGGGTGGCGGACATCACCAGCAGGTGGGGATTTTCGCCCTTTTCCTGCAAGGCCGTCCGCTGGGCCACGCCGAAGCGATGCTGCTCGTCGGCGGCCACCAGGCCCAGCCGGGCAAAGGCCACGTCGCCGGTCAGCAATGCGTGGGTGCCCACCGCCAGGGGGATGGAGCCGTCGGCCAGGCCCTCCTTGACCCGCCGCTTCTCCGCCGCGGGCAAAGAGCCGGTCAGCAGCGCCGGGGTGATGCCCAGCGGCTCCAGCAGCGCCGTGAGGGAGCGGACGTGCTGCTCGGCCAGGATCTCGGTGGGGGCCATGATAGCGGCCTGGAAGCCGTTCTGCACGGCGAGATACGCCGCCGCGGCGGCTACCAGGGTCTTGCCGCTGCCCACGTCGCCCTGCAAGAGGCGGTTCATGGCCTCGCCCCGGCCTAGGTCGGCGGCGATTTCCTCCATGGCCCGGCGCTGGGCGCCGGTGGGGGCGTAGGGGAGGACTTGGAGGAAGGGCCCCAGGTCTAACTGATTCCAGGGGGCCGCGGCGCGGGCGCGGCGGCTGGCCCGCAGGCGCATCAGTCCAGCGGTGAAGAGGAAGAACTCTTCAAAGACGATGCGCCGTCTCGCCCGGTCCAGCGTGTCGAAATCCGGAGGGTCGTGGATGACGGCGTAGGCCTCCCGGACGGGGCAGAGGCCCCAGCGCGAGAGCACCTTCTGGGGCAGTACCTCCGGCAGCGCCGGCAGGCAGGCCTCCAGCGCCCGGCGGATGTAGCCGCCCAGGAGCTTGCCGGAGAGCCCGGCGGTGAGGGGATAGACGGGCACGATGCGCCGCGTGACGGTGCCCTGCCGCTCCACCGGCTCAAAGAGGGGATTTTGCATCCCGTACCCCGTGAAATCGCCCCGGATCGCGCCGTAAAAACAGTATTCCCGGCCGTATTCCAGGTTATCAGCCACGTAGGACTGGTTGAAGAAGGTGAGGTTCAGCTGGCCAGTCTCGTCGGCCACGGTGAGCTTGGTCAAGTCCAACCCCTTGCGGATGTGGGCCGTCTTGGGGCCGCGAATCACCATGGCCCGGAAGCAGGCCGGCTGGTCGGCCTCCAGCGACGCGATGGATACGAGCCGCGTCCGGTCCTCGTAGGCCCGGGGGAAATAGGTCAGAAGATCGTAGAGCGTCTCCAGTCCCAGATTTTTGAGCAGCTCTGCCCGGGCCCGTCCCACGCCGGGGAGGACCGTCACCGGGGAAAAAAGCTCCATGGATGTTACACACCTTCCTGTAATTCCAACGGCGGGGCTTTGCCCCGAGGGATTTGTGATAGTTCAGGGGCGGGCGGCGAGCAGCCGTCCGCCCCTTGCAGATGTTCCGATGCAGGCCTTACTGGGCGTCCATGGCGGCCACGCAGGCGTTGAGGACCTGCCCGGCGATGGGCGCCGCGGCGGCGCTGCCGGCGCCGCCATGCTCCACGATGACGATGAAGGCCAGGGGATAGTTCTCGTCCCGGATGAAGCCGGCGAAGGTGGCATTGGGGGTGTCCCCGGGGCCCAGCTCGGCGGTGCCGGACTTGGCGCAGACCTCCAGGTCCGGGAACTGCCACGCGCCGTAGACGTTGAGAACGTTACCCCGCATCAGCTGAGCGACGCTGTCTGTGACCCAGCGTTCCATGACCCGGCCCGTCGTCACCTTGCCGTGCTGATAGCCGCCCAGCATATTGCCCTCTACCCGGTCCATGATATAGGGGAGCGCCGCCTCGCCGCCATTGGCGATGACGCCCATCACGGTGAGGTACTGGCAGGGGTTGATGAGGTCGTTATACTGTCCGCAGCCGGCCCAGGCCACCTCGAAGTCCACGGCGTCGGAGAGGTCGAAGCTGCCGGCGGCGGTGGTGAGGCCGTCGAAGGACAGCGACTCGGTGATGCCCAGGTCCTCCACATACGCTTCCAGCGTCTCAGGCCCCACCTCCAGCGCCAGCTGGCCGAAGGCGATGTTGCAGGAGTTGGCAAAGGCCTGGGCCAGCGTCTGGGTGCCGTGGGTGCCGTTGCAGACCATGGTGTCGCCCCCGATCTCCCAGGTGCCGTTGCAGGTGAAGGTCCGCTGGGAGAGGTCCCCCAGGGTGTCCAGCGCCGCGGCGGCGGTGACGATCTTGAAGATGGAGCCGGGGACGGTGCTGGTCTGGAAAAAGCGGTTCAGGAACACGCCGTCGTAGGCGCCGGTCTCGTCGCCCTCGATGTCGGGCATATTGTCCGGGTCATAGGTGGGGGAGGTGACGGCGCAGAGAATCTCGCCAGTTTTGTAGTTGTAGACGCCCACGGTGCCGTGGTGGTTGCCCAGGGCCTGGAGGGCTGTCTTCTGTACCTGGGCCGAGATGGACAGCACCGCCGTGTTGGCGCCCTGGTCCTGGCCAAAGAGGCCGTTGACCACGTTGAAGCCTACCAGGTCGTCGGCGTATTCATCCAGAATGGGGGCGGAAATATAGCCGTAGCGGTCCCCCAGCAGGTGCAGCGTGGCGCGGCGGATGTCCACATCCTCGGCGTAGACGCGCCCGTCGGTGCTGTCCAGGAGCAGCACGCCGTCGCGGTCCGTCACCCGTCCGCTGGAGAGGTTGGAGCCGGAGTAGACGTGGGGACTGCCGGGGAAGACCACCCATTCTCCTGCGTGGAGGAAATAGCGCAGCGTGAAAAAGGCCACGCCGGCCACCAGCACGCCCATGAGAATCAGCATCAAGACAGTGCGATGGGAAATTCGCTTCATGCTTCATCCCCTCCTTCCTCCACATCGCGCTTCGAGGGCAGCTTGACCGCCACCGAGGCGTTCTGCCGGGTATCCGCCGCCTTGATGAAGGCCAGCAGTCCCCAGCAGGCAATCATACTGGAGCCGCCGTTGGACACAAAGGGGAAGGTGACGCCGGTCAGCGGCAGCAGGTCCACCGTGCCGAAGACGTTGAGCATGGTCTGAATGAGCAAAATGGCGCCGGCGGCGCAGGCACCGATGGTGTAAAAGCTGCTGCGGCCCATGGAGGCCGACTTGGCCACGAAGGCCGCCAGACACACCACGGCCAGGATCATGAAAATGGCCATCAGCAAGCCCCACTCCTCCGAGACGAAGGCGAAGACCAGGTCCGTGTCCGAGGCGGCCACGTATTTGAGCCAGCCCCGCCCGGCCCCCAGGCCGAAGAGGCCGCCGGAGGCGATGCACATCATGGAGCGGGTCTGCTGGTAGCCGGTG
>CAJFNZ010000031.1 GCA_904395905.1 uncultured Oscillospiraceae bacterium | reverse complement strand
CTGGGTGATGTCGTCGCCGGCGACGACATCACCCAGGGTCTTCCCCGCGTCGAGGAGCTGTTCGAGGCCCGGAAGCCCAAGAAGATGGCCACCATCTCCGAAATCGACGGCCGGGTGGAGATTGACGAGACCCACCGGACGGCGCTGCGGAGCATCTCGGTCATCAACGACGCGACCGGCGAGGTCAAGCAGTACTCGGTGCCCTACTCGGTGGGCCTGCGGGTGGAGAACGGCCAGCAGATTGCCAAGGGCGACCGCATCACCGAGGGCGCCCTGAGTCCCCACGACGTGCTGCGGATCTCCGGCCTGGAGGCTGTCCAGGAGTACCTGACCCAGGAGGTCCAGGCGGTGTACCGCCAGCAGGGCGTGGACATCAACGACAAGCACATCGAGGTCATCATCCGCCAGATGCTCCGGAAGGTCCGGGTCGAGGACCCCGGCGACACGGGGCTGCTGACCGGCACGGTGGTGGACCAGTTCGAGTTCGACGACGCCAACGCGGCCGTCCAGGCCCGGATTGACGCCGGCGAGACCGATTTGAAGCTGGCGACCAAGTCCCTGATTCTCATGGGCATCACGAAGGCGTCCCTGGCCACGGAGTCGTTCCTGTCGGCGGCCTCCTTCCAGGAGACGACGAAGGTGCTGACCGAGGCGGCCATCAAGGGCAAGGTGGACCACCTGGTGGGCCTGAAGGAGAACGTCATCATCGGCAAGCTGATTCCGGCGGGCTCCGGCCTCCAGGCGTACCGCGACTTCCAGCTGGAGACGGCCCCCGAGTCCGAAGTGACCGACGAGATGATTGACAACGAAGCGGTCTGAATACAGAGATTGCCCGCACGGCTGGCGCCGTGCGGGCAATCGTGCATTTTTGGATTCAGGGCAGGGCGCCGCGCGCCTGCAAGGCGGAGAACAGCCGGTTCAGCGGCGTAAACAGCATCAGGACCGACGCAAAATTGAAGACGCAGTGCAGAATGTCAAAGGGAATCCCGGTAACCCACCAGGAGAACGCTGCGGCCGGGCCGCCGGCGAGCAGATAGGGGACAGAACACAGCAGGCCGTAGGACAGGCCGAAAACCGCCGCAAGGATGGCCCAAAACCAGACGGGGCGCGGTTTTTTGCCCAGGAGCATCACCAGAGCCCAGAGGATGGTCCACACATAGAGGTACATGATCCACCAGATCCCGAAGCCGTAGGTGACGCCCTCCAGCAGGGCAAAGGCGTAGATAATGTAGAGGGTCTTGTACCGGAAATACAGGGCGAACAGGATAAAAAGCAGCGTCACGCACTCGCCGTTGGGAATGGCGGCCAGCGCCACCTGCAGTCCAAAGACCAGCGCGGTGCACAGCGCCAGGACGGAAACCGTGCGGGCGTGCGAGGCCGGCCGGTCAGAATGTTTCATAGGCAATCGTATAGTGGCCGCCATCCTCCAGAGGCTGCCGCGCGATGTTCAGTGTCCCGTATTCGCCGTTCACATAGACGGACCAGTATGCGCTGCCGGTTCTGAAATCGGCGGAGACACCGTCCACAGAGAGCAGCGTATATCCGTATTCGTCGCTTTCGTAGCCGTCGATATCTGCCACCGCGCTGAGCGCTTCGAGCAGATACGCCGCGTCGGTATCCAGCTCGATGTCCTTCTGGGTGCCGTCGTCGTAGACAATGGAGATTACGACGTGCTTTTCGCCCTCCTGCGCCTTCGGCACAAAGCGCTGGTAGACGAAGTACATACCGGCCATCAGGACGCACAGGACTGCAATACAGAGCAAAATGATTTTTCCGTTCTTTTTCATCGCATTGGATTCCTCCTTCGCCGGGCAATGCCGCTGCAAGGCCCTGCGGAGAACCATTATAGTTGAAAAACCGCAGCGCCGCAAGCCGTTCGGCAGTTTTTCTCCGACAAGAAAAAAACAGCGTTGAAAAGAAAGAAACGGATTGACGAAGGTTGTACAATCTGCTATAATACAGCACTGTGTGGTCTATGAGGCCGCCATCCGTTTTTGGAGGTGTCGAGGATGCTCGAAGAACTGAAAACGGGGCCCATCGTGGTTGGCCTGAAGCAGCTGCGGAAGGCGCTGCGGGACGGTACGGCCCGGCGGGTATTCCTGGCGAGAGACGCCGAGGGGCGTCTGACCGATCCCATGGAAGCCCAGTGCCGCGACGCTGGCATCGAAGTCACCTGGGTGGACACCATGGCCCAGCTGGGTGAAGCCTGCGGCATCGACGTGGGCGCTGCGGCCGCCGCCTCGCTGCGGCAGGCCCCCTGAACCTGGTCCCAACGGAATATTTTAGGATATTCCGGGATACAATACTGGCTGAATTGTTCAGCAAGCAACTTGAGAAAGGAGGAAAACCATGCCTACGTTTAACCAGTTGGTCCGTAAGGGCAGAGAGCAAGTTTCCTACAAGTCCACTGCGCCGGCGCTTCAGAAGGGCCTGAACACCCTGAAGAATCAGTCCACCGATTTGTCGGCTCCCCAGAAGAGAGGCGTCTGCACGGCCGTGCGTACCACGACCCCGAAGAAGCCCAACTCGGCTCTGCGGAAAATTGCCCGTGTCAAGCTGACCAACGGCTACGAGGTCTCGGCCTATATCCCCGGCGTCGGCCACAACCTGCAGGAGCACTCCGTGGTGCTGATTCGCGGCGGCCGTGTCAAGGACCTGCCTGGCGTCCGCTATCACATCATCCGCGGCACGCTCGACACCCAGGGTGTCCAGGGCCGGATGCAGGCCCGCTCCAAGTACGGCGCCAAGAGACCGAAGGCCGGCAAGAAGAAGTAAGCCGCGCCAACCCATTTTTGCAGTTCCCAACGCCTTGTCGCGAGGCAATGCCTTGCCAGTCGTTTTTGAATAGAGCAGCAGCGGGCCGGAGATTCCGCGTGTTCCAAACGCCGCGCACGCGCGGCGGCAGAACCGGAACGCCCCCAAAGGGCCGGAGCTTCCGGGCAGGTTCGTGCCGCGCACGCGCGGCGGCGGGACCGGAACGCGCCCAAAGGGCCAGAGCTTCCGGGCACGTTCGTGCCGCGCACGCGCGGCGGCGGAACCGGAACGCGCCCAAAGGGCAGGAGATTCCGAGCGCCCTCGTGCCGCGCGCGCGGCGGCGGAGGCCCGGATAGACCCACCGCAGCTGTGTATTGCTATCTAAAACCTCGGGCGGGGCGCCTACGGAAGCGGAAGCTTTCGGAGTACCTATGAAATCAGTATATGAAGGAGGGAAGCGACGTGCCCAGAAGAGGTAATGTTCCCAAGAGAGAAGTTCTTCCGGATCCCATCTACAATTCCGTCCTGGTGACGAAGCTGGTCAACAGCGTCATGCTGGACGGCAAGAAGGGCGTGGCCCAAAAGGTCGTGTACGGCGCCTTCGGGATTATTGAGGAGAAGACCGGCAAGAACGGCCTGGAGGTCTTCCAGGAGGCCATGGAGAATATCATGCCCTCCCTGGAGGTCAAGTCCCGCCGTGTCGGCGGCGCCACCTACCAGGTGCCCATTGAAGTCCGGCCCGAGCGCCGGCAGACCCTCGGCCTGCGGTGGCTGACCAGCTACAGCCGCAGCCGCAGCGAGAAGACCATGAAGGAGCGCCTGGCGGCGGAGATTATGGACGCCAGCAACGGCACCGGTTCTTCCGTGAAGAAGCGCGAAGATACCCACAAGATGGCCGAGGCCAACAAGGCCTTCTCCCATTTCCGCTGGTAAAGGAGTTTCTCCATGCCAAGACAATATTCACTGGAAAATACCCGCAACATCGGCATCATGGCCCACATCGACGCCGGCAAGACGACCACCACCGAGCGGATCCTCTACTATACCGGCGTCAACTACAAGATTGGCGAGACCCACGACGGCACCGCCACCATGGACTGGATGGCCCAGGAGCAGGAGCGCGGCAT
>CAJFNZ010000030.1 GCA_904395905.1 uncultured Oscillospiraceae bacterium | reverse complement strand
GGTCTACTTTGCCAAAGAAAAGCGCAGGAAGGGGGTCCGGGGGGAACCCTCGCCGGGGGTTCCCCCCGCGGCTGGCAAGTTTGCAACGCAGTCCCGGCATCGGGACAACGTCCGCCCCGCTTCTTGCCTGGCAACGAAACCTGCCGCCGCATGATGGATGCGGCGGCAGGAGCAGCTTCACTTGACCTCAATCACCCGGATCTGGGACAGGGAGTAGTCGGACTGGGAGGTGACAATGTCGGAAATCAACGCCACGTCGGTGGCGCTGAGACCCTCGGCCGGCGCCGAGACCGCCACGGAGATGTTGTCCTCGTTCATGTACGCCACGCAGTCCTCGTAGCCCTTGGCCACAATCAGGCTCTCAATCTGGGACTCGGCCAGGGCGGTGTTGACGATGTCGTTCAGCTCCCCCGAGGCGGCCGATACATCCTCCCCCTCCCCGGCAAAGGAGATGGTCTCCTGGAGGGTCTCCACCGCGCTGTCCCGGGCCGTCTGGCGGCTCAGGCGCATCTCGGCGAAGTAGTCGCTGACCACCGTGCCGGCCTCGCCCTCCTGCCCGGCCGTCTCCACCAGGCCGTCCTGGGTGCTCAGAAGCAGATTCTCCCCCATGACCTGCCGGGCGTTGAGCGTGTCGGTCAGCTCCGCCGTGGACTGCTGGTTGTACGACCAGTTGAGATAGACCCCGGCGCAGACGAACACCAGGACTGCCGCCACCACCGCATTGCGTTTCCAGTTTTTCATACCGAGTTCCTCCTACTCACTTCATTTTTATCACAGTAATGTCATCCGCCCCCAGGCCCGTCAGACTGGCGACGGCGTTGACCAAATCCAGTTGCACGGCGGCGCTGTCCGCCCCCTGGGCCGCGACGACGGCGCCCCGGAAGCTGGGCTCCATGGTCTGCACCGCCACGGCGCCCTGGCTGCTGCCGCCCGACGTCAGGACCGTCTCCACCTGGACCCGTGTCTCCTTGCCCTCGGCGTCGATGCGCACCTCCTGGCTGGTGTCGGTCTGGTAGACCGTCCGGGGCCCGGCGGCGTACTCCAGCGCCACCTCCACCCGGCCGGCCCCCTCCATCTGGCTGAGCAGGTCCCCCAGCCGCTGCTCCAGCCGGCGGATGGCGTCGTCGCCGGTCGCCGGGTCCGCCGCCAGCTCCGCCGCCGGGTCCGGCGCCGCCTCCGCCTCGTCCCGGCGCACCGGGATGGCCAGCAGCGCCAGGCCCAGCAGCAGCACCAGCAGGGGGTATTTGAATTTTCCCAGCCGGCCCAGCTGCCGGCGCAGCGTCTCGCTCCAGTTACTCCGGTTCATACCGTTGCCACTCCTGTCGTTCCGCCGGGATGGCCAGCTCCTGCTCCAGCGCCCGGCGCAGCGCCTGCTCCTGGCTCGCCGTGCAGAGGATCCGGAGGGTTGCCCGGTAGGGATACGGATACTCCCCCTCCATCGAGACCTCCACGGTCACCTCCATCGGCGTGCAGCCAAGCCCCTCGGCTTTGTCCCATATATATGCTTCCGCCTCCTCCTTTATGATGTCGGCAATCAGTTCCCGATTGTCCACCTGGACCCCCTCGGCGGCCTCCCGGGCCTGGATCCGGGCCCGCGCCATGGACTGGGCCAGCGCGTCGAAATCCAGCCGGGCGATGGGCCCCAGGGCCGCCAGAATCATGGCCAGGCCGCAGAGGAACGTCAGCGTCCGGTGGACGGCCCCCTTGGGCGTCAGCGCCAGGACCACGCCCGACAGCAGCGCCACGGCCACCACCGAGAGAAGATAGTCGCGCACGGCCTCGGTCATGGCGTCACCGCCTTCACCGCGCAGACACAGGAAATCAGCAGCATGAAGCCGCAGGCCCCGGTCATCCCCATGAGAAAGCCCATGGCGTCGGAGACGCTCTCCAGCAGGTCCACCAGCGGCTTCTCCCCCACCGTGGAGCAGAGGGCCGCCGTCAGCCGCAGCAACACGTTCTGGATGGCCAGCCGCAGCAGCGGCAGCAGGCAGATGGCCACGACGGCCAGCATCCCGAAGACGCCGGCGGCGCTCCGGAGAACCCCGGCCGCGGCCAGGACCGTCTCCGAGGCGTCGGAAATCATGCCGCCCACCACCGGCACCACCGAGCTGACGGCCAGCTTGGCCGCCTTGACGGCCGCCGCGTCCCCGGCCCCGGCAATCACCCCCGAAACGCCCAGATAGCCGGTGAACAGGAAGACCACCAGCTTCAGGCCATTGGTGAGGATCCACTTGCCCAGGTCCCGCAGGCGGGTCAGCGTCTGGTTCCCCAGCACGGCGTTGGCCGCCGACAGGGCGATGAAGGCGTACAGGATGGGAATCAGCAGCCGGTTCATCAGGGACATCAGCACGTTGGAGAGGAACACCGTGGACACCTGGAGGACCGTGGCCGTGGTGACGCCGCCGCTGGCCGCCGTGGCCGAGGCCAGCACCGGCACCAGAAGGCCCGTGAAGGCCTGGAGCTCCTGGAGGGTGTCCCGGCCCAGGCCCACCATGGTCCGCAGGTTCCCCACGCTCAGCAGGGTGATGGCCAGGGTGCCGGCCAGCAGTACGGCGTTCTTGGAAAACCGGGTCTCCATCTGGGTCACCATCGAGCAGAGAATCACCACCGCCATCAGCGACACGGCCGTCCGGAGCCCGGCCTGCACCAGGGGGGCAATCCGCGGCAGCGCCCGGGACACGATGCCGCTCAGGCCGTCCCCCAGGCTCCCCGGATTGGACGGCGACACGTCGGGCATCAGCTCCGCCGCCTCCCCGGTCAGGGCCTCCTCCAGGCTGTCCACCCCCAGCTGCTCGGCCTGGGCGGCCTCCACATCCACGGCTCCGGCCGCCGGCGCCAGCAGCCACAGCGCCAGCAGGAGAATCCACCACCTTCTCATCCGCCACCTCCCAGCAGGGAATCCAGCAGGTCCAGCACCGCCGTAATCAGCGGCGTGGACAGGTACAGGGCCATGGCCGTGCCGCACAGCTCCACCATCCGGGCAATCCCGTTCTCGCCGCTGTCGGCGCAGATGCCGGCGCAGACGTGGGTCAGGATGCCAATCAGGGCGGTCTTGACCACCGGGGCCAGCACCGCCGTGCTGACGCCGGCCAGGTCCTCCAGCCGCTCGAGCATGTCCAACACCGGCCGCAGGGTCGTCATGGCAAACAGGCACAGCACCGCGACGCACAGCAGCGCCAGCACCAGCGCGAACTCCCCGGTCCGCTTCTTCAGGGTCAGAATGGCGGTCACCGTCACCAGGGCCACGGCCAGCGCCTGGGAAAACCCCTCCATCAGAACTGAAACAGGTCCTTGACCAGGTCAAAGAGCTGGGCAATCCGCTGGACCACAATCATCAGCACCACCACCAGCCCGGCCAGGGTCGTCATCGTGGCCTGCTCCTCCCGGCCCGACCGGACCAGCACCTGGTTGAGGATGGAGACGATGATGCCCACGGCGGCAATCTTGAAAATCAAATCAATGTCCATGGCCCGGCCCCTCTTGTCTTCAGAATCCCCGGGGCCTGTCCCGGCTCCGGCATAGTACACTCTATGCCTGTCCCCGCGCGGCTATGCCCCGCGGCTATACGGCCAGAATGGCGATGGCCAGGCCGGCGCAGACCCCCAGGGTGCAGTAGCTGCGGACCCGGGCCTGCTGCTGCTCCCGGCACTGGTCCAGGAGGCTCCGGAGCCGCTGGGCGGCCAGCTCCACGGCGCGCAGCTGGCTTGGGACGTCGTACTGCCCCAGGCCGTTTCCCAGCTGGAGCAGCGCCTGGCGCACCGGCGAGGGGAAGGCCGCCGCAGCCGCCACCTGCCGCCGGAAAATCACCGCCACCGACGGCTCCTCCCGCCGGGACAGTTCCCGGGCCACCCGGCCGAAAAATCCGGCGGCGGGGCCGCGGCACTGGGTCTCCAGCTGGGCCATGAGCCGGGGCAGCGGCGTCTGGCGGCAGGCGATTTCGCTGGCCATGGTCTCCAGGGCCCCCAGCAGCTGCTGGAGGAGATCCACCGTCCGCCGGACCCCCAGGGCCATGGAAAACCCGGCCCCCGAGGCCCCGCAGACGACCAGAAGAATTCCCAACGTCCGGAGCATCTCAATCCATCCTTTCCATCCGGTACTGCTTCTGCCCGTCCAGGATGACGAGCAGGGAGAACACGCCCAGCTCCGCCAGCCGCCGGTACAGGGGCCGCCGCGCCAGGTCCTCCCGGCCGTAGCCGTGGGCCGTGGCCAGGAGCCCCACGCCGCAGTAGCTGGCGCCGGCCATGGCCTCCACGTCCGCCGGGGCCGTGATTTCGTCCACGGCAATCCAGCGGGGGCTCATCGAGCGAATCAACAGCTCCATGGCCTCGGCCTTGGGCATCAGGGAGACCACGTCGGTCCGGCGGCCCACGGCCAGCTGCGGCTGGCCGTCCACGCAGGCGGCCAGCTCGCCCCGGCTGTCCACCAGGCCCACCCGCTGGCCCAGCCGGTCGGAAAGCTGCCGGACCAGGTCCCGCAGCAGCGTCGTCTTGCCGCTGCCGGGCGGCCCGAGAATCAGGGCGTTTTCCGGCCGCCGGCCCAGGGCGTCGGCCACGGCGCCGGCGCAGCCAAGCCGCTGGCCGGCCACCCGCAGGTTGGCCGAGGAGATCTCCTTGAGCGTCGTCACCCGGCCCTCGGACAGCACCGCCGTGCCGCACAGCCCCAGGCGGTGCCCGCCGGCCAGGGGCAGAAACCCCTGGCGCAGGGCGTCGGCGGCGGCGTAGGCCGAGTAGCCGCAGGCGGTGTTGACCAGATGCTCCAGGGTGTCCCCGGTGCAGACCAGGGGCCGCTCCAGGGACAGCGGCGCCTCCCGCCCGGCCAGGACCGCGGTGATTTCGCAGCCGCGCCGCAGCCGCACCTCCTCCAGGGTCTCCCGGCGGCCCGGCGGCAGGGCCAAAAGGGCGTCGGCCACCTCCTGCGGCAGCACGGCGCAGATCTGTCGGACTCTCGCATCGGTCATCTGGCATCCCTCCCCTGCTACCCTATGCCGGCCTGTCCGGGGAGATGCCTTTTCCGACGGGGCCGAAGCTGCGCCCATCTGCGTTTCCGTCCCAAAGCGCAATCCGCCGCAAACGGCACACAGCCGTTTGCGGCGGACTTGAATCTTGTTTGCGGCGCCTTGGGAAAAGCTTACCCGATGATAAAGGAGACAACAAGCATCACAATGAATCCGCAAAGCAGCGGGATAATGTTGCGCTTGAGGACGGTGACCGCATCAGTCTTACACATCCCCGTCAGGAACAGCATCGTGTTGGAGGCGATGGCCATGCCGGTACCCAGGCCGCAGGAGGCGTTGGCAATCGCCGCCAGGCGCAGCGTGCTGTATCCGGTGAGGTCGCCGATGGTCTTGAAGAACGGCACGAAGATGTTCAGATTGGCCATATAGGAAACCGTCAGCGCAACCGTCACAAAGCCGAGGATGGCGCCGATGGTCGCCAGGAAGTACACGCCGCCGCCCAGGGTCTGCATCCACTCGATGAGCGCGGCCATGCCGCCCACCATGTTGATGGTAGAGGCCATCAGGGAGCCGGCCACGATGATGAACATGACGTTGGCCACGGCGTTGCCCATGCCTTTGTAGAAGAAGATAATCTCGTTGAAAGCCTCGCCGAAGCGCTTGAGGTTGCTAAGGAGATGGACGACAAAGGCCGTGCACAGCGCCAGCGTGACCGCGGCCGCCGTGGTCAGGGTGATGCTCGTGATGTTGCCGCTGAACAGCACCACAAAAATCAGGGGAAGGGTCGGCAGGATGGCGTAATACTTGGGGCATTTGACCTGGGAGAAGTCCTTGAGCTCCGTAATCTCCTCATCCACCTTCCCCTTGGCGGCCTCTTTCTTGTCGAAATACATGGACGTGAAGATGCCCACCACAGCGATGGTCAGCAGGGCGCAGACGCAAGGGATAATCTGGTAGCTCATAAAGAACTCCGCCGCGCTCAGGTCCACGCCGGCCAGGCCGGGGGTCGCCACGACGCCACCGTCGGTGGGGCCCCAGGTGATGGCGGTGCCCATCACAAGGCAGGAGCAGATGGTCGCGTTGGTGCAGCCGCTGCGGCGCAGCGAGGGGTACAGGATGGAGAGCAGCAGCATCACAACCACAATGGCCGAGCCCAGGAACAGCTTCAGGCACGCGCACAGGACGGTCAGCATGGCCGTCAGCAGATAGCGCTGCTTAATCTTGGAGATGACCTTGCCGATGTACATGGCAAACAGGTCGGAGGCCTGCAACTTTTCCATCATCTGGATATAGCCCATGAAGAGCATACAGATGAGGCCGTTGCCTGCCACCTGCGTCTCGGTCGTCTGCCGCAGCAGCTCGAAGACGTCCAGGAACAGGTTGCCGGTGGAGTTCTCGCCCATCACGGACGTCCCCGTCACCAGGGAATAGCCGAGCAGGGCGACAATGGAGACGGCAAACAGGACGGTTGTCGCGTGGAACTTCTTGATGATTGCCAGCATGACCACGACAATCATCAGCACGGTAACAAGTATCTGAATCATTGGGTTCCTCCCTCAAATCATTCATCACGTTCCCGGAAAACATACCCCTCCACGCCCCGAATGGGGCGAAGACGGCCGGCGCGCATCAGTACAGCTCCGCGTACTTCTCCCGGGAGCGGACATAGAGTTCCTCCACATACGCAGGCGCCAGCGCTTCCATGCCGTAAATGCTGAAGCCGACGCTCTTGCCGGGCACGCAGTAGTGGTCCACGAACCGGCGGGCCGCTTCTCTCTGCTCCTCCTCGGTGGTGTCCCGCATATTCAGCTTCTCCGGCAAAACCGACAGCATCAGCCGGTCGCCATAGTTGTCAAAGAGCGCCTTGGTGTCACAGATGTTCATCGGCGTCCAGGAATCCCAGCCAGCGGCGATGATGTTTTCAATCTGGTTGTCAATCTTTCCGCAGCTGTGGAAGTCGGCCAGCTTACCCTTGGCGTGGATGTGGTCCGTGAATTTCCGCATATGCGGAACAATCATCTCGCGGCAAGTCTCCACGGAGAAGAACGAATTGAGCATCGTTCCCCAGTCGTCGTGGACATAGAAGCCGTCCACGTCGAAGTATTCGCAGACCTTGTCCACAATGCGGCATCCCAGATCCGTAGTGGCCTCAAACAGTTTGGTCAGGGCGGGCTTCTGTTCTTCGTCAATCAGGGCCACGGCGGCGTCCTCAAAGTCCATGAAGCTGATGAGGCGCTCAAACCAGAACCCGTTGTGGATGGTGAACATCTGGCCCAGCTCCGGGTCGCGCACCTTGTTCCAGCTCTCCGCGCCGCCCTTCCAGTCCCAGGAATCGATGTCGGGAAACTTCACCTTCTCCTCCCACTCGTCCACACTTGCCAGCAGCGGCGCGCCCGGACGCACCATGGAGCCGCCCACCTGGGGAATAAACTCCCAAACGACGCCAAACATATCAGGGCCGCCCTTCTCCTCCAGCTTCAGCGGCACGTCACTGGCCGAGCCCCGGGCCACATTGTCCGGTATCATCCGGGGGACGACCATCTGCCGCTCCACATTGTAGGGCACCCAGATGGGCCGGTGACGGTACTGCGCCAGAACCCCTTCCCGCGGCGTGACCGGATAGCTGTAAACGGGGATGTCCTGCTGCAACAGGTTCGTCTTCAGATGCTTTATCTCCTTGACAGCCAGTTCCTTCTTGTCAAACGGAATACCCATACATTCTCCTCCATATTTGTGGTATTGTATTTGGCTACAGCGTGCTTCTGCACGGCTGAAAACCTTACGTTACGTTGCAGTCAGTTCCTGATAGAGCTGCTCGGGGGTATCCAGCTGCAGCAGGCGGTGGATGCTGGCGCGGCCGCTGAGCAGTCTGGCAAAGAATTTCATTGCCGTCAGGTACGCGGCGTCATCGGTTGCAGAGAGGGCAAAGAGAAGCCGTACCGGGTTGCTGGCCTTCACGCCGAAATCCACGGGCTCCTGCAGCGCCAGGAGCGAGAATCCCGTCTTCAGCGCCCCGTCCTGGGCTTTGGCATAGGACATGGCCACCCCTGAGGTCAGCACCGCATAGTCGCCGTGCATTTGAAACGTCTCGACCATGGCGTCGATATAGGCCGGCAGGACGTACCCGTCCCGCCGCAAAAGCTCCCCGGCAAACCGGATTGCCTCTTCCCTTTCCATCGGCCGGTTGGCGACGGAAATCCGCCGCTCGGAGAACGCTGTGTGCAGGAACTCCCGACCCGTCTGCTGTGCGGCGCCCTGCCGCTCTGCATCGGCAATTCTCAACAGCGCCCCCCGGATACGTCCGATGTCCTCCTGTATCAGGAGCGGCGATACTTTGACCCAGGGAATCAGCCGCATTGCCGGCAGGTCCATCGTGGAAAAAATGAGATCGACTCCCAGCAGATCCATCGTCTCCAGCTCCCGTTCTCCCCAGGAGCCCAGCATCGTGACTTGCGGAAATTCGGCCTCAATCCGAGCTCGCAGCAGAGAAGTGCTGCCGAAGCCCTCATTGGAGAGAATCAGCCCCTGGTACCGCCGCTTTTTTTTCACCCTGCAGCGTTCCAAGCAGCCGTACACATGACCGGCCAGGCAACGGATTTCCCCTTCATCAACCGCCTGCGCCAGCGAAGGCGGCAGGACAGCCAGCGCCTGCACAACGGCCCGGCAAATTTCAGGGCGCTGCTGGCAAATCTGCTCCCCCCACGCGTATTGACGGAAAGCCGGCGCCGGATGCAGGGCGAGAATCCGAAACCGGCTGGCAATCCCCGACAACAGGCGGTGGTCCGCCGTCATGGGCTGGGCAAACTGCTCACTGAGGGTGTGGACAAAATCGTATGCCATCCGCTCAAAGTCGTCTTGCAGGATTTCCTCACTGGGCAGGAACATCCGTCGGATAATATCCGAACAGAGAAACACCTTCGCCAAGCTGTACAGCTCATCCCGCGAGATCTCCACCCCCAGCATCGGCTCCACGCGGAACAGCTCCTCCTGGAGCACATGAAATTCCCACCGACGGGTAATCCGGCGTTTCTCGCCTTCTGACATCGCGATGGAGCAGCCCTGTTCCAGCCGGCATTTCGTAACTGCCAGGTAGGCCGTTTGCAGTGCAACGGCACGGTCGCTGTATACAATCCGTAGCTTGGAGGCGCAAGCGTCTGAGAACGCACGGTAAGCCGCCAGAGGCTGTCCCCGCATCAGCTGGTCCCAGAAATTTCTGACGATGCGTTCCTCGTGCTTGCGGTCGTTCTCCGGGTAACTTTCCAACACCTGCCCCGTATATGCCTGGGCAATGTCCAAATGGTCGGACAGAAAGTTGAGTATGGCATCGCGGATTGCGGCTTCCTCTCCCGTCAAATACATCCCGCAGTGCGGCTTGCTGATTACGGTGATATTCTGCTCTTGGAGCCACTGCTTGGCGGCCGCAAGGTCTTTTAGGACGGTCGAACGGCCGACGTCTAAAACACAGCGAATGTCGTCCGCCGTGATGAAGGACTGCACGGGCCGCAGGGCATTTTCCATCAGCACAACGATAACTTTCAGGACCCGCCGCTCGCTCTCCAATATTTCCCATCCCGCCTCGTCGTCGGACAGGAGTGCTCTTTGCAGGATTTCCCGCACCCGCTGCGCATCCTCTATCCAGACGCCCTGCCGACGGGCCAACTCCATGTGTATCCCTTCGCTTTTCAGGAGGTAGGCGATGCGGTCCAAATTGTAGTACACAGACCGGGCGCTGATTTGAAACGCCTGCGCAATTTTGCGGACGGGAACCGGCAGCGGATGTTCCAGAAGATACTGCAAAATTGCCCGCTCCCTCTTTGTAAACTGTTCCATACGTTCTTCTGCCCGATGCGGTCTGCCTCGGAATCGTTTTTCTGGGCCTTCCCGGACGGCTGCACCGGATTTGACAACTCCTCAATATTGTATTTTTTTCATTATGAATCCCAACTCACCCGTTTGCAAGTCTACAATCGTGCAAATCCTTTCCCGAATATCTTGCAAAATTCAAATTTTTAGTGCATATTGCACAACATCTTCCAAGCATGATTGACAGAACGGTCCACCCCACACACGGTCGGAAAATAGGGACCGGCGCGATATGCAGTATGCATATCGCGCCGGTCCCTAACCTGATGCACCCTCCGGCAGTCGGGCGTCAGGCCGCATGATGGGAAACCGCCGATACTCTATTTGACCTGGAAGCCCAGCATGGTGATGTCGTCAAACTGTGGGGCCTCGCCGACGAAGCCGTCGATGTCCGCCTTGACGCCGTGGAGCAGGTCCTCCAGGGTCTCCCCCCGGCAGCCGTTGAGGGCCGCCAGCATCCGGTCGGTGCCGTAGAGGTTGTTGCCGGCGTCGGTGGCTTCGGCCACGCCGTCGGTGTAGACGAACAGCCGGTCGCCGGGGTGCAGCTGCAGCGCATACTCCTTGTACCGGGAGCCCTCCATGCCCGCCAGGACGAAGCCGTGGCGGTCCTTGTACAGCTCGAAGGCCCCGCCGGCCCGCTGGATGGCCGGATACTCGTGGCCGGCGTTGGCGGCCGTCAGAAGGCCGGTGGAAATCTCGTAGATTCCCAGCCAGACCGTGACGAACATCTCCGCCTCGTTGTTCTCGCACAGCTGGTTGTTGACGGCGGCCAGGATGTCCTGGGGCCGCTTGCCTGTCAGGGCCTCGTTCTTGAGCAGCGTCTTGGCGATGACCATGAACAGCGCCGCCGGCACGCCCTTGCCCGACACGTCGGCGATGACCAGGGCCAGGTGGTTGTCGTCCACCAGGAAGAAGTCGTAAAAGTCGCCGCCCACTTCCTTGGCCGGATCCATGGTGGCGTAGATGTCGAACTCCGGCCGCTCGGGGAAGGCCGGGAAGATGCACGGCAGCATACTGGCCTGGATCTGGGTGGCCACGCTCAGCTCCGCGCCGATGCGCTCCTTCTCGGCGGTGATTTTGGCCAGGTTGTCAATGTAGTTCTCCAGCTCGTCGAGCATGAAGTTGAAGGCGTCGCCCATGGTCTCGATTTCGTCGCCGGTGTGCAGGTCGATGTGCTGGTTCTGGAACTCGCCGGCGGCCGTCACCGACTCCATCTGCGCAGCCAGGCGGCCGATGGGCCGCGTCACCGTGCGGCGGACAAAGAGGATATAGCACACGACAGCCACGCCGATGATGCCCAGGGAGATGCCCAGCATGGTGTAGAGCACGGAGTTCAGGTAGCTGCGGACGTCCCGCATATCCAGAATATACTGAATTTCCGCGATGGCCTGGCCGTTTTCATCGAGGACCGGCCAGCTGGCGGTGAAATTGTAGCCGTAATCGTTGTCCGTAATCAACGGCTCGGAGGTGCCGACGTTCTGCTGGAACAGCTCCCACCCGATGGTATAGTTCTCCAGGTCCTCCGGGCTGGAGGCGGCGTCCGTATAGAGGACGTCGGTGCCGTAGGGCATCTGGGCCGCCGGGTCATCCCCCATCTCCGGGATGCAGATGTCAATGTAAAACGTCACGCTGTCGGCGTCCTTCGTCGTCAGGGAGAGGAAGGTGATATCGCCGTCCTTTTTCAGCTGCGTGAGCAGCTCCACCGTCCGCGTATAGGCCTCCGTCTGGTCGCCTCCTTCGGAGATGATGGTCCGGACGTCGTCCACGGACAGCATGGTCGCAATGCTCTGGGCGCCAAAAACGACCCGCTGGGCGTACATATCCTCCAGATACGCCCGGGTGTTGACGTAGCTGAACAGGGAGATGACGACCGTCAAAACCACGCCGAGGATGGTCAGGGAGACAACGAATTTCGGCAGCAGCTTCAGTTTCAAACGGCGTTTCTTCATGGCTTGCTTCCTCCTTCAAACAATTTATAGTACACGGCCGCATCGCACCGGCAGCGGCCCCGGCAAATCGGGCACTCCAGCTCGGGAACGTCGTACCAGAACCGCGCCACGTCCGCCAGATGCCGGAACGAAAACGCCTCCAGGCTCCGGGTCACAGGGATTTTCCCCTGGGGTTTCCAACAGACGCAGAAGGCCATATCCGCGTGCAGCTCCGTCTCCAGCATCCGGAGGAAATACCGCACCAGGCAGACGGACATATGTTCCCGGCGGTACGCCTCCAAAATGCCGATGGACCGCAGATGGGCCACCCGCGGGTTCGGCCGGCAGAGGTCTGTCAGCTGCGCCAGCGGCAGGCGGGTATACCGGGCCATCCCCGCCAGGTCCGTCAGATGGAAGTAGTAGTAGCCTGCCGCCTGGCCGTCGGGACTGCGGAGCAGATAAAAGAAGTGGTCCGGCTCGCCGCAGATTTCCGCCAGGTACGGCCGGGGATAGAGGTTCTTCCCCACGCACCGGTCGCACAGGTCGGCAGCCACGCCCACGTCCTCCGGCCGCAGCCGCTCCACGTAGAAATGCCTGCCGTCACGGTGGCCGAGGATTGGTTCTTCCATGAAAGTCGTTCACGCTCCCGTACAGGTAATCAATTTCACGCCCAGCGTCAGCGTTGTCTCCTCCGACAGCGCCTCCTGCCGCAGCTCGTCGTAGTACCGGTCCAGCCAGGCGGCGCAGGCGGCGTACCGGCCGTTCTCCGGCGACTCCTGCCGGAGGAGCGCCATGTCCTGGGGCAGATACGAGAAGAACGTCTCAAAGATGTCCCGCTTTTTCTCCAGCTGCCTGCCGCCGGCCCGGACGCACGCCGGATACTGGACAATCTCCCGGTACCCGCCGGCCTCCAGCCAGCCGGCCATCTGCCGGCCGCACTGGCGGTTTCCGGAATAGGGGTCTTCCGCCAGCATCCGCACAAACTCCTGAAACAGCCGCGCCTCGTCGGGCGCCAGCCGGCTGGCGCCGTCGTCGGCCTCCTCGACAATCAGCCGCCCGCCCTTGGCCAGGAACGGCCGCAGCGCCGCCAGCACCGCCGCCGGGTCCTTCAGGTGCATCAGGACGAACGAGGCGTACATCACATCGAAGGCCTCGATGCCCTCGGCCGCCATCAGCGCCGCCAGCCGCCGGGGAAAGTCCGGCGCCTCCACATCGCAGCCGTAGAAGGAGAAACGGCCGCCGCCGTACTGCGCCTGAGCCCGCTCGGCCAGGGCTCCGTGGTACTCCAGGCCCATCACCCGGGCAATCTCCGGCCCGGAGAACCGGTCCACGGTCTTGCTGCCGTTGTTGCAGCCGATGTCCAGCAGCCGGACGCCGGTCCGGCCCGCCAGCACCTGCCGGTATACCGGCTCCTCACACTCCCGCAGCAGCCGGTTCTGGATGGCCAGCCGGTCCAGCTCCAGGTTGTTCTCAAAGACAATCGGTGTTGCCACGCGCCCGTCCCCCTGCTCACAGAATCAGATAGAGATAGTTGAAAATCAGCTTCCGCTGGTAATTGTAAAACTGCGCCTTCTTGGTAATCAGCGTCAGCGCCGCATTGTCGATGTCGTCCCCGTCCTCCCCGGAGTCAAAGGGGTTGTACGTGCGGACATTGTCGCGGATGCGGAGGATGTACTCCTCCCCGTTCTCCATCAGTTTGATGGCGATGTGCCGCTGTCGCTTCGTGTCCCGCAGGCCGAATTTGTGGATGTTGAGGATGAGCTCCTCCACAATCAGGTTGATGAAAAACGCCTTTTTATAGGGAATCTCCCATTCCTCCACCAGCTGCTCCAGGTCCCGGGCAATCTCACCGATGCCCTCGGCGCCGATGGGATAGAGCTTTTCAAAGGCGCGGCCCTTGGTGCTGTACTTGTTCTGCACGTAGCCGTCGGAGCTTCGGACCAGGCGGACAATGCCCACGCCCAGCAGGCACAGGGCCTCGCTGCCCACGTAGGTCAGGCAGAGGCCGACAATCTGGAACCGGGAAATCAGCACGGCGCCCAGCACCATCATAAACGCAAAGTTGCGGACGACCGACATGACGCTGGCCAGCTTGGCCCGGCCGATGGTCTGCCAGAACGAGGTGTACAGGACGTTGACGCCCATGAACACGACGCTGATGGAAAAAATCCGCACGGCCCGGGCGGCCTCCGCCACGGCGGCGCCGTCGGTGATGCCGAAAAAGCGCACCAGCTGCTCGGCCCACAGCACAAACGCGCCGGCCATGGCCACGCCGACAATCCCCACCGTGAGGAGCCCCTGGCGCAGCGTCACCAGCATACTGTGGCTGTCCCGCTCCCCGGCGAAGATGGACACCACCGTGGAAACCGCGTTGCTGGCGCCCTCGTAAACGGCCGCCGGCAGGGTGCTGAGGGTGTAGAGGACGCTGAAAATGGCCACATGGGTGACGCCGTTGGGCCCGGTGAGCAGAAGGATATTGAAGGTGAACATCACGATGGCCTGGAAGATATAGGAGGAGCCCACGCCGAAGCCGTTGACCACGAAGTCCCGCAGGTCCGAGAGCCGGGGCAGCGACAGCCGCAGCCGCAGCAGGGAGCGCTTCTTCCCGAAGTGCAGCAGCAGCGTCAGGAGGCCCAGGAACTCGCCGATGCACAGCGAGGCCGACGCACCGACAATGCCCAGCCCCATCCCCTGCATGAACACCAGGTCCAGGGTCAGGTTGACCACGATGACCACCGCCGAGGCGACGGCCGCCTGCTTCGGGTCGCTGTCGGTCCGCACCGCCGCGCCGAGGATATGGTACAGGACGAATACCGGCGCCGCATAGAGCACCACCGTCAAATACTGCCGGGCCAGGGGCAGCAGGTCTTCCTCGGCGCCCAGGAAGATGCACAGCTCATCCCGGAGCAGCAGGAACACCGCCATACAGACCAGGCCGATTGCCAGCCCCGCCAGCAGCTGCCGGTGGAAAATCCGGTTGGCCTCCTTCAGGTTGGACGACCCCAGGGCCCGTCCGATTTTCACACTGCCGCCGACGCCGATGGTCATCCCCAGCAGGGCATAGAACAGGAACACCGGCGTGGCGATGCTGGTGATGGCCAGGCCGTCGCTGCCCACCAGATTGCCCACCAGGATGGCGTCCACCAGCGTGGACAGCGTCATGCTGAGGGAGGAACAGATGCCCCATACTAAAAAATACCAGTACGCGCTCTTGGCAAATTTCTCTGACGGGGAGCGAGTCTCCACCTGTTGTATCATGGTTCGCCCAATGCCTCCTTGCTTTCGGTCCGCTTCAGAGTATTTTTTCGATGGTCAGCACGTTCTGGCCGCCCACGTAGTCGTATCGGACCGCATCCATGGACTTTTTGACCATCAGGATGCCCAGCCCGCCAATCTGCCGCTCCTCCGCCGTGAGGGTGGTGTCGGCGTCCTCCTTGGCCAGGGGGTTGAACGGTTTGCCACGGTCCCGGAACTGGATGACAATCCGCCGCGGCGACGCCTCCACCGCGCAGCGGATGGTGGCCCACCCGCCCTGGGGGCCGTAGGCGTAGTGGGCGATATTGACGTACAGCTCCTCCACGGCCACCTGAATCTGGATTTCCGTCTTGGGCGGGCAGTCCGCCGCCTCCAGATGCCAGCCGATAAACTTCTGGACGCTCTCCAGCTGCTCCAGGGTTGCGGGCACGGTCATGCTATTCATGGTAACACCTCACTCCTAGGGTATCGGGGACATGGCGGCCGAAGCGTCCTCCAGGAAGCAGACCGCCGTGATGGTGTCCCGCTCCTCGCCCGCCTTGAATGTCAGATAGTCCACCTGGCTGTGGATAAACTCCAGCGCCCGGTCCGACAGGTCGCCGCCGGCCTCGGTGGGGTCCACGCCGCCCAGGGCGGCGCTCATGCGGATGGTCACGCTCTGGCCGTCGGGGGCGATGCCGCACTCGGTGGTGACGGCCCCCTGCCCCTTGGCCGTCCGGCAGCAGAGGGCGAACATCTCATCCACCAGCACGGCCACCCGGGCGTAATACCGCTTCTGGATGCCGTTGTCGTCAAACTGCTTCTTGAGGAAGTCTGTCACCTCCCGCGCCGAGGCCGGCACGGCCGGCACCTGGCAGTGGGCCAGCTCCTTGTCCCCCTTGCGGTATTCGAGCACCAGGGCCGCGTAGCCCACCCGGTCGCCGTCACTGGGGCAGTGGGCCGCCGCCTCGTCGGCCACGAACCGGAGGATTTCCTCGGGGCTCTGGGCCTTGGCCCGGCTGCGGTTCAGCGCCGCCCGGAGGGCCTGGTCGCCGAAGGCCGTCCCGTCCCGGCTGCGCATCTCCCCGAGGCCCGCCGTCTGGAGGAACAGCCGGTCCCCCTGGCGCAGCCGCAAAGACATCAGCCGGTAGGAGACGTTCTCGTTCATGCCCAGGGCCGCGTAGACCGGGGCCTCCAGCCACTCATAGCGGCCCTCGTTGCGGAGAATCAGCGGCAGGGCGCAGCCGGCGTTGACGTAGGAGAACGTGCCGTTGGCCGTGTTCAGCGTGCCCACCAGCGCGCACAGGGACTGCTGGGCGCCCAAGTCGTAGAGCTGCATATTCACGTCGGCCATGGTCTCCACCAGGGAGCGGCCCATGCGGATCCGGCTGCGGATGGTGGTCTGGGCTACCACCATGTAGAGGGCCTCGGACACGCTGCCGCCGGGCACCTGGCCCACGGCCACGCAGAGCAGGCCCGGGTCGATGAAAAAGTAGTCGTAGAACGTGCAGCTGGGCTCGCCGCCCTCCTCCACGCCGCCGGCCAGGCGGAAGGCCGCCGTGGCCGGGCTCTCCCGCAGGACCTGGGGCAGGGCCGAGCGGCACAGCTCCCCGGTCAGCTGCCGGCGGACCCGGCGCTCGGCCGCGTCGCCGGCGGTGCGGCGCAGGTCCTCCACCCGCTCCTCCAGCTGTTCCATCCGGTCGGCCAGCACCCGGGCCACGTCCCCCGGAGGGCCCTGGATGTCCCTGGCCCGCCGGCACAGCGCCCTGGGGTCGGCCTCCAGCCAGTCGTCGGCCAGCCGGGCCAGATCCTCCAGCGGCCGGCGGTACCGGTCCCGGAAGCGACCCCAGGCCATCCAGAGGGCCACAGCCGCCAGGGCCAGAAGCCCTGCCGCCGCATAGCGGCCCGCCGGCTCCCTGCCCCACAGCAGCAGGCAGGCCAGGGCCAGCAGGACCAGAATCCCGCCGCACCACAGCCAGAGGCCCTTGCCGTTGTTGTGTTTCATCCTCCGCCCTCCTAACCGTTGTCGTCCAGCAGGTCCGCGTACTCCCGCAGCTCCTCCCGGACCACCACGATGTCGTTCTTTTTCAGTTCATCCACGGCCGCCCGCAGCAGGTGGGCCATGGAGATGGGCTCTCCCCGCCCGGCCGCCAGGAAGGCGGCGGCCAGGACAATGTTCTTGATGTGCCCGCCGGACAGCTGGAACTTCTCGGCCAGGAAGGCCCAGTCGATGTCGTCGGCCACCGGCGCGCCCGGCGGCACCATCCGCCGGTAGATGGCCTCCCGCATGGGGGGCTCGGGGAACGGGAAGCGGACCACGTAGGTGATACGCCGCATGAAGGCCGCGTCGATGTTCCCCAGCAGGTTCGTGGCCAGGATGCAGACGCCGTCGTACTCCTCCAGCTGCTGGAGGAGGTACGCCACCTCCACGTTGGCGTTGCGGTCGTGGGCGTCCTTGACCTCGCTGCGCTTGCCGAAGAGGGCGTCGCACTCGTCGAAGAACAGGATGCACCCGGCGTTCTTGGCCTCGGTGAACACGGCCCGCAGGTTTTTCTCCGTCTCGCCGATGTACTTGCTGACAATCTGGGAGAGGTTAATCTTGTAGATTTCCATGTCCAGCTGGTTGGCGATGACCTGGGCGCACATCGTCTTGCCGGTGCCCGGTGCCCCGGCGAAGAGAATCGAGAGCCCCCGGCCGTAGGTGACCTTCCGGTCAAAGCCCCAGCGGTAGTAGACCTGGTGGCGGTGGCGGATGTGGCCGCAGGCCTGCTGCATCAGCCGCTTCTGGGCCTCGGGCAGCACCACGTCGTCCCAGGTGTAGGCCGCCGGCACCTGGCTGGCCAGCTCGCCCAGCCGGTGGACCACCTGGCGGTAGCAGCACCGGTGCACCAGGCTCCGGGAGACCGCGGCCTCCCCCTCCAGCCGGGCCAGGCCCACGGCCTGGCGGCAGGCGGCGGCAATCTGCCGGGGAGTGAAGCAGAACTTGGCCGCCAGCTCCTCCAGGCTGCACCCCTCGCCCAGGGCCGCGCCCCGGAGGCCGCCGCGGAACAGCTCCAGCCGCTCCTGCTCGGTGGGCATGGGCAGCTCCAGCTCCACGGTCAGCCCCGACAGCCGGGCCGGCAGAGGCGTCTCCGCCAGGAGGAACCGCTGCCCGCCCCGCAGTTCCAGGGCCTCCAGGTCGGCCATCATCGGCCCGGCGGGCGGGCGGACCTCCCCGTCGGCCCGCCGCTCCAGGTGGTACAGGCACAGCGCCGCGCCGGTCAGGTCGGCGGCCAGGGCCGCCTCCCGGGCCCGGGGCAGGTAGTCCTCCCCCTCCAGGTCGGCAAAGATGCACCGCTGCCGCCGGCGGGCCATGAGATGGGACACCTGGAACCGCTTCCCGGCGCCGGCGGGGCCGGTCAGCACCACGGTGCAGGGCTCGCCGGCCGCCAGCACCGCGTCCAGCCGTCGGGCCGTCTCCCCCTGAATCAGCAGCGGGCCGTCGGGCCGCCGGACCGCCCCGTCGAAGAGCCGCCGGCCCGGCCGGTCGGCCAGGCTGCCGGTGGCCAGGAACTCGGCCGCGGTCTCCGCCAGAGCCAGGCTGCCCTGGCGGAGCTTCTCCTCGTCGAAGAGCCGCAGGAAGCCGCCGCGGCCGGAAAAGCCGGCCAGATACGCCTCCACCGACGCCCCCTCGGGCAGAAACAGCTGCACGGCCAGGGCCGCGTCGGGGCACTTCCGGGTCATGTCGTCCTGGAGATAGGCGTAGAGGCGCTCGTACTTCCGGTCCACCAGGGGCAGGTAGGCGAGAATCACGCACCGCTGCTGGAATTCGTCCAGACCGAACCGGCGAAACAGGGCCGTCAGGGGAAACTCCCGTTCCGTCCGCGCCAGCCGCCGGCCGATGGCCTCCCAGGTCCAGGCAGTCTGTTCCCGCTCCTCGGCGGTCAGCTGGCTCCAGAGGCCCCGCTGGGCCGCCTTGGCCAGGTTGTGTTCAAACTCCTCGCGGGTCACCACCAGGCCCAGCATATTTCGCAGGTCGCTGGAGGGCCCCAGCCACTGGTGGCGGCTGTAATAGTGGTACAGCAGCAGGTCCAGCCAGGCGGACAGGTCCTCCAGCAGCTGGCTCTGCTGTTCATAGCCGGCCTCCGGCCGGCGCGGCTCCAGGGGCCGCAGCTCTTCCCAGTCCATGGTCTTAAGGGGTCTGGACGGTCAGGGCCGGCGTCATGGTCACCTGGATGACGCCGCCGTAGCCGCACAGCAGCTTGCTGGTGTTGTTGAGCAGCGGCTGCCCGCCCACCAGCACCGTCGGCGCGCCCGGCGCCCAGGGCGCCGGCGCCAGGGGCACGCAGGGCATGGGCGTCAGCACCCCCAGGGCCGCCGCCGTGGCCGCCGCCACGGTGGGGTTGGCCGGGCAGGAGCACATGCCGAACGTGGGCAGCTTGTTGTCCAGGATGGTGGCCTGGGGCACGCCGCAGGTCAGCACCGTCTGCTGGGACGTGACCGGAAGCACACAGGGCGCCGCGCCGAAGGAGCACGTGCACATGGCGCCGTTGACCACAGGATTTGCCATACGTTACCCTCCATCGATGTTCCACTGAACGGACTGTTCCCCCTCCGCGAGGGGCGCCTGCCGCCACCGGCCCCGGCAGAACAGCGACGCCGTCCCCGCCCGGGGGAAGCGCACCGTCAGGCTGTCGCCCTCCAGTTGGTAGGGCTGGACCGGGATCCACTCGGTCCCGCGGCCGTGGCTGCCAGCCATCGGTGCCTCCAGCAGGCCCGTCTCCCCCTGGAGGGCCCGGAGGGATACCACCTCCGGCGCCTTCTCGTCGGCCACCAGGTAGTGGCCGGGGATGGGCAGCCAGCCGGGGCTCCCCTGGCAGAAGAGGCGCACCTGGAGGCCGGGCTTCTCCCCTCTGTCCTGGGCCAGCCGCAGCTGGGCCCGGCCGGCCATGCCCAGCCAGAGGGTCTCCCCGGCCAGGCTGCCGCGCTTCGTCTGGGTAACGGTCAGGCGCAGGCAGGCCGTCTCCCGGGGGAAGGGGTAGGTCTCGTCGGGGTGCAGGTCCACGGTGGCCTCCCAGAGGGCCCCGTCGGCGGCGGTCAGGGCGAGCGCCGCCTCCCGGAAGCCGGCCCGCCGGAGGGTCAGCCGGTGTTCCCCGGGCGCCAGGTCCTGGAGGACCAGGTAGCCCTCGGGCTTCCACAGCGGCCGCAGGGGCCGGCCGTCCAGCCGGCAGAGGGTGCCGCCGCCGGCCAGGGCGGCGCCGGTGAAGCCGTCCCGCAGCAGCACCACGGCGCTGGCCCGCCGGCGAATCACGGCCGGCCTCCCGGGGCGTCCCGCAGCTGGGTGTCGATTTCCACCTCGGTGACCCGGGGCACCCGGCGCTCCCGGCGGGAGCGGATGGTGACGCCGCTGACGGCCACCACGAAGGAGAGTTTGTACTCCTTGGAGGTGTTGTTCCAGATCTTTTGCAGCTGCTCCAGGGGCGTCCGCTCCACCAGAACGTGGAGCTCGGCCCCCTCCTCGGCCGAGGAGCCGGTCAGGTATCGCGCTGGTATCACCGGGTTGTCCCGGAGAGTCTGCATCACCGCGCCGAGGATCCGGTGCTGGTCGGCCTCCTTCAGCTGGGCCGGCGCCTTGGAGTGGGCCGTGACCAGGTAGCGGAGGACGTACCGCGCCGGCTGCCGCCGCTGGAGGTCCCGCCCCAGCTGATAGTAGCCGGCCGTGGCGTTGGGACTGTCCTCCTCGATGTGGTAGAGGAACAGCGTCAGCTGGTTGTTTTCACTCTCGTGGGGAGAGCAGAGGGCTATCTGCTCCCGGTCGCTCAGAGGCTCCGGGGTCAGGCTGTCCCGGAGCAGCTCCACCAGGGCGTTGCCCGCTTCCACGAAGGCTGTGTAATCTGCCATGGGCGTTCTCCTTTCACGCGGCTGCCATGGCCGCCGCGCCGTCCGTCTCCTCGGTTTCCGCCGCGGGGGTCTCCCCGGACGTCTCCTCCTCGCCGGCGGGCGCTTCCGCCGCATCCTCGGCCTCGCCCGCCTCGCCGGCAGGCGCTTCCTCGGTCTCGCCGTCCGCGGGCGTCTCGGCGGCCATGGCCGCCTGGAACAGCGGGTCCAGGGCCCCGGCCTGCCAGTCGTACGTCCGAGAGACCCAGCCGCCGGTGGTCTCGTTGAGGCCGTTGGCCAGCCGGGTGAACTGGGCCAGGGCCGTGCAGAGCTGCGCCCGGGCGTCGGCCTCGGCCGACTGGGCGTCGTACCACGCCGTCTGCGTGCCGCTGCCGGTGGCGTAGGCGCCGGCGGCCGTCTGGGCCGTCAGGCCGGCGCTCTCGTACCGGGCCAGGGCCGCCTGGACCTGGGCATGGGCCTCGGTCAGGTCCACCAGGGCCGCCATCACCGCCGCCTCTATTCCCTCCGTCTCCAGCCCCGCCGCCTGGGCGTAGGCCTCGGCCGTCAGGGCCAGGTCCGCGGCGCTGAGGGACGACGGGTCGAAGGTCAAAACCAGCTGGTCCAACGCGTAGAGGGACAAGTCGCCGCACCCTGCCGCCTGGCCCTGGAGCTCGGCCCGGGTGCGCTCGGCCTGGCAGGTCTGGATCTGGCTGTTGAGCTCCAGCAGCTGCACCTCCAGGGCCGCGATTGTGGCCTCGTCGCCGCTGCCCATGGCCAGGGCCGCCTGGGCCGCCTGGTACAGCTCCTGGCATCGGGCCAGGTTCTCCTCCAGGGCCGTCTGGCGCTCGGCCTGCTCCCAGTAGTCCACCATGGCGTCCAGCAGGTCCGCGGCGTCGGCCGCGGTGGCGCAGGCCGCCAGGGCCTCGGCCGGATCCGCGCCGCCGTAATAGGGGTTCTCGGCCGCCGTGCCGGAGCCGGCCCCTTCAGTCAGGTTCAGCGAGGCCAGGAACTCTTCCATCCGCTGCTGGTTGCCGGCGCTGGTCTCGTCGGCCATGGACGCGGTATCCAGCACCGCCGGCGCCGCGTCCAGGCGGCTCCAGCAGACGGCCAGGGCCTCGCCGCCGTCGTCGTAAAAGGCCGTCGTCTGGCTGTCGGTCCCGGTCCAGACCGAGGCGTCGTACGCCCCCGCCGCCACGGTCATCTCCCCCAGGGGGGTGAACTGTCCGGCGCCGTCCTCGCGGACCGTATCGTCGGAGAACCCGGTGAGAATCACATCGTCCATCCCCGGCAGCAGCCGGACCCAGCCGTCGTCGCCGGGATCCGTCAGGTAGACGGCGTGGACCTGGGACTCGGCGTCGTCGCTCTGGAAGGTGCAGAGGGCCGTGAGTCCCAGCTGGCGGCTGACCACCAGGAAACCGCCGGAGGCGTTGTCCTGGTTCTCGCTCATCCCCTCGCCGAGGGCCTCGCGCAGCGCGTCGGTGGTCAGCGTCAGCAGCCACTGGCCGTCCAGGGTGCCGCCGGAGAACTGGCCCTGGTAGAGGACCTGGCCGGACTTGTTGTAGAGCGTTCCGAAGCCCGACGGCCGGCCGTCGCTCCACTCGCCCTCGTAGTAGAGCCGGTTGCCCCGGTACCACTGGACGACGCCCTCGGGCGCGCCGGCCTGGAACGTGGCGTCCAGCCACTGGTCCTGGGCCAGATACAACCGCCCGGAGCCGCTGTACTGTCCCTGGGCAAACTGCCCCTCGTAGAGGAGGCCGCCGTCGGCATCGTAGGCCGTGCCGGTCCCCTCATAGAGGCCGTCGGCAAACTGGCCCCGATAGGCCGCCTGGCCGTTTTCGTGGTAAGCCGTGCCGTCCCCCGACGGGACGCCGGCGGCAAAGCTGCCGTCGTAGACCAGGACGCCGCCCTCGTACAGGCGGCCGCGGCCCTCCCGCTCCCCGGCGGAGAACTGCCCCTCATAGAGGAGCTGCCCGTCCTGATAGGCCGTGCCGCTGCCCTCGTAGACACCGCCGGAAAACTGGCCCTCGTAGACCAGGACGCCGTCCTCGTAGGCCTGGCCGGTGCCGGAGCGGAGGCCGTCCTGGAACTGCCCGGCATAGGAGACGAGGCCGTTCTCGTCGTATTCCTCCCCTTCTCCCTGGAGGACGCCCTCCTCCAGGCGGCCGGCATAGAGGGGCAGGGTCTTGTCTTCGTCGGCGTAGACGATGACCCGGCCCGTCCAGTCGGCCACCCGCTCGTCCTCCACGTAGAAGCGGGCTGTCAGGAAGTGGCTGAGGACAAAGGGCCACACCAGGAAGTAGCCGATGAGCCCCAGGGCCACCAGCGCCAGCAGCAGCTTGACCAGAAAGGACTTGGAAATCAGCAGCCGCGAGGTCTCGACGTAGTCCTCCCGCTTGGTGGGCTTCTTGACGGCCGAGGCCGCCGCCTGGAGCGAGTTCACCGCCACTTTGGTGGCATTGCGGGAGAAATTCGTCATCCGGCGCAGCCGGGTCACCAGGCCCGTGGCCCGGCGGACGAAGAAGGCCCGGATGGTCCGGAAGAAGATGCCCAGTGACCGCGTCAGCTGGGTCCAAAGTTGGTTCAGCAAGGTTCCGCTCCCTCCTATGTCCAGGGGACGGCCGGGGCCGCCCGCCTCAAATGCGAATCCATCCGCTCCCCAGGACGGCCACGGCCAGCAGGACGACCACGACCGCGGCCGCGGCAATCAGGATTCCCCGCCGCCGCAGCCGGCGGCGGTAGCCCGCCGGCGTCCGGTAGGGCTGCACCGGCGAGCGGCGCACGTAGCCGTCGGCGCACACCACCGGGCCGTACTCCTCCGGCGGCGTCTCCGGCTCCAGTTCGCCGGCCGCCGCGGACCGCCGCGGCCGCCGGGCTGCCGCAGCCGCCGCCTCCCCGGCCCGGCGGGACATCCGCGCCGCCTGCCGGACCAGGCTCAGGTCCCGGCGCAACTCGGCCGTCTCCCGGTTCACCTGGCGGCGGACGGTGTTCTCCGCCTGGCGCTTCAAAAAATCCCACTGCAGCAGTCCCATGCTCAGACCTCCTTCCGCCGGGAGCCGGGCGGGTTCAGGCCGCAGGCCTCCTCCGGATCCCGCTCCAGCCGGTCCGCCAGGTACAGGTAGTACCGGGCGCCGCCGTCGCTGGGATTGTCGTGGACCAGCTCCAGGAACAGCCGCTTGGCCTGGGCCGTCTCCCCGCTGTACAGGGCGAAGACCGCCTGGGCGAACCGCTGGGCCGTCGCCGCCTTGCCCTTGCGGACGCTGTACTCGTCTCCGTCGAAGATCTCGTAGACCCGGATGGGCTCCCCGTCCAGCCAGCACTTGCCGAGATACCGGCTGCTGTACTGCTCGGCGCCGCCAATCATCGCCTCGGTGCAGAGGATCCGCGCCTCCAGGCGGTTGGACAGGCCCACCAGCTCCCGCACCGTGGAAAAGCTGGTGGAGATGGTGGTCGGCTCCATCTGGGTGCTGTCGCCCACGACGCCCAGCATCACGTCGCCCACGTCCAGGGCAATCCGGAAGGTCACCGTCGGCAGGCCCTGGCGGACGCGGCCCTCGTTGAAGGCCAGCACCTCCTGCTGGATGGCCACGGCCGTGCTGATGACCCGCCGGCTGTCGTTCTCCATGACCACCTCGTAGCCGTCGTAGGCGAAGTTGAACACCGTGCCGCCGTTCTTCGTGGCCAGGGAGGCCGTGCACTCGATGACCTGGTTGACGCTGTCGAAGAGCAGGCGGCTGTTGGCGGCGTGGGTGTAGACCGGGTCCGGGAATTTGAACCAAATCATCATCACCGCCATGCGCCGGGAGGCGAAGGTGCGTTTGTCCACCTGCTGGATGGACTGCTTGCCCAGGAGCGTCAGCACCTGCTCGGGCACGAATCGCCGGTAGGACTGGACCAGGGCCTCCTGGTCCCGGTCCCGGGCCTCCAGGGCCGCCGACGCGCCGGCCAGGGTGCCGGCCATGGCGGCCAGCTCGTCGCCGGTCCGCAGCCGCAGCCGGCCGCCGCCCTTGGTCAGGCCCTCGGTGGCCTTCGTCAGCCGCCGGACGTCCCGGCCGATGAGCAGCAGAATCAGGATGGCCACGGCCGCCACCAGGGCGATGGCCCAGGCCGCCGCTGCCGCCCCGGCCCCGCCGCCGCCGGCCGCGCCGGTCAGCGTCACGGTCAGCGTCCAGCCCTGGCGGCTCACGCAGTAGCGGAACCGGCCGCCCTCCTGGCGGAAGGCCGTCCCCTGGGCCAGGGCCTCCTCGGCCAGGGACGGGTCAAACCCGCCGTCCAGCTGGGCCAGGAGGCCGTCGGTCCGGTACCAGCTCTCCCCCTCCCGGGCCGCGGCCGTCACGGAGACGTCCCGGTAGGCCCCGCCGTGGAGCCCCTCGAGGGACTGGGCCACGGTCTCGGCCAGCGCGGGGCTGTTGAGGGCGTCTTCGGCCAGGGCCAGCTGGAGGACGCCGTCCACCACCAGCTGTTCCTCCCGGGCCGCGGCCGCCTGGCGGGCCGGCAGCACCAGCCCCCACGTCACCGCCAGACCGCAGACCAGCGCCAGGGCCGCCAGCAGGCTGCCCCAGTGGAGGGCCAGGGGCATCCAGCCCCGGCGGCGGCCGCAGAGGAGGTACCACAGCAGCCACGCCGCCGCCAGCACGCCCAGCCCCACCGCCGCCAGCACGGCAACGGCGCTGCCCCGGGAGGGGTACAGGACGCCCGTCAGTTCCTCGGCGCCCCCCTCCCCGGCCAGGACCAGGGCGCTGCCGTCGAGCAGCAGCAGGGCCCGGCCGTCGGCCGTCAGGGAGAGGGCGGTCACCTGGCGGCCGGCGGCCGCCGCCTCCAGTTCCAGCACCCGGCGGGCCGAGGAGCCGGTCAGGTCGCTGTAATAGACGGCCAAATCGCCGCCGTCCACGAAGTAGAGGCCGGCCCCGGTCCGGGTCAGACAGGTCACCCGCTGCTCCGCGCCCACGCCGGGATTGGCCCGGCCGTCCAAGGTCAGGGTGCCGGCGCCGCCCAGGGCCAGCGTGCCGTCGGGCAGCACGGCCGCTGTCTCGGCGCCGGCAGCTGCGGCGCGGCCCAGCTCCACCAGGCCCCCGTCGCCGTCGCAGCCGTAGGCTACGGCTTCTCCCTCCGAGAGCAGCGCAAAGGACACCCGGTCGCCGTCCTGAGAAAACACCGACAGCCGGGTCCCGTTTCTGCGCTCGGCAGAAGACACCCCCCGGCATGACTCTTGCAGCAGACGCTCCGCGCCGCCCTCGGCGGACAGGCGGTACAGCGTCAGGGTTTCCGCGTTTTCACCGTACACCCCGACGAAGACCTGGTCCTCCCCGGCGGGGTACAGGGCCGCCACGCGGCCGCCCGTCTCCCCGGGCAGGGGCGCCGTCCACCGCCGGACCACCTCCCCTTCCAGGGTGAAGACCGTGACGGCCAGGCCGTCGGCCTCCCACCGGCACGCGGCGGCCAGGCTGCCGCTCCCCACGGCCGCCGCCTCGTACGCCGCAGGCCCCCGGCCCCGGCGCAGCACCGAGACGTAGGGTTGCAGCAGGGAGCCGGCAGCCAGCAGGACGGCACAGGCGACCAGCACCAGCATCGTCAGGAAAAATATCACGTTTCTCCGTGCGCTCATCTCTGCGGCCTCCCCTTTCGCAGGCTCCGGAACCACTGCCCCAGCAGCGTCAGGCCCTTGGCGACAACATTCTTCTTCTCATACCGCTCCCGCTCGGCGCGGATGGCCGGCTCCGCCTCCCGCCACTTGGCGTAGAGGGGGACGATGGAGCGGAATTCCCCCCGGTCCAGCAGGTCCAGGAAGGCCCGCTGGGCCTCCAGGGCCGTGGCCCGCCGGGGCAGGATCTTCTTCACCTGGTCGCCGGCCAGCAGCGCCAGCTCCCGCGGCGTCATTTCGCCCAAAGGGCGGAGCAGATACCGCAGGTGCACGCGCCGCTCGTCGGCGTCCAGCAGCAGGTTCTCCGAGAGCATCGCCGCACAGGAGACCTCCGGCGGCAGGTTGGCCAGGGCCAGCGCCTGGTGCAGCACCGCCTCGGCGAAGGCCAGCCGGTCCCGCCAGGGCCACCGGTCGCCCCGGTGGAACAGCTGGTCAATGGGCGTGCCCCGGCAGCCCTCGAAGACCACCGCCAGGGTATTCCCCGCCAAAAACATGGTCTGGAAGGCCGGGCAGTCCTCCCGGCGGATGCCGGTGCAGATGCGGCCGTACCGGTGCAG
>CAJFNZ010000029.1 GCA_904395905.1 uncultured Oscillospiraceae bacterium | reverse complement strand
GCGATGCCGTCCAGCTCCGGCATCATGATGTCCATGAGAATCAGGTGGATGGGCTGGCTCCTGACCATCTCCAGCGCCTCGCGCCCGTTGGCGGCGGTGAAGAGCTGGTAATTCTCACTGGAGAGATAGATTTTCAGTGCCGCGACGATGTCCTTGTCATCGTCGCAAATCAATACGTTGTACATTTTCCTCACCTCTTGGGCCCATTGTATCAGACAGCCCCTTTAAGATGAAAGCAGCCGCCCCTTTAAGTTTTTATTAAGCAATACACAACTTCCAATGCTTGAAAATCCGGCCCCTACCGCCGCGCGAACGCGGCTCGGAAACCCGCAGAAAAACCGGGGCTTTTATTCTGCAATACACAACTTCCAATGCTTGAAAATCCAGCCCCTACCGCCGCGCGAACGCGGCTCGGAAACCCGCAGAAAAACCGGGGCTTTTATTCTGCAATACACAACTGCCGGTGCTTGAGAATCCGTCCCCTACCGCCGCGCGAACGCGGCTCGGAAACCCGCAGAAAAACTGGGTCTTTTATTCTGCAATACACAACTTCCAATGCTTGAAAATCCAGCCCCTGCCGCCGCGCGAACGCGGCTCGGAAACCCGCAGAAAAACCGGGGCTTTTATTCTGCAATACACAGCTGCCAAAAAACAGCCCGCCTGATTCAGGCGGGCAGAGACTTATTTACTTTTCAGCCGTTCATAGATGAGCCGCAGGCCGTCCAGTGTCAGGCCGCTGTCGATGATGTCAATCATGTCCGTGTTCTCGTAAATGAGCCGTGACATCCCGCCGGTGGCCACCACCCGGACGTTGGGACAGCCCATCTCCGCCTTCATCCGGGTAATCAGATACTCCATGTTGCCCACATACCCGGCCACCACGCCCGCCTGGAGCTGCTCCAGCGTGCTGGTGCCAATCACATGGTCCGGCATCTGCAGCTCCACCCGGGGCAGCATCGCCGTCCCCTGAATCAGGGCGTCCATGCTCACCCGCAGGCCTGTGCCGATGGTTCCGCCCAGATAGCTGCCGTCGGCATCCAGGGCGTCCACCGTGGTGGCGGTGCCGAAGTCCATCACAATCAGCGGCGCGCCGTACTTCTCCAGCGCCGCCACCGCCGTCACCGAGCGGTCCGAACCCAGCCGCTCCTTCACCTCCCCCAGCTTGGAGCTGTACCGGAGGCCCGAATCCACGTCGCTGTCCACCACGATGGGTTCCCGCCCGAAATACTTGATGGCCGCGCTGGTGAGGGTATACATAATCTGGGGCACCACCGATGCCACAATGACGGCCTCCACGTCGCCGGGCTCAAAGCCGAACCGGTTGAAATACTCGCAGGCCAAAATGCCAATCTCATCGGACGTCACGTCCGAGGCCGTCCGCAGCCGAAAGCTGCCCAGGCGCTTCTCGCCGGAAAACAGGCCGAACACCATGTTGGTGTTCCCCACGTCAATGGTTAACAGCAAGGGAATCCCTCCTCAAACAGGCTCTAAATCTGCAATCTCCACCGTGCAGCACCGGACCGTCCCCTCCTCCAGCTCCACCACGCCGCAGGTGGGAAAGCCGTAGCCGCAGCTTCCGGGGTTCAGGAGCCACAGGTCCCCCACATCCTCACAGAGGGCCCGGTGGGTGTGGCCGAACAGGGCCAGCTGGGCTTCCGCCTCCCGGGCGGCCAGCTCCAGCTTCAAAAGCCCGCCCTTGACGCCGTAGCGGTGACCATGGGTTATCAGCACGCGGACCCCCTCCCACTGCAACACCCGGGTCAGCGGCTCATCGCCCCCCGGCAAGTCGCAGTTGCCCGGCACCGACACCAGCGGGATGTCCGGAAACCGGTCCTCCAGGGCCGCCGCATCCCGGCGATAATCGCCCAAATGGACAATCACGTCGGGCGACGTGGCGGAGACGGCCTGCTCCATGGGCGCAAGCATCCCGTGGGAGTCGGACAGGACCAGGATTTTCATGGCTTTTCACCTTCTGACGCCACGCGCATATACTGGCATGACGGAATTCAACTCTTTGGAAAATGGAGGCATGGATATGGGCAATCAAAAACTCCCCTTCAATGAGCAGGACGTCCGCCGGGTGCTGGGCAGCCCCGAGGGGCAAAAAATTCTCCAGCTGCTCAACCGGGACGGCGGCCGAGCGCTGCGCCAGGCCGCCGACGCCCTGCGGGGCGGCAACGCCCAGGAGGCGCTGCGGGTGCTCTCCCCCATCATGGAGTCCGACGAGGCGGCCTCCCTCATCGACCGGCTGAACCGACCGTGAGGCGCGCCGATGGAGGACTTGGAAGGGAAACTCCGGGGAATCTTAAGCGACCCGGAGGCCATGGCCGGCATCGCCTCCATGGCCCGGGGCCTGGGGCTCCAGCTGCCGGGTGACGGCCAGGAGGCCCCGCCGGCGGAGCCCCAGTCCGGCGGCCTGCCGGACACGGTGGCGGGCCTTCTGTCGGCGGCCCGGTCCCTGGACGGCCGTCAGACGGCCCTGCTCCAGGCCCTGCGGCCCTTCCTCCAGGAGAGCCGCCGCCGGAAGCTGGACCGGGCCATCCAGGCCGCCCGGATCTCCCGCATCGCCGGCCACGCCCTGCGGAGCCTGGACACGCCGGAAAAGGAGGGGGAAGGCCATGTATAATCGCTACATTCCCGCCGCCGGCGGCGGCTACGTCTGCCAGCGGGTGCACGAGCCGGCGCAGCCTGAGCCGCCCCGCCGGCCCGACCCGCCGCCGCGGCCGCCGGAGCGCCCGGCGCAGCAGCCGCGGAAGGGGTTTCTCCAGCGGCTGCTGCCCAAGGGGCTGGAGAGCGATGATTTATTGATTCTTCTGATTCTGCTGCTGGTGATGCTGGACGGCGGCGACGAGGACGACACCCTCACGGCCCTGATTGCCG
>CAJFNZ010000028.1 GCA_904395905.1 uncultured Oscillospiraceae bacterium | reverse complement strand
GTTGATGACCTCCACCATATGTACCGGCACGCGGATGGTCCGCGCCTGGTCGGCGATGGCCCGGGTGATGGCCTGGCGGATCCACCAGGTGGCATAGGTGGAGAACTTGTTCCCTTTGGTGTAGTCGAACTTGTCCACGGCGCGGATGAGGCCGGTGTTGCCCTCCTGGATGAGGTCGAGGATGTGGAGGCCGCGGCCGGAGTACTTCTTCGCGATGGACACCACCAGCCGGAGGTTGGCCTCGGTCAGCTTGTCCTTGGCGGCCTTGTCGCCCTCGGCGACCTTTTTGGCCAGCTCCGTCTCCTCCTCGGCCGTGAGCAGGCGCACCTGGCCAATCTCCTTGAGGTACATCCGCACCGGGTCGTCCAGGTTGTACTCGGCGGCCAGCTCCACCGGGTCCACCAGGTCCTCCTCGTCGTCGGGAAGTTCGGCGGGGCCCAGGTCCGAGTCCAGGTCCAGCTCCAGCTCCGCGCCGACAATCTGAATCCCCATGGCGTCGAAGGACTCGTAGACCTGTTCAATCTTCTCAACCGACAAATCCAGTTTCTCCAGCTCGGCCACCAGCTCCGAGGCCTGGATGGTGCCGTCCTTCCGCGCCCGGGCAATCAGCGCCGTCAGGGCCGCCATGGAGTCCGCGGTCTCTTTTTCTTTTGCCTGATTCTTGGATTCTGCCATGTCGCACATCCTTTGATGATTCTTTATGGGGAAAACGGGGGAAATATCCCCCAATTTGTGTATCCGTCCCATTATATACCTTTTGCCCGTGGGTGACAATAGGACGGCGCAATTTTTTTCACTTTTTTCGCGCCCGCCGCCCGCCTTGACGGCGCGGCGCCGAGCGGGTACAATAAAAGCCTGCGGGGCCGCCCGGGAGGGCCGGGCCGCAAGTACGCCGCGAGGTGAAGCATATGGTTATCGGAGTTTACGGCATGGGGCTCATCGGCGGCTCCTTCTGCCGCGCCATCCAGCGATATACGGACCACACCGTCCTCGGGGCCACCCGGAACCCGGCCACCGTGGAATTCGCCCAGAGCGTCGGGGCCATCGACGGGCCGCTGACCGATTTGGGGGCCGTGGACGTCTGCATCGTCGCCCTGCCGCCGGAGGCCACCATGGAGTTCCTCCGCAGCCACGTGCACCAGTTCCGCCGCGGCGCGATTGTCCTGGACATCTGCGGCGTCAAGGCGCCGGTGGTGGCCTGCGCCGACCGGCTCTACGCCGAGGCGGGGGTCCGCTACGTGGGCACCCACCCCATGGCCGGCCGGGAGGTGGCGGGGTTCGCCAACTCCAGCGCCGACCTCTACCAGGGCGCCAGCATGATTCTCACCCCCACGGACCGCACCGACCCGGAGGCCCTGGAGACCGTCCGGGCCCTGTCGCTGGCCATCGGCTTCGGCCGGGTGGTGGAGGCCACGCCGGAGGAGCACGACGACATCATCGCCTACACCTCCCAGCTGGCCCACGTGGTGTCCAGCGCCTACATCAAGAGCCCCACCAGCCAGCGGGTCTTCGGCTTCTCGGCCGGCAGCTTCCAGGACATGACCCGCGTGGCAAAGCTGGACGCGGAGATGTGGGCGACGCTGTTCCTCTGCAACCGGGAGCCGCTGCTGCGGGAACTCGACACGCTGATGGAAAATCTTACCCAATTTCGCGCCGCTTTATCCGCGGAAAACCGCGAAGAGATGGTCGCCCAGCTGCGCCGCGGCCGGGAGCTGCGCGAGCAGGTGCTGCTGCGCCAGCACACCGTGACCTGAGCGGGTGGAGAGAGACGAAAACGGCGCGCCGCCACACTGGCGGCGCGCCGCTTTTGTTGTCGGGGATTGCTCGGCGTTACAGCGCCTGCTCCAGGCGGCTGCGGACGGCGGCCAGGAAGCCGTCGGAGGTGACGACCGTCGGCTCGCCCTTCTCCCAGAGGGACGCCAGGTCCTTGGTCATGACGCCGGATTCGATGGTGTCCAGGCAGGCCCGCTCCAGCTTGGCGGCGAAGGCCCGCAGGGCCTCGTTGCCGTCCAGCTCGCCCCGCTTGGCCAGGGCCCCGGTCCAGGCGAAAATCGTCGCCATGGGGTTCGTGGAGGTCTGCTCCCCCTCCAGGTAGCGGTAGTAGTGGCGGGTGACGGTGCCGTGGGCGGCCTCGTACTCGTACTTGCCGTCGGGGCTGACCAGGACCGAGGTCATCATCGCCAGGCTGCCGAAGGCCGTCGAGACCATGTCGCTCATGACGTCGCCGTCGTAGTTCTTGCAGGCCCAGATGAAGCCGCCCTCGCTGCGGACGACCCGGGCCACGGCGTCGTCGATGAGGGTGTAGAAGTAGGTGATGCCCGCCTCGTCAAACCGGGCCTTGTACTCGGCGTCGAAAATGGCCTGGAAGCGCTCCTTGAACCGCCCGTCGTAGACCTTGGCGATGGTGTCCTTGGTGGAGAACCACAGGTCCTGGCGGGTGTCCAGGGCGTACTGGAAGCAGGCCCGGGCGAAGGAGTCGATGGAGGAATCCTTGTTGTACTGGCCGGTGACGACGCCGGGGCACTCGAAGTCATAGATGGTCTGGCGGCGCTCCTGCCCGTCGCGGCCGGTGACGACCAGCTCGGCCTTGCCGCCGGCCTCAGCCGCAAACTCCACACCCCGGTAGACGTCGCCGTAGGCGTGACGGGCGATGGTAATCGGGGCCTTCCAGTTGCGGACGACCGGGCTGATGCCGTCCACGAGAATCGGCGCGCGGAACACCGTGCCGTCCAGGGCGGCGCGGATGGTGCCGTTGGGGCTCTTCCACATCTCGTGGAGGTGGTACTCCTCCATCCGCTGGGCGTTGGGGGTGATGGTGGCGCACTTGACGCCGACGCCGTACTTCCGGATGGCCTCGGCGCTGTCGTGGGTAATCCGGTCCCGGGTCTCGTCCCGCTTGGGCAGGCCCAGGTCGTAGTATTCGGTCTTCAGGTCCACAAAGGGCTCGAGCAGCTGCTCCTTGATGGCGGCCCAGAGGATCCGCGTCATCTCGTCGCCGTCGATTTCCACCAGCGGCGTCGTCATCCGAATTTTTTCCATGGTGATTCCTCCTTGTGTTAAAACAGCGAAGCCAGCCCCTCGGCCAGCGGGACGTACAGGATGGGCAGCAGGATGGCCGGCAGCATATTGCCGACGCGGATCCGCCGGGGCATGAGGCCGAGGGTGTTCAGCCCGGTGCCGATGAGCAGGATGCCGCCTACGGCGGACATCTCCCGGACCACGGCGTCGGAGAGGTACGGGGCCAGGAGCCCCGCCAGCAGCGTCAGCGTCCCCTGGTAGAGGAACAGCGGCAGCGCCGCAAAGGCCACGCCGATGCCCAGGGCGGCCGAGAAGCTCAGGGCCAGGACGCCGTCGATGACGGCCTTGGAGTACAGCAGCGCCGGGTTGCCGCGGATGCCGGCCTCCAGAGAGCCCATGACGGCCATGGAGCCGACGCACATGACGAGGCTGGCGGTGACGAAGCCCTCGGTAAAGCCGCCCCGCCCGCCGCCGCGGAGGAGCCGGGCCTTGAGGAACTCGCCCAGGCGGTCCAGCCGCCGCTCGATGTCCAGCGCCTCGCCGAGGGCGCTTCCCAGGACCAGGCAGAGGATGACGGCCAGAATGTCCCCGGTGGCGACGGCCGGGGAGATGCCCAGGACCAGAATGACGATGGCCAGGCCGTGGACGAGGATCTCGGTCCGCTCCGGCCGCAGCCGCGCGCCGCCCAGGAGCCCCAGGGCGCTGCCCAGCAGGACGGCCAGGGCGTTGACCACGGTGCCAATCATGCGCCGGCCTCCGCCCCCTTGTGGACGATGCACTCGCAGCGGTTGATGGGCGTGCCCAGGGCCAGGAACTTCTCCTCATAGCCGGTGAGGATCCCCACGACGCCGTCTTTGTGGAGGTCGTTCGTCACGGCCCGGGTCTCCAGGCCGCAGCGGGCGAACTCCTCCAGGGAGAAGTCGAAGAGCGGGCGGTTGTCGGTCTTGAAGTACAGCTCGCCGCCGTCCCGGAGGACGGCCCGGTACTTCTCCAGGAAGGTCCGGTAGGTCAGGCGCAGCTTGGCCGTCTTGTTCCGGGGCCAGGGGTCGCAGAAGTTCAAATAGATCCGGTCCACCTCGTCCTCGGCGAACAGCTCCGGCAGAATCGCGGCGTCGGCGTCGATGAAAAAGACGTTGCGCAGCTCCTCCCGGACGGCGTACTCCATGGCCATGACCATGGCGTCGGGGACCTTCTCCAGGGCGATGAGCAGCACGTCGGGCTCGGCCTTGGCGGTCTCCACGGTGAACTTCCCCTTGCCGCAGCCGATTTCCAGCCGCAGCGCCCGGGCCTCCGGCATCAGCTCCCGCCAACGGCCCCGGTGTTGGGCCGGATCCCGGATCCAGACCCGGTCGCAGGCCTCCATCCGGGGGCCCAGATTGTGTTTTTTTCGCATACGCATGGCGCAAACCCTCTCAAAACGGCAATGTACCATGATTATACACGAGATTCCCGCCGCCGTAAAGCGTCGGTTTTCCGCGCCGCGCCGCGCTGACCGCGGCAAAGCCGCGGGCCCTCGGCGGTCACGGCGCCGCTTCCCGGACGGCCGCCAGGTTGGCGAAGGGCAGCTGCCGCCACTGGCGGAAGTCCTCCAGCGCACAGGTGGCCGCGGCGCGGATGGCGTCCCACTGGAAGCCCGTCTGGGCGTCGGCCACGGCGCAGACCGGGAAGCCGTCTGCCCGGGCCGTCTCAATGGCGTAGAGGGCGTCCTCGAAGACCCAGGTCTCGGCCTTGGGGGCGCCCAGGGCCTCGGCAGCCCGGCGGAAAATGGTCGGTTCGTGCTTGCCGGCCCCCACCTCGCCGCAGGTGAACACGGCGTCCAGCAGCGGCAGGGCCCCGGTGCGGGCCAGGGCCGGCTCCAGCAGCCGCCGGTCGGTGGCCGTGGCCAGGGCGATGCCCACGCCGGCGGCCTTCAGCGCCCGGAGGAACGCCAGAGCCCCCGGCTTCAGGGCCGCCTCCTCGAAGTAGTACCGCTCCACCTTGGCCTCGATGGCCCGGGCAATCTCCTCCACCGGCGGCTCCAGACCGTAGTCGGCCTTCAGCCGGGGCGCGAACTCCCGCATCCCCAGGGGCAGCATATCCCGGTAGATGCTCGGGCGCGGCTCCGCGCCGAATTGCCGCACCACCGCCGGGGAGACCTCGGCCCACATGGCGCTGGAATCCAGGAGGGTGCCGTCCATGTCAAAGACGGCCGCTGTCAGCTGATACATCATTGGTCTCGCTCCGTTTCCAAAAGTTGCGTCCAATGTACCATCTCCCCGCCGCCCTTGTCAACCGGATGCCGCCGGGTTCATACGCGCTCCGCACGAATATATTCACTATATTCTGCATATTCGCCGAATTATCTCGAATAATTATAAATATACCGGAAAGAATCCTGCATTTTTATTCAACTTCACGGTTGCCTTTTGGCCGCGGGGGTGGTATGATAGGGCTACCGAAAACAAGATGCGAACCGGAGGGGAATTCCAATGAGTGAGATTCAGAAAATCGTCCTTGCGTATTCCGGCGGCCTGGACACGTCGATTATCATCCCGTGGCTCAAGGAACACTACAACAATCCCGAAATCATCGCCGTGGCCGCCGACGTGGGCCAGGACGACGAGCTGGAGGGCCTGGAGGAAAAGGCCCTGAAGACCGGCGCCTCGAAGCTGTACGTCCTGGACCTGGTGGACGAGATGGTGGACGATGTCATCATCCCCTCGATGATGATGGGCGCGAAGTACGAGGACTACCTCCTGGGTACCGCCTTTGCCCGGCCGATTATCGGCAAGGCCCTGGTGGACATCGCCAAGAAGGAGGGCGCCGACGCCGTGGCCCACGGCGCCACCGGTAAGGGCAACGACCAGGTCCGCTTTGAGCTGGCCATCAAGCGCTTCGCCCCGGAGCTGAAAATCATCGCCCCCTGGCGGGAGTGGGACATCAAGTCCCGCGAGGAGGAGATTGACTACGCCGAGGCCCACAACGTGCCGCTGAAGATCTCCCGGGAGACGAACTACTCCAAGGACAAGAACCTCTGGCACCTGAGCCACGAGGGCCTCGACCTGGAGGACCCGGCCAACGAGCCGCAGTACGACAAGCCCGGCTTCCTGGAGATGGGCGTCTCCCCGATGCAGGCCCCCGACGCGCCCACCTACGTGACGCTGGACTTCGAGAAGGGCTGGCCCGTGGCCATCGACGGCGAGAAGATGAAGGCCAGCGACATCATCAAGAAGCTCAACAAGCTCGGCGGCGCCAACGGCATCGGCCTCCTGGACATCGTGGAGAACCGGCTGGTGGGCATGAAGGACCGCGGCGTCTACGAGACCCCCGGCGGCACCATCCTCTACCGGGCCCACGAGGTGCTGGAGATGATTACCCTCGACAAGGACACGAAGCACATGAAGTCCAAGCTGGCCGTGGACTTTGCCGACCTGGTCTACAACGGCAAGTGGTTCACCCCGCTGCGGGAGGCCCTGACGGCCTTCGCCGTGGACACCCAGAAGTACGTCACCGGTCAGGTGAAGCTGAAGCTCTACAAGGGCAACATCATCACCGCCTCGGTCACCTCCCCCTGCACGCTGTACTCCGAGAACCTGGTCACCTTCGACGAGAGCGACTACGACCAGGCCCAGGCCACCGGCTTCATCAACCTCTGGGGCCTGCCGGACACCGTCCAGGCCCTGCGGGAGCAGGGGAAGCTGTAAGCCCCGCCCATCCCGAACCGCCGCGCCCCAGGCCTCTCCGGTCTGGGGCGCAATGGGCTGTCCGGAGGACGCCCGATTCTGCGGCGCCGCCGCAACACTGCACGAAAGGAGCGCTGCCGATGAAACTCTGGTCCGGCCGCTTTGAAAAGGACACCGACAAGCTGGTGGACGCCCTCAACGCCTCCATCTCCTACGACCAGCGGATGTACGAGGAGGACATCACCGGCTCCATGGCCCACGCGGCGATGCTGGGCGCCTGCGGCATCATCCCCCAGGAGGAGGCCGACCGCATCGTCCAGGCCCTGGGGGAGATCCTCCAGGACTGCCGCGACGGCAAAATCACCTTCTCCGAGGAGAACGAGGACATCCACATGAACATCGAGGCCCTGCTGACCGAACGCATCGGCGACGCCGGCAAGCGCCTCCACACCGCCCGCTCCCGGAACGACCAGGTGGCCGTGGACCTGCGGCTCTACCTCCGCCGGGAGATTGACACGCTGCGGGAGAAGGTCCGCGCCCTGATTCTCGCCATCTGCGACAAGGCCGAGGCGCACCTGGAGTCCATCATGCCCGGCTACACCCACCTCCAGCGGGCCCAGCCCTCCACCTTCGCCCACTACACCATGGCCTACGCCGAGATGCTCACCCGGGACCTGGACCGCCTGGCCGACTGCCGGGCGCGGATGAACCAGTGCCCCCTGGGCTCCGGGGCCGCCTGCGGCACCACCTACCCCATCGACCGGGCGATGACCGCCCGGGCCCTCGGCTTCGACAAGCCCACGGAGAACTCCATCGACGGTGTCTCCGACCGGGACTACGCCCTGGAGCTGGCCGCGGACCTGTCGATTCTCATGATGCACCTGAGCCGCTTCTCGGAGGAGATTATCCTCTGGTCCAGCTATGAGTTCGGCTTTGTCGCCCTGGACGACGCCTACGCGACCGGCTCGTCCATCATGCCCCAGAAGAAGAACCCGGACATCGCCGAGCTGGTCCGGGGCAAGACCGGCCGGGTCTACGGCCACCTGATGGGCCTGCTGACGGTGATGAAGGGCCTGCCCCTGGCCTACAACAAGGATATGCAGGAGGACAAGGAGGCCATCTTCGACGCCGTGGACACGGTCTGCCTCTGCCTGGACGTGTTCACCCCCATGTACCGGACGCTGACCGTCCGGGCGGACCGCCTCCGCCGGGCCGCGGCCGAGGGCTTCATCAACGCCACCGACTGCGCCGACTACCTGGTCAAGAAGGGGATGCCCTTCCGGGACGCCTACACCTGCGTGGGCAGGCTGGTCCACCACTGCATCGAGACCGGCCAGACCCTGGAGACGCTCCCCCTGGCGGAGTACCGGGCCGTGTCCCCGGTCTTCGATGAGGGGGTCTACGGCGCCATCGATTTGAAGACCTGCCTGCTGGGCCGGACCGTGCCCGGCGGCCCCGCCCCGGAGATGGTCCGGGCCCACATCGCGCGCACCCGCGCCCGGCTGGCCGGTGAACGTGCGCCGCAGTAGAAAGGAGCGCCCCCATGGAACAGAAGCATTTTCTCAAACTGTTGGACTTCACCCCGGCGGAGATTCAGCACTTCCTGGACGTGGCCGCCGACCTGAAGGCGAAAAAGAAAGCCGGCATCCCCCACCGGACGCTGGAGGGCAAGCACGTGGCCCTGATTTTTGAGAAGACCTCCACCCGCACCCGCTGCGCCTTCGAGGTCGCGGCCCGGGACCTGGGCATGGGCGTCACGTACCTGGACCCGGCCGGCTCCCAGATTGGCAAGAAGGAGTCCATCGCCGACACGGCCCGCGTCCTGGGCCGGATGTTCGACGGCATCGAGTACCGGGGCTTCGGCCAGGAGATTGTCGAGGAGCTGGCCCGCTACGCCGGCGTGCCGGTGTTCAACGGGCTGACCAATGAGTTCCACCCCACCCAGATCCTCGCCGACTTCCTGACCATCCAGGAGCACTTCGGCAAGCTGCGGGGCGTCAAGCTGGTGTACCTGGGCGACGCCCGGTACAACATGGGCAACTCCCTGATGGTCGGCTGCGCCAAGATGGGCATGGACTTCACCGCCTGCGCCCCGGCCAAGTACTTCCCCGACGCCCAGCTGGTGGAGACCTGCCGGGCCATCGCCGCCGAGACCGGCGCCACGCTGACCTTTGAGGAGGATCCCATGGCCGCCACCCGGGGGGCCGACGTCCTCTACACCGACGTCTGGGTCTCCATGGGCGAGCCGGCGGCCGTCTGGGCCGAGCGGATTGCGGACCTGGCCCCGTACCAGGTGAATCAGGCCCTGGTGGACAACGCCGGCCCCCAGTGCCGCTTCATGCACTGCCTGCCGGCCTTCCACGACCTGAAGACCGCCATCGGCGCGGAGATGGGCCGCAAGTTCGGCCGGGAGGACATGGAGGTCACCGACCAGGTCTTCGAGAGCCCGGCGTCCATCGTCTTCGACGAGGCCGAAAACCGGATGCACACCATCAAGGCCGTCATGGCCGTCCTGATGCAGTAAGCGCCGAAACAGCCGGCCGGCCCCCGACGTCTCTTCCGAGCGTCGGAGGCCGGCCGGCTTCCTGTTTTTGGCCGCGCCCCGTTGCGGACCGAATAGGGCGCGCCGCTGGCATCACGCCTGCATTTCAACGGACTTCGCCCCGGCGGCGCGTTCCCCGGCGCCTCCAGGGCTGCGCGGCGGCTCTGCGGCGACGCCGCTGGCCGCCGGCGCGTCTTCCGGCTGCGCCTCCTGCGGGAGGGCGCTCTCCCAGATGCGGGGGTCCTCCTTCGGCTCCCGGGCGGCCATGGCCATCAGGTACGCCGCCGGGTTATTTTTGATGAGATACCGCAGGTCCTTCTGCGGCACCTCGTCCCCATCCTGGATCCGTGCGGCGATTTTCCCGCAGAGTTCCAGGACCTCCAGGGCCTCTTTCATGTTCTCCACCATCTGGACCACGGGGGAATCCTCCGCATTTTCCGTGGCCTGCCGGACGGCGCGGAGCCTGGCCTGCGCCTGGGCCAGGGCGGACACCTGCGCGGCCGCCTGGCCGGAGAAGGCCAGACGGTCGGTCCGGGCAGGACGGGCCGGGCCGTTGGCGCGGCCCGCGCTCCCCGTTCCCAAACCGGGGGCGGCGCTGCGAAACGTTCCGTCAATCCGCATGGGGGACAGCCTCCTTTCCTTACGGTTCCAATCCCCAGGGGTCATAGGCCTTCCAGAACGCAAAATCCGCGTCCGTCCAGCCCTCCGGTTTGATTGTCAGATCCCACGCATGGTTGGCAAAGTCCTCTTCATTCCAGTTAAACCACACCTTGAACAGTTCCGGCTCGTTGTGCATCCAATCGGTGTAGAGGGCGGTAAAGCTGTCCTTTATGAACCGCTGGCTCTCGAAATAGTCCATCCCGGCCGCGGAGATCTCCGCTTTCATCTGCTCAATGAGGGCGTTTCGTTCCTGGGACATCCGATTCCACGCTTGATTGCGTTTTGCCTCCGGAGAATAGTAAACCGACACCGACACCGATTTTCCCATAGAGAAGTCCGCCGCTTCCGAGACGTCGCCGCCGGAAAAGACGGTAAAATCCTGCCGCCCGTTTCTGAGAAACGGACTGTCCGGGCGATACGCGATGTTCTCGCCGAACTGCGGGTCCAGCGGGACGGCGCTGTCCCAGTCCACCCGGTCCAGAACCTGCCCCGGACGCACGGAGGGCTCCAATTTCACGCCGGCCGGCAGGTCCGGCCGGGCGCCGCCCGGATTCGACACGTCCACTTCCTTGACCCAGCTGTTCCGGACAAGCGCGTCCGGCAGTTTCGGCAGCGAACCGATTGTCAGTCCCATGGGGTCCGCCCCTTTCCACAGCATATTCCGCCGCACACGCCGGTGCACGCGGCCTCTTTATTGGAATATCGTCAAATTCCGGTGGGAAATTAAGCAACCCACCGAAAAATCCCCGTGGGCTCCGGTTTTCCAAGCCGTCATTCTTTTGCAGACGGAAGCGCCCGCCTTCCGCAGCTTCCGGAAGGCGGGCGCTTGTTTGATTCGGTTTCAGCGGCGGCGGGCGGCGGCCTCCATCCGGTCCAGGGCCTCCCGCAGCGCGGCGCGGAAGGCCGGCGCCGTCTGGAGGGCCCGGCGCGTCTCCAGCCAGGCGCAGGGCTCCATCCGGGCCTCGCCCAGCCGGGCGGCCAGGTCCCGGCCCAGGCCCATGGCCTCGGCAAAGGGCAGCAGGTTGTAGAGGTACTGCCCGTCGTCCCGCAGCAGCAGCGTCAGCTGGTGGGGGCTCACGTGCTGGATATAGCGGCGGAAGCCCAGCGTCTGGGCCAGGTTGTCCCGGCCGCCGGGGCTGCGCCGGCCGCCCCGCAGGGTGACGCCGGCGGCGAACACCTGGAGCAGCAGCGCCAGGGCCGCGGGAATCAGCCCGCCCCACAGCCGCGCCGCCGCCAGGATGACCACCATCGGCAGCGCGCAGACCAGGGCCAGCCGGTACTGCCGGCGGGCGGCGGCCGTCACGGCCCGCTGGGAGATCCATCCCAGCGCCGCGCCGGCCACGGCGCACAATGCCAGCAGCAGCCCCCGCAGCGCGCCGGCCGGCAGCCCCGACGAGGCCGAACCCAGGGCCGCCACGCCGCAGGCCAGCGCCGCCAGCAGGTGCAGGAGGGTCGGCGAACCGCTGGTCTTGGAGAAGAGCTGCCGCCGCCAGCGGGCCGTGGCGGCCGCGGCGTACCGCTCGGCCAGCTGGCCGAACCGGGCCCCCGCCCCGTCGCACAGGCCGTCCGGGCCGAAGAGCTTGTTGAAAGCCGAGCGCTCCAGGTTCCGCCGCTCGGTGCCCATGTCCATGGTCCGGCGCAGCACCAGGCTGCCGCCGCCCATGTGGACCGTCAGATACCCCAGGCTGGCCCACTGCATCACCTGGAGCGCCAGGCTGGGCGTCTGCCCGGTCAGGAGCATCGGCAGGTCGCCGGCGCCGGCCCCGTCGGGGGCGATGGGCCGCAGCCGCACCGACAGCCGGGGGTTGCGCAGCGTCAGATACCAGTACAGCAGGCACGCCGCCCCCAGGACCGCCACGAGAATCAGCGTCACCAGGGACGAGATGCCCCCGGCGCTGTGGAGGTCCACGTAGCCCGCCGGCAGGACCAGGGAGACGGCCAGGCTGTCGTGGTCGCGGAGGGACTCGTTGAACGTGCCGGAGAACGAGGCCGACTCCTGGCTGAGGGTCATGTAGTCGCCCACGGTGTCGCCGTAGTACCCGCCGACGTAGGCGGGCTCTCCGGTGAAGGCCGCCGGCATGGTCACCGAAAAGGTGGCCACCTCGATGGGGTAGGCCCATCCGGTGGGCAGGACGTCAAAGGCGAGCAGCTGGCCGGTCTCCGTCTCGGTGATGACGCCGTCCAGGTCGTACGTCAGCGTGAAGGACTGCTGTCCCGTGAGCCCGGCCTCGGCCGTCAGCCGCAGGGCCCTGCCGTCGTCGGTGTCCACGGTGCGCGTGTCCCGGCCGGCCAGGGAGCCGCCGCGGCCGCTGCCGATGGGGAACTCCATCTCCGTCACCGCTGTGGAAAACGTCACATCCAGCGTCACTGTGGCCGAGGCGCCCCCCCGGTCGTCCACGACCCAGCGGGCCTCCAGGCGGTTGATGACGGCATCCGCCGGCGTCTCCTCCCCGCCGTCCGCGGCCGCCGCGGATGCCCCGGCCGCGCAGATGCACACGAGCAGAAGCCAGCAGAGCAGCTTTTGGCACCAGCGCCCCATGCCCTCGCCTCCTTTTTTCGCGGAATTGTCCCCTCTACCATACCATAGTCCGACGAAAAAGGCAACGACCCGCCGGGGAAAATCGGAAAATCTCCGGAGGGCTCTTGCCAATTTCGGGAAAGCGTCGTATACTGGAATCCAAGTATCATGCAAAGGAGCGTCGCCATGTCAGAAGTCATCGCCGCCGTCTCCACCGCCTGGCAGATGGCGGCCATCGGCGTCCTGCGGCTGTCGGGGGACGGGGCCGTGGCCGTGGCCGACCGGGTGTTCCGGGCGGCCGGCGGCCGCCCCCTGGCCGAGACCGAGGACCGCCGGCTGGTGCTCGGCGCCCTGCTCGACCGCCAGGGCCGGCCAATCGACCAGGTGCTGGCCACGGTCTCCCGGGCCCCCCACTCCTACACCGGCGAGGACACCGCGGAGCTGCACTGCCACGGCTCCCCGGCGGTGCTGGCCGCCGGGCTGGAGGCGCTGTTCGCCGCCGGGGCCCGCCAGGCCGGGCCCGGGGAGTTCACGAAGCGGGCCTTCCTCAACGGCCGGATGGACCTGAGCCAGGCCGAGGCCGTGGCCGACCTCATCGAGGCCGAGACCGCCGACGCCGCCGCCAACGCCGCCGGCCAGCTGGCCGGGGCCGTATCCCGCCGGGTGGACGGCGTCTACGACCGGCTGGCCGGCCTCTGCGCCCACTTCCACGCGGTGCTGGACTACCCCGACGAGGACATCGAGGCGTTCCGTTCGGCCCGGCTGCTCTCCACCCTGGAGGAGGCCCTGGAGGAGCTGGCCGCCCTGCGCTCCACCTTCGACCGGGGCCGGATCCTCCGGGACGGCCTCCGCGCCGTGCTGCTGGGCAAGCCCAACGCCGGCAAGTCCAGCCTCCTGAACGCCCTGGCCGGCTACGACCGGGTCATCGTCACCGACATCGCCGGCACGACCCGGGACGCCGTCACCGAGACGCTGCGCCTGGGCGGGCGGAAGCTGCGGCTGACGGACACCGCCGGCATCCGGGAGACCGGAGACCGGCTGGAAGCCCTGGGCGTCGAGCGGAGCCGCCAGGCGGCCCGGGGGGCGGACCTGGCCCTGTGCGTCTTCGACGGCAGCCGGCCGCTGGAGGAGGCGGACCATGCCGTCATCGACGCAGCCGCCGCGGCCCGCCAGGCCGTGGCCATCCTCAACAAGCGGGATTTGCCGGCGGTGCTCCAGCCGGCGGACCTGCCCTTCGAGCTGGTGGTGCCCCTGAGCGCCAAGACCGGCGAGGGCCTGCCGCTGCTGGAGGACGCGGTGGATATGCTCTTCCCCGAGGACGTCCCCTGCGACGGCTCCCTGCTGACCAACGCCCGCCAGGCGGCGGCGGTGGACCGGGCCGGCGCGGCCCTCTCCGCGGCCCTGAACTCGGCGGAGGCCGGCGTGACCCCCGACGCGGTGCTGACCGACGTGGAGGAGGCCCTGGAGGCCCTGGGGGAAATCACCGGCAAGTCGGTCCGCGCCGAGATTACGGACCAAATTTTCTCCCGCTTCTGCGTGGGGAAATGAGAGATTGAGATTGAAGAGAGAAACGGAGGTGCCAGCAATGGCAATTTCCAGAACGAAGGTGGCCGTCGTCGGCGCCGGCCGGGTGGGGGCCACTCTGGCCTACCGCCTGGTGGCCGGGCGGCTGTGCGACGACCTGGTCCTGGTGGACAGCGACCAGCGGCGCGCCTGGGCGGAGGCAACCGACTTACAGCACTCCCTGGGCGTGTCCGGCAGCGCCATGGACGTGCGCGACGGCTCCTACTACGACTGCGCCGACGCCGACGTGTGCGTCCTGACCGCCGGGCCCCAGTTCCCGCCCAACACGCCGCGGCTGGACAAGCTGGACCAGACGGCCACCCTGGTGGGGCGGATTGTCCCGTCGATTATGGCCACGGGCTTCGACGGCATCTTTTTGGTGGTGACGAACCCGGTGGACCTGATGACGTGGCTGGTCCAGCAGCTCTCGGGGCTGCCGGACACCCGGGTCATCGGCACCGGCACGGCCCTGGACACGGCGCGGCTCCGGTGCTACCTGGCCGACGCCCTGGCCGTGGACCCCCGCTCGGTGACGGCCTTCGTCATGGGCGAGCACGGCGAGGAGCAGGTGATTCCCTGGAGCCTGGTGTCCGTGGCCGGCAAGCCTCTGGACCAGGTGTTCGAGGACCATCCGGACCTGCTGCCGGGCTTCGACCGGGAGGCCGTGGCCAACACCATCGCCGACGTCACCTACAACCTGGCCGGCGTCAAGGGGACGACCACCTTCGGCGTCTCCTCGGTGGCCGCCGAAATCCTCACGGCCATCCTCCGGGACGAGCAGCGGGTGCTGCCGGTCTCGGCGATGCTCCACGGGGAGTACGGCCAGGAGGGCGTCTACGCCGGCGTCCCGGCGGTCATCGGCGCCTCGGGCATCCGGGAGGTGGTGGAGTACCGCCTGACCGACGAGGAGCAGGCCCAGTTCGCCCGGGCCGTGCGGGTCCTCCACGAATACACGACGAGCATCAGCTAGGAGCGATGGATTTCCGATGATATATCTCGACAACTCCGCCACCACCCGCCCCTGCGCCGCGGCCGTGGCAGCGGTGCACGACGCCCTGACCACGTGCTGGGGGAACCCCTCGGCCCTGTACGGCTTCGGCATGGCCGCCGAACAGCGGCTCGGGCAGGCCCGGCGGCAGGTGGCCTCCGCCCTGGGCGCGGAGCCCGAGCGGGTCTTCTTCACCTCCGGCGGCACGGAAGCCGACAACTGGGCCCTCTACGGCGCGGCCCGCCGCCTGGGCAAGCGGGGGAGGCACATCGTCACCACCGCCGTGGAGCACCACGCGGTGCTCAACCCCGCCAAGGACCTGGAGAGCCAGGGCTTTTCCGTCACCTATCTCCAGCCCGACCGCCTCGGCCGCGTCTCCGTCGAGGCGCTGGAGGCGGCCCTGCGGCCGGACACCATCCTGGTGTCGGTGATGCTGGTCAACAACGAGTCGGGCGCGGTGATGCCGGTGGAGCGGATGCTCCGGACGGTCCGCCGCCGCTGCCCCAACGCCCTGTTCCACACCGACGCCGTCCAGGGCTTTTTGAAGGTGCCGCTCCGGGCCAAGGCCCTGGGGGCGGACCTGGTGACCGTCTCCGGCCACAAGGTCCACGGCCCCAAGGGCGTCGGGGCGCTGTACGTCCGGCCGGGCCTGCCGCTGCCGCCGCTGCTCCGCGGCGGCGGCCAGGAGAAGGGCTTCCGCTCGGGCACCGAGGCCCTGCCGGCCATCTGCGGCTTCGGAGCCGCCTGCGAGGCCGGCGCCGCCTCCTTCCGGGAGGACGCCGCCCACATGGCCCGGCTGCGCGACCTGTGCCGCGAGACCCTCTCGGCACTGCCGGACGTCGTCCTCCTGGGCGCGGGCGACGCGCCGCACATCGTCAGCTTCAGCCTGCCGGGCCACCGGTCCCAGGAGCTCATCAACCGGCTCCAGGACCGGGAGATCTTCGTCTCGGCCGGCTCGGCCTGCGCCAAGGGCCACCGGAGCCACGTGCTCGAGGCCATGGGCCTGCCGCCGGAGGTCATCGACGGGGCCGTCCGGGTCAGCTTTTGCCCGGAGAACACCGAGGCCGACGTCCTGGCCCTGGCCGACGCCCTGCGGGCGGCATTTTTCGAAACACCGGTTTCTCACGGGGGAGGCTGAGCCGATGGACTTCACCGTTCTGGCCGTGGGCGACGTCGTCGCGCCGGCCGGCCTGCAGTGCTTAGAGCGCCACCTGCGGCCGCTGAAAAAGCTCCACGGGGTGGACTTCTGCGTCGTCAACGGGGAAAACGCCTCCATGGTGGGGCTGACCCCGGCCCAGGCCGAGGCCATCCTCGACGCCGGGGCCGACGTCGTCACCCTGGGCAACCACACCTGGAACCGCCGGGAGATTGTGCCGTATCTGGACGACTGCCCCCGGATCCTCCGGCCGGCCAACTTCGCCCCCCAGCTGCCGGGCCGTGGCTGGGACCTCTTTGAAACCGCAATGGGACCGGTGCTGGTGCTCAACCTCATCGGCCGGTGCGGCATGGCCTTCGGGCCGGACAACCCCTTCCTCCTGGCCGAGCGGGTCCTCCGGGAGGCCGGAGAGGCCCGGGCGGTGCTGGTGGATTTCCACGCCGAGGCCACCTCGGAGAAGCTGGCCATGGGCTACCATCTGGACGGCCGGGCCTCGGCCGTCTGGGGCACCCACACCCACGTGCCCACTGCCGACTGCCAGGTGCTCCCCAAGGGCACCGGCTACGTGACCGACCTGGGCATGACCGGCCCGATGCGCTCGGTGCTGGGCGTCCGGCCGGAGCAGTCCATCGCCGGCTTCCGCGGGGACCTGACGAGCCGCTTCGAGCCGGCCCCGGGCCCCTGCAAGCTGGAGGCCGCTCTCTTTGTCCTGGACGGGGAGACCGGCCGCTGCCGGGAGGCCCGGCGGGTGGACCTCCATGATTAACTTCCTCCACGCCGCCGACCTCCACCTGGACGCCCCCTTCCGCGCCCTGCCGCCCGAGGCCGCCGCGGCCCGCCGCCGGGAACAGCGCCGGCTGCTGGCCCGGCTGCCGGAGCTGGCCGCCGGGTGCGACCTGGTGCTGCTGGCCGGGGATCTGCTGGACGGCGAGACGGTCTGGCAGGAGACTCTGGAGGCCCTCCGGGACGCCCTGGCGGCCTGCGCCGTTCCGGTGTTCCTCGCCCCCGGCAACCACGACTGCTTCACGCCCGGCAGCCCCTACGCCGCCGGCGGCTGGCCGGGGAACGTGCGGATTTTCTCCCAATCGTCGCCCCGGTCGGAGGTGCTGCCGGACCTGGGCGTCCGGGTCTGGGGCGCGGCCTTCACGGCCCCGGAGACGCCGTCCCTCCTGGCGGGCTTCCGGGCCCCGGCGGAGGGGCTTTTGCAGCTGATGGTCCTCCACGGGGCGCCGGGGGCCGCACCGTACAACCCCATCACCCCCGAGGAGATTGCCGCCTCCGGCCTGGACTATCTGGCCCTGGGCCACATCCACCGGGCCTCCGGGCTGCTGCAATCCGGCCGGACCGCCTACGCCTGGCCCGGCTGCGCCATGGGCCGGGGGTTCGACGAGACGGGGCCGAAGGGCGTCTACCTGGGCCAGCTGGACGAGGCCGGCTGCCGCCTGACCTTCCGCCCCCTGGACGGGCGGCGGTACGAGACGCTGGCCGTGGCCGCCGGGGACGACCCTCTGGCCGCCATCGAGGCCGCCCTGCCGCCGGACACCGCCCGGGACATCTATCGGATCCGCCTGACGGGCCCCTGCCCGCCGCCGGACCTGGCGGCCCTGCGGGAGGCGCTGGCCGGGCGGTTTTTCAGCCTGGACCTGCGGGACGAGACCACCCGCCCCCGCTCCCTCTGGGAGGACCGGGGGCAGGACAGCCTCCGCGGCCTCTTCCTCGACGCCCTGGCCGAGCGGGAGGGCGTCGAGCCGGCGCTCCGGGACCTGGCTGCCCGGCTGGGCCTGGCCGCCCTGGAGGGACGGGAGGAGGATGCCCTGTGATACTCCGCACGATGCAGGCCGTCTTCGGGCGGCTGGACGGCGAGAAGCTGGAGCTGCGCCCCGGCCTTAACGTCCTGGAATCCCCCAACGAGTCGGGGAAGTCCACCTGGTGCGCCTTCCTGCTGGCCATGCTCTACGGCGTGGACACGGCCCAGCGGGCCACCCGGACCACCCTGCCCGACAAGACCCGCTACCAGCCCTGGTCCGGCAAGCCCATGGCCGGCCGCCTGGAATTGACGTGGCAGGGCCGGCCCGTCGTCCTCGAGCGGACGACGGCCGGCCGGACGCCGCTGGGTGTCCTCCGGGCCTGGGACGGCGAGAGCGGCCGCGCGCTGGACCTGCCGGCCGCCGGCTGCGGCCAGGCCCTGCTGGGCGTGGAGCGGAGCGTCTATGAGCGCAGCGGCTTCCTGCGCCAGGGCGGCCTGCCCCTGACCGGCGACCACGCCCTGGAGGCCCGGCTCAGCGCCCTGGTCTCCGCCGGGGACGACGCCGTCAGCTGCGGCGCGGCCATGGCGCGGCTCCGGGAGCAGCGCAACCGCTGCCGCCACAACCGCACGGGCCTCCTGCCCCAGGCCCAAGCGGAGCTGGCCGAGGTCCGCGCCCAGCTGGAGGCCCAGCGGCAGCTGAGCGCCGAGATCCAGGGCCTGCGGGCCCAGCAGGCCGACCTGGAGGCCCGCCGCGCGGCCCTGGCGGCCGACCGGGACGCCCGACAGGCGGCCCGGCGGGACCAGGCCCAGGCGGGCTGGGAAAAGCGCCGGCAGGCCCTGCGGGAGCGGGAGGCCTCCGTGGCGGGGCTCCCGCCCATGGAGGAGCTCCAGTCGCTGCTGCGGCAGCTGGACGTCTGGCGGGAGACCGGCGCGCAGCTGGACGAGACCCTGGCGGCCGCCCCGGCCCCGCCGGACCCGCCCCCCTGCCCGCCGGCCCTGGCGGGCCTCGACGCCGCCGACGTCCGCCGGCAGGCCGCGGCCGACGCGGCCCGGCTGGAGACCCTGACGCGGCGGGGCGCCCGGTGGCCGGCGGCGCTCCTGGCCGTCCTGGCCGCGGCATCGGCGGCGGCGGGGCTTCTGGCCCTCCGCCCGCTGCTGGCCGCCGCCGGACTCCTGCTGCTGCTCTCCGCCCTGGCCCTGGCCGGCGGCAACCGGGCGCGCCGCCGGCGGCACGCCCTGCTGACAGGCTACGGCGCGGCCGACGCCGTAGACCTCCGCCGGGCGGCCGGAGACCTGGCCGAGGCTCTCGAGGACCGGGCCCGGCAGCAGGCCGAGGCCGCCGCCCTCCGCGACGTTCTGGCCCGGCGGCGGCAGGCCCTGGACGGCCAGCTTCCGGCGCTGCTGGATGCCGTCCGGGCCTTCGCCCCCGAGGTTGGCGACGAGCCCGCGGCCCGGGCCGCCGTCCAGCGGGCCATCCACCTGCGGCAGTTCCACGAGGCCGCCGGCCGCGAGGAGGCCCGCGCCCGCCTGGCGCTGCTGGAATCCGCCGCCCCGGGGCAGACAGACGCCCCGGCGCAGCTGGCCGGGCTGGACGCGCAGCTGGCCGACGTCCGCTCCCGGCTGGACCGGTGCCTGGGCCGGCAGGCGGCGTCCGGAGACCCGGCCGCCCTGGCCGCCCGGGAGGAGGCCCTGGCCGCGGAGGCCGAACGGCTCCGGCAGCGGTACGACGCCCTGACGCTGGCCATGGAGGCTCTGGACCAAGCCAACGCGGCGCTCCAAACCCGCTTTGCCCCGCAAATCAACCGTCTGGCCGGCCAGTACATGGCCCGGATGACCGGCGGCCGGTACGACTGGGTCCAGCTGGACCGGGACATGGCCGTCCGCGCCCGGGAGGCCGGGGCGACGGCGGCCCATCCCCTCCAGGCCCTGAGCGCCGGCACGGCCGACCAGCTGTACCTGGCCGTGCGCCTGGCGGTGGCCGAGACGGTGCTGCCTCCCGACGCGCCCCTCGTCCTGGACGACGCCCTGGTGGCCTTCGACGACGACCGCCTGGCCGCCGCCCTGGAGCTCCTTCGGGAGCTGGGCCGCCGGCGGCAGATTCTCCTCTTCACCTGCCAGCGCCGCGAACGGGCCTGGCTGGACGCCCACGGAAAGGAAGACGCCCCCGCATGATCAACGAGACCCTGCAATCCCTCACCCGCGAGCAGCTGCTCACCCTGCTGGAGATGGACGCCAAAAACTGGCTGGCCATCGACGGTGTCTGGTTCCAGTCGGTGGAGCGGAAGTTCGGCATGGACGAGGCGATGTTCCACGACGCCGAGGCCTGGCGGCGCTTCACCGTCGTCGAGGCCCGGCGCATCAAGGCCTTTTTGCAGCTTCCGGAGCATCCCGGCCTGGAGGGCCTGGCCCGGGCCCTGCCGCTGCGGCTGGACGACCGCTGCAACCCCACGGACCTGACGCTGCGGGACGGGAAGCTCCTCTACCGGAACGTCCGCTGCCGCGTCCAGGAGGCCCGGGCCCGGAAGGGGATGCCCTACCACCCCTGCAAGCCGGTGGGCGAGATTGAGTACGCCGGCTTCGCCCGCGCCATCGACGACCGCATCGCCTGCCGCTGCGTCAGCTGCTACCCCGATGTGACCGACGACAGCTGCGCCTGCGCCTGGGAATTCTCCCTGGAGACGCCGCCGTCCCGCTGACGCCGCGCGGCTTGGCAACTGTGCGCCACATTCCTCAATGCAGAAGAACCGCCGCCTGAACAGGCGGCGGTTCTTCTGTCATGGGACGTCCACGAAGCGGTCGGCAAAGGCGGCGAAGGGGATCCGCACCGTCTCCCACCGGCCGTCCGCCCGGTCCCGGGGGACGTGCCGGCGCAGCTCCTCCGCCGTGAGGACGGCCAGCCGCCGGCCGCCCTCGAGGCTCCAGAGGTAGAACCGGTAGCGGCCGGCGTTGTTGCGCAGCTGCGCCACCTCCCGCTCCCGCCGGGACAGGAGGGCGCAGGCCGTCTCCAGGGGCTTCTCCGAGGACTTCACCTCAATCAGCAGCCGCTCCCCGTCGTCGGCGGAGCGGCGGGAGAGAATGTCGTAGCCCGAGAGGTTCGTCTCGATGGAGCGCCAATCCGGCCGCACCCCCGTCCGCCGCTCCTCATAGGCCATGGTCAGCCGCTCGCCCCGACGGCCGACGTCGTCCAGGCGCCGGTTCCGCTTCGTGCGCTCCTGTTCGGCCAGGCCGTCCCACCAGTCCACCACGTCGTCGGCCTGGCTCTCCAGCAGCCCGGCCTCCCGGAAGCAGCGCTGCTCCTCCTCGGTCATCACCAGATACGCCTCGGCCCGGCCGTAGGGGATCCGCTTGGCCCAGGCCGGCCGGCAGTGGCGGATGTATCCCTCGAGAATCCGGCGCCACAGCGCCGGCCCGATGCCCGTCCCGTCGAAGCCGGACGCAATCCGCGCCCCCTCCTCGGTGCAGGCGACGCGGCCGGGGCCGTCGGCCCGGAGCCAGTGGCACTGCTCGGCGAAGGCCAGGGCGACCTCCCGGTTCACGCCGTAGGGCAGCGCCAGCTGGGCGATGCCGCGCCGCTCGCAGCAGCCGTGCCGCAGGACGGCCTCCAGGAGCAGCAGCGCCTGGGCCGCCACGTTGACGGAGAGATAGTGCTTCCTCATCGGCCGCCGTCCCCCAGCAGGTGCGCCAGCACGGCCCGGAGGTCCTCGTCGTCCACGTCGCCGGCGGCGGCGTCGGTATCGTACGGGATGGCCTCCACCTGCAGCGAGCCGTCGTTGAGCGCCTCCGCCATCGTCCGGATTTTCTGCCGCAGCCGGCGGTCAACGACCTCGTCGATGGTGCCCCGGCACTCGAGGAGCTCCACCACCGGGGACTGCCCCGGTTCCAGGCCCAGCCGGTGGATCCGGTCCTCAGACTGTAAGTAGTGGGCGGCGTTGAAGGACCGGTCCACGTAGATGGCGTGGCGGCACGCGCGGTGGAGGCTGATGGACTCCGCCGCCGCCGCGGGGTTCAGAATCAGGACCATCTTCTCGCGGTTCTCATGGAACTGGCGGATTTTCCACTCCCGCGTGTCCTCCTCGTCCTCATCGCCGGTCGGCACGCTGCCGTCGATGCAGTCGGCCCCCAGGTCCTGCAGGCGCTCCGTCAGCAGCCGCACGTTTTTCACGAACTGGGACCAGATAATCACCTTCTGCCCCTCGGCCGCCAGCTCCCGGGCCCGGCGGCAGGCGTAGCGGAGCTTCGGCCCGGCGTCCGCGGCCAGGAGCGCCCCGAGCCGCCGGTCGAAGAGATACGCCAAATCGCCGGCCAGGAGCGAGGGGTTGGAGACGAAGGCCAGGACCTTCATGATTTTCTTTCCCAGGTCCCGGAGGGTGGCCCGCTCCGCCGCCGAGAGCATGGCCAGCATCTGCCGCCGGGTCTCCGAGCGCAGGGACTCGTAGAGCTCCCGCTGCAGCGGCGTCATCTCCAGGGAGATTATCCGGTGCTCCACCGGCGGCAGTCCCAGCTGCGCCTTGGTGGTGCGGACGTAGACGGGCCGGAAGGCGTCGGCCACCGTCTCCTCGTCCACCGGCTGGTCGGGGTAGAGAAAGGAAAACTGGGGAATCAGGTCCGCCAGGGACTGGGGGCAGGGCGTCCCGGAGAGAATCAGCTTCCGCTCCGGCAGGTGCGACACCCGCAGAATCTCCTGGGGCGTGACCCCCGCCCGTCCGCTCTTGATGCGGTGGCTCTCGTCCAGGACCATCACCACCCGGCGGCGGGCCAGGCAGTCGTGGAGCAGCCGCCCCGCCGTGGCGAACTGCCCGTAGGAAATCAGCATCAGCCGCGGGTCGTCCTGCAGGAGCCGGCCGATGGCCCGCTCCCCGCCCCGCAGGCGGACGAACCGCTCCGGCCGGTCCGGGCAGCAGTCCCGCAGCTGCGTCTCCCAGGCCCCCATGGCGCTCAGCGGGCCGACCACCAGCAGCCGGTCCTCAGGCCCGGCGTGGTAGAAGAAGTAGGCCAGGGCCTCGGTGGTCTTGCCGGCGCCCGGGACCGAGAACGTCGCCCCCGCGGGCAGCGGCGCCAGGCGGCAGACGTTGTGCATCTGCTGCGCCGTCAGCTCCCGGGTGAAGCCGGCCGCCCGCAGCCGGCGGCGGACCTCCGCCGCCTCCGCGCTGCCCGCGCGGCAGGCGCTCCGGTAGGACTTGGCGTTGGCCGCCTCCAGCAGCGCCCGGACCTGGGGCGTCAGCCGGACGCGGCCGCCGTGGTTGCGGAGATACCGGGCAATCTCCTCCCGCACCGCCAGAAACGCCCGGTGCGGGATCCGCAGCGCCCCGCCCGCCTGCCGGATGGCGCCGCTGTAATCGGAGAGGATGCGGACAAAGCCGCTCCACGTCTCGCCGTCCGCCTCCGGCGTCAGGACGACCGCCTCCTCGCGGGGGTCGTAGGAAATGACCAGCTCCATGGCCCGCCGCCTAGGGACGCTCGTCCAGCCACCGGGTGATGGCCGCCAGGTTCTCCTCGATGGCCGCCAGCTGCTCCCGCACGCCGGTGACCACGGTGCGCTCATGGAGCCCGTTGGTCCGGACGTTCCACAGGGAGCGGGAGATGTTGGCCAAGGTGTGCAGCAGGTATTTGGCGCTCTTCTGCTCCGACTGGATGGCCCGCTGCTCGTCGGACACCCGCCGGACCAGGCCGCCCAGCGGCACATCCGACGCCCGGATGGCCGCGGCCAGTTCGCTGTACGCGTTCTGCTCCCCGGCGGCCCCGCCCAGCAGGCTGAGGTCCTCCTCCGCCGCGGCGTCGGCCGGCTCCGCAGCCTCGGCCGGCGGCAGCAGCCCCTCCTCCCGGAGCCGGGCGGCCAGGATGTCGAGCTGCTCGGCAATCTCCGGGATACCGGCGTACAGCCGCCCCTGGTAGTCCTTCGCCTCCATCAGCCGGAAGCAGACGGCCTCGAAGAGCTCCTTGCGCCCCTGGTCACGGAGCTTTTTGCGCTCGGCCACCATGGCTCGGAAGGCGAACTCATCCTCGTCCACCAGGCTCCACTGGTCGGCCTTTCCAATCCGCCGCAGGTACTCCTCGGCGTAGGCGAAGGCGCCAATCAGGAGGTCCACCTCCTTCCGGCTGACGTCGTAGGACTTGGCCAGGGCCTCCGGCGGCGCGCCGGCCTCCCGCTCCTCCTTCATCATGGCCGCCTTGTTGTGCCACTTGTACGGGGCGCGGTGGGACTTCTGAATCTGTAGCCGCTTCTCCAGCGCCCGGATCTCCGCCTCGTCGCACGCCTCCGGCAGGATGGCCGCCTCCACGAAGGCAAAGTGGCGGTACGTCTCCGGGTCGCGCTCGAAGAGGGTCCGCCACACGCACAGCCGCCGGTTGCCGTTGACGACCACCCCGGTGTTGGTGAGGAGAATCGGCTCGGTCTGCTGCGTCCCGCCCTGGAACTCCTGCCAGAGGCCCTCGTCGTCGGCCAGCCGCCGCAGGATCTCGTGCTGCGCCCGCTGCGCCTCCAGGCCGTCCGGGTCCAGGGTGAACAGGTCCGCCGGGACGTCCGGGTGGGTCGCCAGGAACTCCCGCTGGAACGTCCGGGTCCGTCCGTTGGCAATCCGGTAGACCGGCATCCCAATCCGGACGGTTATCTGCCGGAGATTCCGGTACTTCCCCATCACCTCCAGGGGGTAGTACGTGTGGGAACCGGCCGTCTTCGCCGCAATTTCACTCGTCCGGGTCAGCAGCGGCTCACCGAACATCGCTTGGCGCAGGTCCATGGGACGCCTCCTTTTCGTTGTCAAACCCGATGACCACCATGGGCACGGTAATCACCCTGGAAAAAATGTTCCGCAGCTCGTTCAAAAACCGCTCGTAGTTGGCGACGTTTCCGCCGAACGCGTTGGCGCACGCCTTGGTGGGAACCAGATAGATGGCCGCCTTGAGGTTCTCGTCCAGGTACAGGGCCTGTAACTTCAGCAAATCGGCGTACATCCGGGCCATGTTGCCCGTCTGGGCGCACAGGCCGACACGGCGGTAGAGGGAGGTGATGGTGATGCTCGACGTCGCCGAGAGGTTCACCGGCCCGGGCCAGCCCTGCATCTGCAGCTGGTCCGAAAGGCGGTCCTTGAAGCGCCGGATCTCATACTTCCCGAGGCGGTGGTCCATCCCCTCGAGGATGCGGATGACGCCCTCGAGGAGCTCCTTGGGCACAATCTCCCGCCCGCTCCGGTAGTTGTACAGGATGGTTTTCATGGCTCCCTCCGTATCCGCGGTCCCGCGCCGCGGGCGCACCGATTCGACAGTTTGTACCATCATATCACAGCCCCGCCCCCATGGCAACCGGCGGAGACCGCCCGGACAGACAACCCCGGCAGAGACGGCGCGTCTCTGCCGGGGGTGTGCCCTAGACCAGCTGGCCGGGGCGGCGCTCTTTTCGTTTCGGCGGGAAGGCCCGGTCGAAGGCCTCGGCTTCCGCCTCGTCCACAAAGTACCCCGCGGGAGTGTGGTAGACGCCGGTCACGCCGTCCAGATACCCGGGCCGCAGCTCGCAGACCAGGCAGTAGGGCGCCTCCTCGGCCTCCCCGTGGAAGCGGATCCCCCGCCCGGCGGCCGGCTCGAAGCCGAATCGCCCGTAGAGGTCCGGGTTCCCCTCGATGCACAGCGCGCCGGCGCCCAGCTCCCGGGCGCGCGCCATGGAGGCCTCCAGCAGCCGCCGGCCGCAGCCCCGGCCCTGGAACGCCGGATCGATGCTCACGGGGCCGAAGGTCATCACCGGCAGCTCCCGGCCGTCGTCCGCCGACAGCCGCGCCCGCATATAGACGATGTGGCCAATCAGCCGCCCGTCCGCCTCCAGAACCAGGTCCAGCTCCGGCACGAAGGCGGGGTCGTCCCGCAGCACGTGGAGCACGTAGTGCTCCGTACAGCCCGGGCGGTACACATTCCAGAAGGCCTCGCGGGTCAACTGCTCCGCGGCGGCGTAGTCGGCCGGGGTCTCCCGGCGCAGGACAAGACGGTTGGGCTCCATCCGCGCGCTCCTTTTGCAGGCGGGATTCCGGCATCGCCGGTCGTGCCTGTCCCCTCCATGATACCAGCGGCGTCCGCCGCGTGTCAAGGGGCGGGGCCGCGCCCCTAAAAGGCCGGGGCCTCCAGGCGGCGCACCGGGAGCCACGCCAGGGCCCGCCGCAGCTCCGGGTCCCAGAAGTCCCAGTTGTGAACGCCGGGGCGGGTGTGGAACTGGTGGTCGTAGCCCAGGCGCGTCAGATGGTCGTGGAACCGGCAGTTGTGCCCGTAGAGGAAATCCTCGGTGCCGCAGGCCAGGTACAGCGCCGGCCGCGGCCCGCCCCGCGCCGCCGCCTGCTCGGCCAGGACATAGGGGTCGTCCGGCCCGCCGACGACGGCCTCCCCGGGGGCGAAGGCGTTGGACCAGACCGTGGGGCCCGCCTCCACCTGCCGGAGGATCTCCCCGTAGGCCCCGGAGAGGCAGATGGCCCGGCTGTACCGCTCCGGGTGGCGCAGGCTCAGGGCCAGGGCCCCGCTGCCGCCCATGGAGAGGCCACCGATAAAGGTGTCCTCCCGCCGGTCCGACACCGGCAGCGCCCACCGGAGCAGGGCCGGCAGCTCCTCGGCGAAGAAGGTGTCGAAGGCGCCGCCGGGGCCGTTCCGGTAGCAGTGGTTCCCCGCGCCGGCCATTACGACGATGAGGTTCCACCCCCGGACGTAGTCCTCTATCCGGGAAAACCGCTGCCAGTCGCCCTCGTCGCCGTAGGTGCCGTGGAGCAGGTAGAGCACCGGCAGCTTCTCCCCCGGCGCGGCGAACAGCGCCGGGAGCGCCTCAGTCTCGCAGTCGGCCGGCGGCTGGGGCGTTGGCAGCAGCACCCGGAGGTCGGTGCGGGTTTTCAGAGTTGGCGAATAGTATTTCCAGTGAATCGACGCCATGGCGCCGCCTCCCTTCTGAACATGGCAGGACGCCGCAGGGCCTCCCCCGCGGCCTCCGCTTGTTGCATCAGTTGTGCGGATCCCGGCTGAAGGCCAGGCAGGCCTCGCGCATCTCGTCGAGGTACCGGCCCCACTCCGTCGGATCCAGGAAGGGTTCCTCCTCCGGATGGGCCAGCTGCCGCTCCCGCTTTTCCAGGACGCGGTTGTTGACGGTGTGGTTCCCGAGGAACAGCTCCACCTTCTCGTCCCGGACCTTGGCCAGGGACTGGAGGTACGTCTGGCGCATGGTCAGCTGCGGGTCGCCGATTTCCGTCAGGTAGTCCCGCGTCAGGGTGTTGAAGCCGAAGCCGCCGTAGTAACCGGCCCGCCGGACGGTCTTGCCGTCGGTGGCGTCGAAGAACAGCGCCACGCAGCCGGCCGTGTGACCGGGCACCAGGCGGCAGTGGACGGTGGTGCCGCCGAAGGTCAGCACGTCGCCGTCGCGGATGACGCAGTCGGGGGTGAAGATCTGGTCGGCGTAGCTGAAGCTGTCCTGGAGATACGTCCGCTCCGGGTGGTCCCGGAACATCTCGGCGTCGGGCTCGCCCAGGTAGAGCTTGCAGCCGAACATCTCCCGCAGGAAGGCCGCGCCGCCGATGTGGTCCACGTGGCCGTGGGAGAGGATGACCCACCGGATGTCCGCCGGGCGGAAGCCGGCCTCCCAGATGGCCTCGATGAGCATGGCCGTGGCGCCGGTGTTGCCGGTGTCGATGAGCAGCAGGCCGTCGCCGGTGTCCACCAGGTGGCAGCAGACCCAGCTGTCGCCCACGTAGTGGACGTTGCCCCACATCCGGAAGGGCTTGACGTACCGCCGCTCCTGGTTCACGAAGTATTCGCCCAGGGGCTTGGCCAGCCGGGCGGCGTAGACACTGCGGAAGACGTTGTATTCTTCTACGAGCATCGCGCGCCTCCCGTCAGTCCCGGCGGATGCCGGGGGCCAGGGTGTACCACCGGCCCATCTCGCAGTTGAAGAGCCGGCCGTGGCCGCCCCGCGCCGCCATCAGGCCGTTGACCGTCTCGGCGTACTGGTGCAGGTCCATGGGGTTGTCGTCCCGGTAGAGCCCCTGGGCGCAGTTGAGCAGCAGGTACTCCGCGCCGGAGCGCTCCAGGGAGTCGGCCATGTGCCGGGCGGCGCCGTCCAGGTCGCCGTAGAGCTGCGGCATATCGATGTGCCGGAACAGCACGTTGGGCGCCGCCTCCCGCCAGTCGTTGAGGGCCGGGATGTGCTCCCCGCCGTCGAAGGCCAGGCGCAGGTTGTCCGGCGTGACAATCAGGAAGTTCATGTTGAAGACGGCCCCCATGTCGTTGAGCAGCGCCTCCTCCTCGTCCACGCTGAAGGGGATGTCCTTGGGGCGCGGCGGCCGGTTCAGCCGGGTGATGTCGATGTGCTGCGCCGGATACGTCCGCAGGCGGAAGTCGCCGAAGTCGTACGACTGCCCGTACTGGAGGGGGAACATCCGGTAGGGGTCCTGGATGTGGTAGACCTTGGCCAGCTGGAGCAGGCAGTTCCCGTGGACGAGGATCCGGGGGTCGAACCGCTCGATGACCTTGCCCAGGGAGAAGACGTGGTCGGTGTGGGTGTGGTTGATGAGGACGTAGTCGCAGCCCTCCAAATCGTCCACGGTGTAGCCGCAGCCAAAGCCCAGCAGATCCATCCGCTCGCCCCGAGCCGGCAGGCAGGGGTCGATGAGGATGGTCTTGCCGTTGCACAGGCGGATTTCCCAGCAGTTTTCCACCAGCCAGCGCAGGCGGATGCCGCCGGCCTCCAGGGAGGCCGGGAAGGTGTCGGGGTGGCGAATCATACCGATTCCTCCTTTTGTCCGTTGGCCTGCTCCCGGAGCAGCTCGGCGCAGCGGGCCTGGCTCTCCTGGTAGTAGTGGCAGGCGACGAAGTGGTTGGGGCCCACCTCCTGGAGGGCCGGGCAGCTCTTGGCGCACGCCTCGCGGGCCATCCAGCAGCGCTGGGCGAAGCGGCAGCCCTCGCCGGGGTTGATGGGGCTGGGCACGTCGCCCTTGAGGACGATGCGGGTGGACGCCTTGTCGAACTCCAGCTTCGGCACGGCCGAGAGCAGGGCGATGGAGTACGGGTGGAGGGTGTTGTCGAAGATCTCGTCCTTGTCGGCAATTTCCACAATCTGCCCCAGGTACATGACGGCAATCCGGTGGGAGATGTGCTTGACGACGCTCAGGTCATGGGAGATGAACAGGTAGGAGATGCCCAGCTCCTTCTGCATATCCATCAGGAGGTTGATGATTTTCGCCTGGATGGACACGTCCAGGGCCGAGACGGGCTCGTCGCAGACGATGAACTCCGGATCCAGGCTCAGGCAGCGGGCGATGCCGACCAGCTGGCGGCGGCCGCCGTCCAGCTCGTGGGGATACTTCTCCAGGACGTAGTCCTCCAGGCCGGCGCGGGCCACCAGCTTGCGGATCTTCTCATCCAGCGCGGGGCCGCGCTTCTCGCCGTGGACCAGGTAGGCCTCGGCCAGGGTCTGGTAGACGGTCTTGCTGGGGTTCAGCGAGGAGTAGGGGTCCTGGAAAATCAGCTGGATCTTCTTGCGCAGCTCGAAGCTGCGGGCCTTCTGCGCGTCAAAGACGTTCTCGCCGCGGTAGAGCACCTCGCCGTCGGTGGGGTTGAGCAGCCGGACGACCACGTTGCCGACGGTGCTCTTGCCGCAGCCGGACTCGCCGACCAGGCCCAGGGTTTCCCCCTCGTTGACCGTAAAACTGATATCGTCCACCGCATGGAGCATCCCCTTGTTCGGGATGGCGAAATATTCCTTCAGGTGGCGGATTTCCATCAGCGGCGCGCGGGTTTCGTTAGCCATCGATGTGCCCTCCTTTCCAGCAGGCGGCGTAGTGGCCGGCGGAGACGGCGGTCACGGGCGGCTGCTCCTTGCGGCACTGCTCGGTGCAGTGGGCGCACCGGGGGTGGAACGGGCAGCCGCTGGGAATCATGGAGGAATTGACCACGTTGCCGGGGATATACGAGAGCCGGTCGGACTTGGTGGTCAGGCTGGGGATGGCCCCCAGGAGGCCGACGGTGTAGGGGTGGGCCGGGTTGGTGAAGACGTCCCGCACAGCGCCCATCTCCACGATGGTGCCGGCGTACATGACGGCCACCCGCTGGCACAGCTCGGCGATGATGCCCAGGTTGTGGGTAATCATCAGCAGGGAACTGGCGTTCTGGTGCTGCAGCTTCTTCATCAGCTCGAGAATCTGGGCCTGGATGGTCACGTCCAGGGCGGTGGTGGGCTCGTCGGCAATCAGCAGCTTCGGGTTCAGGGCCATGGCCGCGGCGATGCCCACGCGCTGGCGCATACCGCCGCTGAACTGGTGGGGATAGTCGTCCATCCGCTCGGGGAGGATGCCGACGGTCTTGAGGATCTCGGCGACCTTGTCCCGGGTGTCCTTCTTGCTCAGGTGCTCGTGGGCGTTGTAGACCAGGCCAATCTGGTCCTTGATGGTGTAGACCGGGTTCAGGGACGTCAGGGGGTTCTGGAAAATCATCGCGATTTCCTTGCCCCGCAGGTCGGTGAGCTTCGCCTCCGAGAGGCCGGGGACCTTGGGCTTGCCCACGAGGCGCTTCTTCGCTTTGGACATGTCCACGATGGTCTGGCCGTCGAACCGGACCGAGCCCTTGGTGATGCGGCCCACGTCCCGGGGCATCAGGCGCATGGTGCAAAGGGCCGTGGTGGTCTTTCCGGCGCCGGTCTCGCCCACCAGGCCGAAGGCCTCGCCGGGCATAATGGACAGCGTGACGCCGTTGAGGGCATGGGCCACCGACCGGCCGGTCCGGTATTCGGCGTGCAAATCTTGGATAGCAAGCAACGGTTCCAAATCCATTCCCTCCTTAATCTTTGTTCTTCGGGTCCAGCACGTCGCGGATGCCGTCGCCCAAGGAGCTGAAGGTCAGGACGGTGAACATCAGCGCCAGGCCCGGGGCGATAACCGTCCAGGGGGCGTAGGTGATGTAGCTGCGGCCCTCGGAAATCATCAGGCCCCAGGTGGGGATGGTCGGCGGGACGCCGCAGCCCAGGAAGCTGAGGCTGGCCTCGGTGAGGATAATCTGGCCAATCTGCTGGCTGGCGTTGATGATGATGGGCGTGACGCAGTTGGGCAGGATCTCGCGGAAGAGGATCCGCCCGCCGCCGCTGCCGAGGAGGGTCGACGCTTTGATGAATTCGGAATTTCGCAGAGACAGGACGTTGCCGCGGATGATGCGGCAGTAGCTCATCCAGCCCAGCAGGCACTGGACGAGAATCAGGTTGTAGACGTTGGCGCCCAGGACCGCCATGATAGCAATTGCCATCATCATCTGGGGCATGGAGAGCATGACCTCGTTGATGCGCATGATGATGAGGTCCACCTTGCCGCCGTAGTAGCCGGCCATCATGCCCATGATGGTGCCGAAAATCATCGGGATGATGACGCTGACAATGCCAATCATTAAAGAAATTTTTCCACCATCCATCAAGCGAACAAGGATGTCCTGGCCGACGCCGTCGGTGCCCAGGATATGACTGGGACTCCCGTCCTCGTTGGACGCAAACCACTGGGGCGGCGTCAGGCGGCTGACAAGATCCACGGAGGTGGCCTCAAAGGGAACCAACAGGGGGCCGATGAAAATAAAGAACAGCAGGATAACCAGCATAACGCTGCCTATGACAAAGAACTTATTTTTTCGCATCCGGCGGAGTAATTCTTGTCTTGACACGGTCTTCCCTCCCTATTCCGCAATCCGGGTCCGCGGATCGGCGATGGTGTAGGCGATGTCCACCAGGATGTTGGCGACGACAAAAATCATGGTCGAGACGATGATACATGCCTGCACCAGCGGGTAGTCCCGGGAGCCCATGGCGTCCACCAGCAGGGAGCCGATGCCGGGCCAGCCAAAGACGACCTCGACCACGGCCGAGCCGGCCAGGGCCTGGGCGATGCCGACGCCGATGACGGTGATAACCGGCAGGATGGCGTTCTTCAGCGCGTACTTCCGGTAGACCTTCATCCGCCGGACGCCGCGGGCGTAAGTGGCGGTGATGTAGTCCTCCTGGAGCGTGGAAAAGAGGCTGGACCGCAACTGCCGGAGAACATAAGAACTAAATGTAAGACCTGCCGTAAGTGCGGGGAGGATTAGATGTTTTATGGAGCCATAACCTTGCGCTGGCAACCATCTCAGCTGGACGCCGAAGAAAAGAATCAGCACCAGGCCGACCCACACCGGGGAGAGCGCGTTGCCCAGGATGGAGACGAAGGTGGCCGCCACATCGGCTGCCGTGCCCTTCTTGACGCCGGCCACGATGCCCAGGGGGATACTGATGAGCAGGGCCACCACCATGGTGCCAATACAGAGCTGTACCGTCGCGCCGAAGCGGTTGGCAATCAGCTTCAGGCAGGACTGGCGGTAGAAGATGGAGTTGCCCAGGTCGCCGGTCAGGGCGTTTTTCAGGTAGATGCCGAACTGGACGATAATCGGCTTGTTGTAGCCCATGGCCTCGCGGGCGGCCTCAATCTGCTCGTCGGTGGCGCTGGAGCCCATCATGTTCTCCACCGGGTCGCCGGGGACGAGGCGGATGAGGAAGAAGGCTACGAAGATGACCACAAACAGGACCAGCACCGCCAGCAGCAGCCGTTTGAGTAAATACTTAGCCAAGTCAATCTCCTTTCTCAAATTGGCGGGGATTGCAGAGGCCGGGCCTGCCAGCACCGCTGGCGGCCCGGCCTGATGTTTTGGTCTTAGAAACGCATGGAAATCTTTCTGTTACTCAACAACCATATCAAAGAGATAGGTAGACACGTTAGGTAGCAGAACATAACCTGAAACATTCTCTTTTGTGGCTAAAGTTGTCTGCATCGTGAACAGCGGCTGAATCGGGCCGTAGACTTCCGCGCACTGGAGGCAAGCTTCGCGCATCATCTCCTCACGGATATCGTCATCCAGGGTCTGGTTGGCCTCAGAAATGAGGTCTTTGATTTCCGGATAATCAAACTCAAAGTGGCCGCGGTCGTTGACCACCTGAATCTGAATCCAGTAAGAGGCATCTCTTTCAAACGCCGCATTGGAGATGAAAATATCGTATTGGCCGCTACCGCGGGTTTCATTCAGCGCGGAGTGCTCAATCATCTGCAAATCAACTGCAAAACCAACACTCTGGAGCATAGAAACCATGGCCTGGGACAACTCAGTCATCTTAGCGAAAGAGTTCACGGCAATCAAGCGGATGGGGGTGCCATCATAGTTGCTATTGGCGACTAACTCCTTGGCGTGCTCGAGGTCATACTGATAATGCTGGCTGGCGGCCTCCTCATCGTAACAGGTGCTGTACGACGGTACCAGCCAATGCAACGGATCTGCTAAACCGTAGATGCTGCTGGCAATGGTTTCACGATCCAGGCATTCACTCAGCGCCTGGCGGAGGTTCGGGTCGTTGAAGACGTAGCCCTCGCCGCACTCGATGCCAATCCAATAAGCGGTGCTACCGTCAATTTGCTCCACCTTGACGCCATCAGTGGACTGGAGGGTCTCCATCTGCTCATAGGGGATGCTGATAATCATGTCGCTCTCGCCGGTGCGCATGGAAGAGACACGGGTCATATCCTCACTGATGGTGCTGATAATATAGCGGTCAATGTTGGTCTTGATGGAGTCGTCCCAGTAATCATAGTTGGGATCTCGCTCAAGAATCAATTCGTTGCCCGGATCCCAAGAGACAAAGGAGTACGGGCCGCATCCAACAGGGTTTTCAAAGTAAGCATCAACGCCCAGTTCTTGGAAGGACTTGGGCTCCACATATGCCATGTGGAAACAACCGCTCTTCGTGATGTTGTTGAGGAACAGCGCATCCAATTCACGGAAACGGAAGATGCAAGTCAAATCGTCTACAATCTCAACTTCCTGGAGTTTCTCCCAGGTGGGATGGATGCTTAACGTCTCGTCTGTGGCAAACCATTCATAGGTGACCTTCATGGCCTCCGAGGTGAAGGGCTCGCCGTTGTGGAAGGTCACGCCCTCGCGCAGAGTAATCGTCCATTCCAGTCCATCCTCAGAAGGCTCCCAACTGGTCCAAAGGCGAGGCACCAGGTTGCCGTCCGCGTCGCGGTAAATCAAATAGTCATACAGCAGAGGAAAGACAATGCCCTCCATGCCGCTGTCCGCGCCGCCCAGGTTCATGGCGTACAGGTCCTGATTCAGGCCAATGTTGAACTCAACCAGCCCGTCAGCGCTGGTCGTATCCCCGGTGCTGTCGCCGGTGCTCGTGTCGCCCGTCGTGGTGTCGGTGCTGGTGTCGCCGCCGCAGCCGGCGAACAGGGTAACCAGCATCAGTGCTGCAAGAAGCAGGGCTAACATCCGCTTTTTGTTCATTTCTACCTCTCCTCATTTTGAATTTCAGAAACCGAAACGCTGTTTCTGTGGTTCACACCTTACCATAAACATTCGCAAAAAGAAAACAACACGATTTCAACTTCATGAACGAATTTTATCTTTTTCACGGGAACAGAGATAGATCTCAGAAAATATGAATAAAAAATATTGACTTCAATGCACTTGTATTGTATACTTTTCACATAAGCGATTCACGTTTTTCGTCTAAAAGGTCGATTATCCAATTTCCGGAGGGAAGGCACGCATGGCAAATCCATCAGGGGGGCGGTTCCTCAAGGTTCTCCGCATCAAGGACCCGCTTTACCGCAGAGTATTCCTTTTAATTGTCGCCGTCTGCATCATCATCACCCTGCTGTACCTGGCCGCCTTCTCCCACTCGGCGATGACCACCATGGAGGAGCATGACCGGCTCTTCTACGGCGACCTGCTGCGCATCACCGCCAGCCGCGCCGAGGCGACGCTGGAAAACCTGTCCGGCTCCCTGGCCCAGATTACCAGGAGTTCCGGCATTTACGCGCTGCCCTTCACCTCCCAGCCCAGCTACAACGAACCCCTGATGACCCTGATGACGGCTGTGCTGGAGAATGAGCTGTTCCTGGAGCTGGGCCTCTACCTCCAGCGGGACAACTCCATTCTCACATCCAACTATCAGCAGTTTCCCCTGGAGCACTACCGCTATTCCGACTTGGTCAACGCCTATCTGGAGCATGAGCTGGACGTCACCAGCTTCTTCGCCAACGGCAAAACCACGGCCATCTTCCTCTACAATGGGGAGCTGTTCCTGGCCCAGAACTTTCCGCTCTCCTCCTCCCAGCTGGGCGTGCTGTTTGCCCGGCTGAGCATGGATGCCCTCTACCGCAACATCGTCACCACCGAGGGCCAGGCCTCCACGCCCGTGATGGTCTTCGGCCCGGAGAATGAGCGGCTGTTCATGATGCAGGCCGCCTACGACACGGCCTCCCTGGAGGCCCTCGACCTGCTCAAGCAGCAGAGCGCCGCCGAACTGCACTACGACGGCGACCAGTACTACTGCCTCCAGTCCGAGCGGACCGGCTGGCGCTTCCTGGTCTACACCGAACGCCAGAGCCCCTTCACCATCGGCTTTTTCGCCTCCCTGCTGCCCATTGTGACCGTCATCCTCCTGCTGGGCCTGTTCCTCACCCGGTATATGTTTGCCCATGTGTTCTCTCCCATCCACTCCGTCGTGGACAGCATCCCCCGGGAGCTGGAAGATCCGGACGCCGAGGTCCAGCGGCAGTCGGAGGTGGCCTCCCTCCAGGAGGCGATTCCCACCATCCTCCGCACCCACAGCCTCCTGTCCCGCACCGTGGAGAACGCCCGGCCCCAGCTGACCGAGCAATTTTACGAAACCCTCCTGCGCCAGCAGAACCCCGACCACGACTGGGTGGACTGGATGCTCCGCGTCACCGAGAGCCCCTTTTCCGCCACCAGCCAGTACTGCGTCCTGGTGCTACAGACCGGCGAGGGAGATGACCCGCGCCGGCTCCAGCGCCGCGCCGCCGCCATCCTGGACGGCATCTCCAACGCCTTCAAGTCCTATCGCCTCCAGGCCGTGGCCGACGAGCCCCACCTGGCCGTCATCCTGGAGTTTGCCGACGATACCAGCAGCCCGCAGCTCTACCGGCGGCTGGACCGGATTGTCCAGATTCTCCTGGCCGAGTGCCAGCAGGCCGGCCTCCAGCCCCTCCTGGGCCGCGGCCACCCGTGCAAAACCCTCCGGGGCATCACCTATTCGTACAGCGAAGCCGTCATGCAGCTGGAGGGGCAGCCCCTCAGCCTGGCCGCCAAGACCAACGCCGATGAGGAACCTCGGCCGGATTACAACTACTTCTACCACACTCTCCGGCGGCTGCCGGAGTACCTCCAGGCCGAAGACACCGAACGGACGGAGGAGGCCGTCGCCCGCGGCGTGGATCTGCTGGTGGAGCACATCGGCGACGAGGCCATGGCCACAGCCTTCCTCCAGGCCCTGGCGGACTGCGTCCGCAAGGAGACCCGCCTACCCGAGGAGCTGACCGACAACCCGCCCCGCTCCGCCGGCGACCCCGAGGCCTACCGGGCGGAACTGACCGCCTACTGCGCCCGCCTGACCGACCACCTGGCCGCCTACTACCGCCGCAAGAGCCACAAGCTGATTCTCGAGGCCCAGCAGTACATCGCGGCCAACTACCAGGACGCCCAGCTGTCCCTCAGCTCCGTCTCCCAGGCCATCCACACCAGCGCCAGCTACCTGAGCCGGCTGTTTCGCGGCAACCTGGAGATGGGCTTTGTGGACTACCTGAACTCCTACCGGATCCAGCAGGCCTGCCAGCTGCTCCGGGAGACGGAGCTCTCCGCCAAGGACGTGGCCGCCCAGTGCGGCTTCAACTCCCAGCAGAATTTCTTCCGGGTCTTCAAAAAGTGGACCCACGTCACCCCCAAGCAGTACCGGGAGGAGCCCGTCAGCAGCCAGGACGCCTCCGCAGGATAGCAAAAAAACGCGCGCCGACCGGTTTGGTCGGCGCGCATTTTTTGTTTTCAGACTGTCAAAAAACTGCGATGCCGCGCAAGAGGGCAGCGTGCATCTTGCACAGAAAAAAGCCCTCGGCAGAGTTTCGCCGCCCGCAGGCGGCGAAAGAAAGTCGAAATCCGTTTTTTCCGGGGACATGCGCCTCG
>CAJFNZ010000027.1 GCA_904395905.1 uncultured Oscillospiraceae bacterium | reverse complement strand
GGCGGCGAAAACTGCGCTCACTCCCTTGCCCCTCCTCTCCCCACGCGGCAACAGCCGCGTGGGGCCCCCGGCGCCCGGTCGCCCGCCGCAGCGGGCGAAATCCCTCCGCGCCCTGTGGGCGCGGTCTGCTTTGCCCAAAACAGCGCAGGAGGGGGGCCGGGGGAACCCTCGCCGGGGGTTCCCCCGGGGGTCTGCTTATTCCTTCGGCACCAGCGCGAAGCACCGGGCGGTGCTGCCGGAGCCGCCCTGCACCTTCGGGAAGGTGCAGAAAATCAGGCCGCCGCTCTCGGGGCACTGGTCCAGGTTGGCCATCAGCTCAATCTGATAGCGGTTCTGGGACAGCCAGTACCGCTCGGCCACCCAGCCCTCGGTGTTGGCCACCGCCGCCGGGTCCGTGTCGGCCGGCTCGTGGCCGATGGCCAGGACGCCCCGCTCCTCCCGCAGGAACCGCAGGGCCTCCAGCGTCCAGCCGGGATAGTGGGCCACGCCCTGGGCGTCCAGGTTCTGGATCTCCGGGTACGTGGCGCGGGTGTACCAGTCGCTGCGGAAGGCCACGAAGGCCTCCTCGGGGATCCGGCCGTTGCGGGCCTCCCAGGCCTCCAGGTCGGCCACCGTCAGGCCGTAATCCGGGTTCTCCGCCACCGCCTTGGACAGGTCCACCACGCACAGCGGCAGGAACAGCTCCTCGGCGCCGAAGGCGTCCAGGGTCGCCCCGGCCTCGTTCATGTGAATCGGCGCGTCCACGTGGGTGCCGTACTGGCCGGGCATCTTGTAGACGTGGGCCTGGAACCCGTCGCCCCGGTCGTAGTTGTAGATGACCTCCATCTCCATGTCGGGGAAGGCGCTGTGGTGCGGCGTCTGGAGGCTGACCTCCCGGCTCAGCTCCACCCACCGGCAGGAACCCTGCCAGGCCTTCCAGGTCTCCCAAAGTGCGTGTTGTTTCATCCTGATAACCTCCTCTTGGGTGAACTTCCAAAATGGGGGCTCGCCGCGGGGCTCACCCGCGGATTGCTGCGACGATGTTTCGGTATGCCTCCACCATGACCACGGAGTTGAGGCTGTTGGCCACGCCGTCGATGCCGGCGGCCAGGTGGGCGCGGGTCTCGGCGGGGTTGTTGGCGTAGATGTAGACGGGCTTGTCCTGGCTGTGGAAGGCGTCGGTAATCCGCCGCACCGCCTGCTGGAACTCCGGCAGCTGGAAGCGGCCCGGGATGCCCATGCTGATGGACAGGTCGAAGGGGCCGATGAAGATGGCGTCGATGCCCGGCAGGGCGGCAATCTCCTCGATGTGCTGGAGGCTCTCCACGGTCTCGCACTGGGGGATGAGCATCAGCTTCTCGTCGCTGTTGGCCATGTAGTCCTCCAGGGAGCCGGCGGCCCAGGGCTGGTTGCCGAAGCCGCAGCCGCGGCCCTTGATGAAGCCCCGGTTGCCCAGGGGCGGGTATTTGCCCAGGTCCACCAGCTTGCGGTACTCGTCCACCTCCCGCAGGCAGGGGACGATGAGCCCCTGGGCCCCGCAGTCGGCGGCCCGCTGGATCTCCCGGTGGGTCACGTCGGCGATGCGCACCACCGGCGTCAGCCGGACGCTCTCGGCGGCGCGAATCAGGTCCATCATGGTCTCGGTGTCGAAGGGGCCGTGCTCCGTGTCGATGATGACGAAATCCAGCCCCGTGTAGCCCAGGCACTCCATCGAGGACATATCGCCCATGTTGAAGAAGGTGCCCACGGCCGGGGTCCGGGCCTTGTACAGCTCCCGCAGTTGGTTGGTCATTTCGATGCCTCCTCCAGTTTTTCGCAGAAGAACGCGCCCAGCTTCCGGATGTAGGTGTCGATGGTCTCCTCGTCCAGGCCGCTGAAGTTCAGGCGCATACAGTTGCAGCCGCTGCCGGCCGGCGTGCCCTCCGAGAAGAAGATGGCGCCGTCGCCGTAGCAGAGGTTCAGCTTCTCGGCCACCTCGCCCTTCATGGCCGAGGCGTTGAGGCCCTCGGGCAGCTCCACCCAGGCGTAGTAGCCGCCGTCGGGGAGGGTGTGCTTCGTCCCCTCGGGGAACGAGGCGTCGATGGCCCGGAGCAGGGCGTCCCGGCGGCTCCGGTACAGGTCGCACAGCCGCCGGAGATGGTCAGGGTAGTAGCCCTTGCGGAAGAACTCCGCGCACAGGCACTGGGTGACGGTGTTGGTGCAGGTGTCGGTGCCCAGCTTCACGTTGCAGAGCTTGTCGATAATCTCCGGCTCGGCCACGATGTAGCCCAGGCGGGCGCCGGGGGAGAAGATCTTGGAGAAGCTGTTGGCCAGAATCACGTTGCCGGAGGTGTCGAAGGACTTGATGTAGGGGAGGGTTTCGCCGCTGTACCGGATCTCCCGGTAGGGGTCGTCCTCCAGGACCACGACGTCATACTGGGCGGCCAGCTGGGCCAGGCGCTTGCGCCGCTCCAGGGACATGGTCACGCCGGTGGGGTTCTGGAACGTGGGCACGGTGTAGATGAACTTGGGGTGGTGCTTTTGGATTTTCTCCTCCACGTCCTCCATCACGAGGCCGTCGTCGTCCATGGCGCAGGGGACGAAGTTGGCCTGGAACATCTTGAAAATCATGCTGGTGTGGACGAAGGACGGCGTCTCCACCAGGATGCTGTCGCCGGGGTCCAGGTACAGCTGGGACAGCAGGTTCATCGGCTGGATGCCGCCGGCGGTGACCATGATGTTCTCCAGCTTCACCGAGAGGCCGCGGGGCGCCAGGAGCTTGTCCCGGATTTCCTCCCGCAGCTCCGTCACGCCGATGGAGGAGCCGTACTTCATGGACTCATAGCCCATGGGGCCCGGCCGGAAGACCTCCTGGGCGATTTCCCGCAGCTGGTCGAAGGGGTAGGCCTCCTTCCCCGGCGCGCCGCCGGCAAAGGACACGATGCCCGGATTCACCAGGGACTCCGTCAGAACCTTGAGCTTTTGGACCTCGCCCTCCATGGCGGAGATGCGAGCGGCATAGTGGGACATCAGCAAGACCTCCTAAGTTGGGATGGAATCGAACGACCAATGCCGGCTGGGGCATTTGGGATTCTGATTCCATTGTACCCCCGGCGGAGGAGGATGTCCAGCGCAGTTTCCCTCAGGTTTCCATGAGCGATTGCTCAACTAAACTCAGACGTTCCGGAGGCCCTGCTCGGCCATATATGCGAGGATGTGGCGGCGCATCTCCCGGGCCGCCGGGGTGATGAAATCGGGGAAGACCGTGGCCAGGCCGACCGTCCGGGAGATTGCCGGGCGGATGGGCCAGACGCCCACGTCCCGGGGGCTGCACCGGAAGGTCATCTCCGGGGTGATGCACAGCCCGAGGCCCTGCTCCACATAGGCGTGGCAGGTGGCGTCCACCTCCAGCCGGTAGAGGGCCTTGCCCGGGAGGCTGCTCATGTGGAGGTAGCGCTGGATCTCCGTGTCGTAGCCGTCGGCCTGGAGGATGATGACGGCGTCGCGCAGGTCCTCGGCCGTCACGTACTGCCCGTTGGCCGGCGTGAAGTCCCGGGGGGCCAGGCAGACCAGGGGCGTCCGGTGGAGGGGGAGGAAGTCGCAGTCGCCGGCGATGTCCTCCGAGAGGAAGGCCAGGTCCACCTCGCCGTTTTCCACCATCCGCCGGACGGTGCGGTCGCCCTGCTGGTAGACCGTCACCTCCACCTGAGGGTACTGGGCGGAAAACCGGCGGAGGATGTCCGGCATCCACATGGCGCAGGCGCTGTTGAAGCCGGCGATGCGCACCTCGCCGGCGCAGACGTTCCGCAGGCCCATCAGCTGCTGGTCCAGGGCGTCGCAGCAGCCGACGAGGCTCCGGGCGTAGGGCACCAGCAGCCGGCCGTTGGCCGTCAGCTGCACGCCGCCGCGGCTGCGGACGAAGAGGAAGAAGCCGGTCTCCTCCTCCAGCTTCAGGATGACGTGGCTGACCGCCGACGGCGAGACCCGCAGCGCCAGGGCGGCCTGGCGGAAGCTGCGGTCCTCGGCCACCTGCAAAAAGACCTTCCAGGGGTAGACGGTGTTCATACGGCGCCCTCCTCGCAGCGTTTTGTCCAGTATACCAGAGCCGCCGCCCGCTTTCCAGGGGGCGAAGCATTTTGGGCTTGCCAACGGCCCGGAAAAGGCGTATGATGACAGCACATTTGCTGTACCGGGAGGGATGTCCGATGGGAACGAGGATTCGGATTTTGGCGCTGGTGCTCTTGGCGGCGATGCTGCTGGGCGCGCTGCCGGTTGCCGCCGCGGAGGGCGGGCCGGTGCTGCTGCTCCAGGCCGGCGGCAGCCGGGCGGCCTGGAACGGCCGGGTTTTGGATGCGCCGCCGTCCCGGTATGCGGCCAACGGCGCGCTGCTGGTGCCGGTCCGGACGGTGGCCGAGGTCCTGGGCGGGTCGGTCGCCTGGGAGGGGGCCACCAAGAGCGCGGTGGTCTCCCTGAACGGCCACGCCGCCCGGTTCACCCGGGGCAGCTGGACCTGCTGGGTGGACGGCCGGGCCGCGACCCTCTCCACCCCCGCCGACACGGTGGACAACGTCCTGTACATCCCTCTGACGGCCCTGGAGCTGCTGGGCCTTTCGACGGCCAGCTGCGGGTACTATGAGGGGGCCTACCTGGCCGTCTCCGCCGCGCCGCTCTCCCAGGAGGCGCTGGCGCAGGCGATGGCCCAGGCGCCGGCCCTGCTGGGGCCCAACGCCGGGCTGCTGGACCGGCGGGCCCTGGTGCTGCGGACCGGCTCCCGCTGGGCCGTCCGGGGCGGCCGGGAGGAGGCCCTGTGCGGCCTGGACGGCGGCAGCCACCCCTATGCCGCGGACAGCGGGCTGGCCATGGTGCCCCTGGCGTTCTCCGTCGAGGCCCTGGGCGGGACGTATACGGTCCAGGCCGACGGCAGCGTCCTGGCGGCCATGGGGACCCGCCGGGCGGCGTTTTCCGCCGGCAGCGTGATTGTGGACGGCCAGGCGCTGGACCATCCCTACGTCCGGGTGGAGGCGCGGGAGGGGACGCTGTTCGCCTCCCTCTACGCCGTCACAACGGCCCTGGGGGTCTATGGCTATGCCGGCAGCGACGGCGGGCTGGTGCTGAGCCCCTGGCCGCTGGACGCGGCGCTGGAGGCCCGGGGGCTGGCGCGGGCCTCGCAGCTGCGGACGGTGGAGGACGAGACGGTCAAGGGTTACATCGCCCTGACCTTTGACGACGGCCCCTCGGGCGCGTACACTACGCGGCTGCTGGACGGGCTGAAAGCCCGGGGCGTCCACGCGACGTTTTTCCTGTGCAACTACCGGATCCAGGCCTATCCCCAGCTGCTCAGCCGATACGGGGCCGAGGGCCACGAGGTGGCCAACCACAGCGCCACCCACGCCACGCTGACCGCCTGCTCGCCCGCGGCCCTGGCGGCGGAGATGGACAACACCAACCGGACCATCGAGGCGGCCACGGGCCTGCGGCCCACGCTGCTGCGGCCGCCGGGAGGCGCGTACAACCAGACGGTCCTGGATGCGCTGGAGGCCCGGGGGATGTGCTGCGTCCTCTGGAGCGTGGACCCGCAGGACTGGCGGCTGCGGAACCGGGAGAAGATCCGGGAGGCCGTTCTCTCCACGGTGGGGGATGGGGACATCGTGCTGCTCCACGACATGAGCAACGCCAGTGTGGACGCGGCCCTGGACATCATCGACACCCTCCAGGCCCGGGGCTACCGGTTTGTGACGGTGTCGGAGCTGGCGGCCCTCCGGGGGGTCCCCCTGGCGGCCGGCGGCGTCTACCGCGGCTTCTGAGCCCGGATACCATAGGAGCCCCCGGCCCGCGTTGGACAGACGGCGGGCCGGGGGCTCTGCAGTTTGCTATGCAAACGCATAGCAAACATGGCCACGTGCCGCTTTCAGCGGCATGGCCGTTATCATCAAAGCGCGTGGGCCGGGACGGCCCACATGCGCGACCCTTCCTGCGCCGCTTCCGTTTTTCCGTTATGGCGGTGCGCCCGCGGCGCAGGAAGGGTCATTGGGGGAACGCGGCGAGGAAGCGGATGAATCCCTCGGACGTCTCGGCCCGGAGGGAGCCGCCGTGGCGCTCGGCGATGGCCCGGGCCACGGCCAGGCCGATGCCGCTGCCGCCGCTCTCCTGGGAGCGGGCCGGGTCCACGCGGTAGAACCGGTCGAACAGCCGCTCCGGATCCAGGTCCGGCGGCAGCCGGCAGGCGTTCCCGATTTCCAGGAGGATGCCCCGCTCCCGCCGCAGCCGCAGGCGGATGGCGCTGCCCTCGTCGGCGTATTTCACGGCGTTGTCCAGCAGCAGCGAGAGCATCTGTTCAATGGCCGCCGCGTCGCCCCGGAAGGGGATGTCGTCCTGGATGTCCAGGTGCAGCTGCTTCCCCCGGGCCTCGGCCACGGCGCGGTATTGGGCGGCCACATCCCACACGGCCTCGGACAGCACGAAGGTGTCGCGGCACAGGGGCGTCCCCTCCTCGTCCAGCCGGGAGAGGGTGATGAGGTTGGCGATGAGCTCCGCCATCCGGCCGGCCTGGCGGCGGATGCTGGCCACCCACTCGTTGCCGGGCGATTCGGCGTCCAGGACGTCGGCGCTGGTGGAGATGATGGTCAGGGGCGTCTTCAGCTCGTGGCCGGCGTCGGTGATGAACTGCTTCTGCTGCTCCCAGCTCCGCAGGATGGGCCGAATGGCCCGCTTGGAGAAGACGTACACCAGCAGGAACACCGCCCCGTAGGCGACCGCCGCCACCGAGGCCGAGATGCCCAGGAAGGTGTAGACGGCGTCCAGATCCCGCTCGCAGTTGAGGAAGACCGCGACCTCTCCGCCGTTCTCCGCCCGGAGGAGGTACCGGTAGCTGCCGCAGAAGCCGGAGCCGCCGCCCCGCTCCACCGCCTGGCGGTAATAGCCCTCGGCGTCGCTGCGGGAGACGGCGGCAATCTGCTCCATCTGGACATCGACCACCCGGTGGTTGCCGTCGCCGCGGACCACGAAAAAGCGGGTGAAGAAGGGGGTCTCCTCGGTGAAGGGGAGGCCGGGCGCCGGCCGCAGCTCCCCGGCGGCCACCTGGCCGTACTCGGGCAGGCGGCCGTTGTTGTCGGCGATGAGCTGCAGCATGGCGTCGGCGTTGCTGCGGAAGTCCTGGTAGTTGAGCAGGTTGATGGCCGCCAGCAGCAGCAGGAGCACCGCCAGAGTCGAGCCCATGGTGATGCGGATGAACCGCCACTGGAGCCGCTTCAGCATGGGCCTTCCTCCAGGGTGTAGCCCACGCCGCGGATGGAGCGGATGGCCACCGTGCTGCCCAGCGCCGCCAGGCGCTTGCGCAGGTAGGTGATGTTCACCCAGACCACATTGATTTCCGCGTCGGAGCCGAAGCCCCAGATCCGCTCCAGGAACGTCTGGGCCGAGAGGATGACGCCGGTGTTCCGCAGGAGGAGCTCCATCATCTGGAATTCCTTCCCGCTCAGGCGCACCGACGCCTGGCCGCAGGACAGCTGACACGAGGCCGTGTCCAGGGTCACGTCGCCGAAGTGGAGCTGCTCCCGGACGAAGGCCGGCCGCCGCCGGAGCAGGGCGCGGAGCCGCGCCAGGAACTCCGCCGTGGAGAAGGGCTTGGGCAGGTAGTCGTCGGCGCCGGCGTCGAGGCCGGCCACCCGGTCGTCCACCTCCCCCTTGGCCGTCAGCAGCAGCGTAGGCGTGGTGTTGCCGGCGGCGCGCATCCGGCGCAGCACCGCCAGGCCGTCCAGCCGGGGCATCATCACGTCCAGGACCACCGCGTCATAGGCGGCGCTCTCCAGGAAGTCCAGGGCCTCGGCCCCGTCCCGGGCCACGTCCACGGTGTACTGGTTCCGCTCCAGCATGGCTTTCAGGGCGCGGGCAATCTCTGGCTCGTCGTCAGCCAGCAGGATCCGCATCGTCCGCCCCCCCTTCCTCCGGGACGGCGGCCCGCCGGGCGGCCTTCCGGTAGTCCCGGGGCGTGTGGCCGGTCAGCTGGCGGAAGACCTTGCCGAAGTAGCTGGAGCTGCTGAAGCCGGCGGCCTCGCCCACCCGGCCCAGGGACTCCGAGCCCTCCTCCAGCATCCGGGCGGCCGCCCGGACCCGCAGCAGCGTCACGTGCTCCACGGCCGAGATGCCCAGCACATCCCGGAAGCAGCGGGTGCACTCCCGGGGGCTGATGCCGGCCGCGGCGGACATCTCCTCCAGGCGCATCGGCTCGGTCAGGTGCTGGCGCACGTAGCTGAGCATGGCCCGCACCCGCTGCTCGCGGATAATCCGGCCGCCCTGGCGGATGCTGGTGCCCCAGGCGCGGACGAGGGCCATCCAGGCCTCGGTCAGCTGGTGGCGGGCGTCCAGCTCCCAGCCGAAGTCCTGGCACCGGACGATGTCCACGGTTTTGGAAATCCGCTCCAGCGCGTCGGCGTGCCAGGGGGCCTCGCCGGTCAGGGGAATCCGCACCAGCGTGCGGCTCTGGAGGAGCGGCTGGACGTACTGGGCGTAGAGGGGCCCGGCGTCGCTGCCGGCCACCAGGGCCGGGTCGAACACCACCACCAGGATCCGGGCCCGCTCCCCGAGCCGCTCCAGGCGATGCAGCGCACTGCCGTTGAGAAAACAGCCCTGGCCGGGCTCGAGCACCAGGCGGCTGCCGGGTATGTCCACGGCCACGGACCCCTCCAGAACCCGCAGGAACTGGGCCGGACGGTGCCAGTGCCACGGCGAGACGCCGCCCAGGAAGCCCTCCATCCGGCTCTCAAAGGCAGACACGGGCCAGCCCGCATCCTCGGATATGATTCGTTCTGGTAAAATCGCCTCCATCGGCAGTGGTTTCAGCTGCATGTCGCTACCCCCTTTTGTGATTATATTCCAGTATAGGCCCTAGCGATTTAAGATGCAAGTATTTTTGACTTCTTTTTGCGGAAATTGCCCATTTGCTGCCGGAGAAGCCGGAATCAGGCACGAATCTCCTGGCGCATGAAGGCCACGTAGGAGGCGCCGAAGCAGACGGCCGTCAGGGCAATCATGCACACCACGTGGGGCCAGACCAGCAGCAGGCTCTGGCCGAAGGGCAGATAGCCGGCCACGGCGCCCGACAGCTGGGACATGGTCACCACGCCGATGGAGCGGACGTTGGGGTTGAGAATCGTGGAGGCGGCCTCACTGAAGAGGTAATAGGGGGAGATGCGGTTGACCGTCAGCTCCAGGTTGTAGTTGGCCTCCATGTTGAACAGCCCCTCGATGCCGTCCAGGGGGTAGAGGCTGGCGGCCAGGGAGGAGGCCACCATGCTCATGAAGAACGAAAGGAAGATCCAGATGGCAATCCCGGCCAGGGCGGACGTGGCCGCGTGGCGGCAGACGACCGAGAAGAGGATGGAGAGCCCCAGCCAGAAGGCCAGATAGACGCAGGTGAGCAGCAAAAAGGCGAAGAGCCGGGCAATCTCCTCCCCGGTGGGCGGTACGCCCAGGGCGAGGATGCCGGCCGCCAGGACCAGAATCCCCAGGGCGAAGACCGTCAGGACAATCATCGTGAGGCCCGAGAGGAACTTGCCGTTGATGATGGCGTCCCGGTGGAGCGGCTGGGCGGCCAGGCGGTTGAGGGTCCCCAGGGAGCGCTCGCGGCTGACGGCGTCGAAGCCCAGGACGATGCCCAGCAGGGGGCCCAGGAACGCCAGGAACGAGGCGAAGGAGGGGATGGAGTTGCCGCTGGTGGTGAACAGCGTCAGGTAGAGGAAATCCGTGCTGCCGGCCCAGTCGGAGGCGGTGGAGAGGGCGCCGTAGAGGCCGGCCACGCCGGCCACCGCCAGGAGGCCGAAGAGCAGCAGGAAGCGGTTGCTGTTGAGCTGGTCGGCCAGCTCCTTGCGCAGCAGCGCGTACAGGCCGCCGCCGGCCGGCAGTGCCTCACGCGCCGGCTCGCCGGCCGCGCTTTTTCGCAGTGGAAAGGTCATCTTGGGCACCTGCCTTCTCGAAGTATTTGTGGTAGATTTCGTCCAAATCGCCGCCCCGCTGGTAGAGCCGCTGGGGCACATAGCCGTGCTCCACCAGCAGCCGGCTCACCCGGGGCCGCAGGTCCATGGACGAGAGCAGCGTCCACCCGCCGCCCTCCCGGGTGATTTCCTGGACGCCGTCCAGGCCCCGGAGGAGGAGCTCCAGGTTCTTGTCGTCGGGGGAGGCTTCCAGCTCCAGGGCGCAGCTGCCCTCGCTCTGGGTCTGGCGGCCCAGCTCGGCGATGGGGCCGCAGGCAATCAGCTTCCCCTGGACGAAGATGCCCACCCGGTCGCAGATCTGCTGGACCTGGTGCAGCTGGTGGGAGGAGAGGAGAATGGTCCGCCGGTCCTTGGCCGCCAGGTCGCGAATCAGGCTCAGCAGGGCGCGCATCCCCTCGGGGTCGATGCCCAGCGTGGGTTCGTCCATGATGATGACCTTGGGGTCCTTGATCAGCACGTCGGCCACCCCAAGCCGCTGGCGCATCCCGCGGGAGTAGGTGCCGGCCTTCCGGTCGGCGGCGTCCTCCAGGCCGACCCGGCGCAGCAGTCCGCCGATTCGGGCCTCCAGGGCGTCGCCGCCCAGGCCGTTGAGCCGCCCGGTGAAGCGGAGGTTCTCCCGGCCGGTCATGTCCCCGTAGAAGCCCACGTTGTCCGGGAGGTACCCGACCATCCGCTTGATGGCGATGGGCTCGCGGGTGCAGTCGTGGCCGGCGATGGCGGCCGTGCCGGCGGTGGGCTCGGTCAGGCCCAGGAGCATCAGGGTGGTGGTGGTCTTCCCGGCGCCGTTGGGCCCCAGGAGGCCGAAGACCTCCCCCCGGCGGACGGACAGGTCCAGGCTGTCCACGGCCGTCAGGTCCCCGTAGCGCTTCGTCAGGCCCTGGGTTTCGAGGATGATGTCTTCCATATCACCGTCTCCCGTACTTGTGGAAGACCCAGGCCAGGCCGCCGATGACCACGAGAATCAGGGCCACGCCCACGACGCCCCAGACCGTGGAGGTCTGCACCGACATGCGGAACTCGGCGGTGTCGCTGGCCTCGCTGTTGGAGGCGGTCATGGTCACCACGTAGTCGCCGGAGAGGGCGTCCTCGCTGGCGGTGACGGTGGCGGTGACCTCGGCGGTGGCGCCGGCCTCCAGCAGCTCCACGGTGGACTGGCTGAACTCCACGGTCCAGCCGTCGGGGGCGGAGGAGGTGAGGTTCACGTTCTGGAGGTCGGTGTTGCTGGTGTTGGTCAGGGTCAGGGTCAGGTCGGTGGACTTGCCGCCCTCGATGTCGGCGCTCAGGAGGCCGCCGGGGGTGGACATCTCCAGGGAGTAGCTGCCGGTGATGACGACCGAGAGGTCGGTGGAGAGGGTGTCCGAGGCGCTGACCGCGGCGCAGGAGATGTCGTAGGAGCCGGCCTCGACGCCGCTGGGCGGGGTCACGGTGATGGTGACGCCCTGGCTGGAGCGGGCGCCGACGGTCAGGCTGGAGACCTGGGTCGAGTCGCCGCTGGGCTGGTAGGAGACGGTCCAGCCGGAGGGGGCGTCGGTGGAGAAGGTGTACGTCTGCTCCGAGGCGCTGTTGTTGACGATGGTGGCGTCAAAGCTGAACGAGGTGGAGGAGGAGCCCTCCTGCTCGGGGTACGTGGCCTCGAAGGAGCTGCTGCCGGTCTCCTGGGAGGTGACCTCCAGGCGCAGCGAGTAGTCGTCCACGGCGCCGCCCTCGGCCGCGGCCCGGAGGGTGACGGTGTAGACGCCGTCGGCGGCGTCGTCGGGGATGGTCAGTTCAAAGTTGACCAGGCTGCTGGTCTCGCCGCTGGCGACGTGGGCCTGGGAGATCTCGTTGCCGCCGCCGGTGAAGTATCCCTCCCAGCCCTCGGGGATGTCCACGACGGAGAGGGTCACGTTCTGGCCGCTGCCGAGGGTGTTGTCGAAGTCCATGGCGAAGCTGAGGCTGTCGCCGGCGGAGGCCAGGAGGCCGGGGTAGGCGGTACTCATCTCCAGGCCGTTGGCCGCGCCGGCCCCCAGGGCCAGCAGACAGACGAGGCAGCACGTAACGGCCGCCAGGCAGCCGGCGCGCAGGCCCCGGCGGGGAAGGGATTGCATCATGAATGGTCACTCCTTAAGTTATTTCAGCGGGAATCGCTGCCCCTATCATAGAGTGTCCACCCTAAATGAACTTAAAAAATTCTGTGAACAGTTTTTGAATTTCCCGGCCACCGGGCCGGCCGGTGGTGTGTTCAATCCGCTGCCGTAAAAAAATTTCCCGCTGGATAAATGTATCCAGTGTTCGCTTCATTTGGAGTGTATAATGGAAACACCCCGTGAAAATCCGACACAAAGGAGAGGCGTAAAATGGAGAATCCAGAAACGATGGAAGAAATTGTGAAGAAATTGTGAAGAAATTGGGGCGGCTCACCCCATTCCAGCAGCGGAGCGTCCTGTGGCTGATGGAGCATTTCCCGCTGGCGCTGTCCATCTGCACGACGGAACCCACGTACGCCCTGGAGGAAGTGCCGGAGGTCCTGCGGTTCGCGGAGGAGCGGCAGGACGCCGCCCTCTACGCGCTGATGCTCCTGCAAAAATACCTGCTGGAGCATCCGGAGACGCCGATTCCGTGAGACGGCCCGCCGCCGTGCCCGGCAGGACGCAAAACGCCCCCGCGCCGGGCATGGCCCGGGCGCGGGGGCGGGGAGCGCGGGGGAATCAGCCGTCGTCCTCCCGGACGGCCCAGCGGCCGAAGGGGTAGTTCGTCACGGCGCAGAGGTAGAAGTAGTACAGGCAGAGGTAAATCCTGGGGAGGAAGAACATCCAGAGGGCGTAGGGCGGCGGCGCGGACAGGCGGTATGCCAGCACCAGCGCGCCGACCAGCACCCAGCCGAGATAGGCCCCGATGATGGCCCGGCGCTTCCACCGGGGCGATTGCGGGAACCGCCGGCCGTCGTGGGACCAGCTGTCCCGGAAGTCCGGGACCATTGCCAGGATGAGCAGTATGACGGGGACTTCCCAGAGGAAATACCGGCTGTCCAGGGAGGCAGAGCCGTCGGCCTCCAGCAGTTCGATGCTGTACAGGGCGTCCACGCGCAGCCGGTCGTGCAGCAGAATCCAGATGCCCACGTTGTACAGGAGAAACAGCAGCACCAGCGCAGTGCAGGGGAGGTGCCAGCGCCTCCGGAAGGCGCGGAACACGGAATCGTCGGGCTCTCTCATGGGCGTGCTCCTTTCTGTGCAGTGGCCGTTTTGTTCCAACTCCACCATACCACAGACACGCCGTGGGCGCAAGGGGGTTGCCGGGACTTACAGCCACGCCCGCTGGATCCGCTCCAGCGTCTCGATGGCCGAGACGGTCAGCGCCTCGGTGACGACGGGGCTCGTCAGCCGGCCCTGCTCCAGGCACTGCACGATGTGCCGCGCCTCGTAGACCAGCTCGTGCTCGCAGGGGAAGCAGGCCTCCTCCGGTGCGCGGCCCTCGCCGTGGAGCACGGCCCGCCGGGCCTTCCAGTAGTCCGGGAGATCCATCCACCCCCGCGCCCCGTAGAGCCGTGCCCCGTCCTGGAGCATGGCTTTTGTGCTGTTGGCGATGGTGAACAGCACGCCGCTCTCGGTCTCGCCGCTGAGGACGTACTGGCACTCCGCGCCGGTGCCGGCGTCGGTGCGGGCCCCGGCGCAGGCCCGGATGGGGCCGAAGAGCCACAGCAGCAGCTCCACCGCGTAGATGCCGCTGGAGAGGAGCGTCCCGCCCCCAGCCGCCGGGTCGAACATCCAGCTGTTGTAGCTGGGCGGGAAGGAGTGGCGGAATTCCACCAGGTGGACGGGCCCCGCCGCGCCGGCGGCAATCCAGTCCCGGACGGCCTCCACCGCCGGCAGGAAGAGCATCTTCTGGGCCTCCATCAGGAAGCGGCCCCGTTCCCGCGCCAGGGCGAACAGCGCCCGGGCCTCGGCCGACGAGACGGCCAGGGGCTTCTCGCAGACGACGTGCTTGCCCCGCTCCAGCGCCGCCCGGGCCCAGGGGGCGTGGAGGGCGTTGACGGTGGAGATGTAGACGACGTCGATGTCCGGGTCGTCCAGCAGGGCCTCGTGGCTGCCGTAGGCCCGGGGGATGCCGTACTGCCCGGCGAACTGCCGGGCCTTGTCCAGGCTCCGGGACGAGACGGCTGCGGCCTCCGCCCCGCCGGCCTCCCGCAACGCCGCCAGAAACCGCGGCGCGATGGAGGAGGTGCTGAGAAATCCGTAGTGGAACATAGAATCTCCTTATGTCTATTCAAGCAAACCGGGCCGGGCGGCGCGCCGCCCGGCCCGGAACCGGTTTACTTGCCCAGCAGCTTCTCCAGTGCGGCCATGCGGACGCAGATGCAGAAGACGGAGATGGCCGCCTCCAGCTCCTCCACCGGGGGAAGGCTCGGGGCGATGCGGATGTTGGAGTCGTCGGGGTCCACGCCGTAGGGGAACGTGGCGCCCGCGCCGGTCATCACCACGCCGGCCTCCTTGCACAGGGCCAGCGCCCGCTTGGCGGTGCCGGGCATGGCGTCGTAGCTGATGAAGTAGCCGCCCTTCGGCCGGCACCAGCTGCCGATGCCCAGGGGGGCAATCTCCCGCTCCAGCGCGTCGGCCACGGCGTCGAACTTCGGCTTCATAATCGCCGCGTGCTTCTTCATCAGCGCCAGGGTGTGGGCCTTGTCCTTCAGGTAGCGGACGTGGCGCAGCTGGTTGACCTTGTCGTAGCTGATGACCTCCACGGTCAGCAGCTTGCACATATAGGCCATGTTGGCCTCGGAGGTGGCGAAGACCGCCACGCCCGCGCCGGGCAGGGTGATTTTCGAGGTCGAGGCGAACTCGTAGACCATGTCCGGGTTGCCGGCCTCCCGGCAGACGGTCAGGATGTCCCGGAAGGGCACGAAGTCGCCGTCAAACTCGTGGATGCAGTAGGCGTTGTCCCACATGATGGTGAAGTCCGGCGCGGCGGGCTTCAGGGCGGCCAGCCGGTCGATGGTCTCGTCGGAGTAGATGTAGCCCTGGGGGTTGGAGTACTTGGGCACGCACCAGATGCCCTTGACCGCCGGGTCCTGGACGGCCTTCTCCACGGCGTCCATGTCGGGGCCGGTCTCCAGCATGGGGATGGTAATCAGTTCCATGCCGAAGGACTCGGTGACCTTGAAGTGCCGGTCGTAGCCGGGGGCGGGGCAGAGGAACTTGACGGTCTTCTCCTGGGACCAGGGCCGCGGGCTGTGGAGCAGGCCGTGGGTCATGCCCTTGGAGATGATGTCGTACATCAGGTTCAGGCTGGCGTTGCCGCCGACGAAGATCTCCTGGGGCTTGCAGCCGAGGATCTCGGCGAAGAGCTGCTTGGCCGACGGGAGACCCGACAGCTCGCCGTAGTTGCGCGCGTCGATGCTGCCGTCCATGCAGTCCTCCGGCTTGGCGAGGACGGTCAGAATGTCGCTGACCAAATCCAGCTGGGCCTTGCCGGGCTTGCCCCGGGACATATCCAGCTTCAGGTGGCGGCCCTTGGCCTCTTCAAAGGCCCGGGTGACGGTCTCATACTCCTGGCGGAGCTGCTCGGCGGTCCTGTTGGCGTATGCGGTCATGGTCGTTTCCCCTTTCTGCTCGGCGGTGAATTCCACAGTTGTTCAACACATTATACCGTTCCCCGGCAGCAAAGTCAAACAGTACTTTGGCTTGCAGCGCGGCCGCCGGAGGGCTATAATGGAGACAGAACCACAACCCAAACGAGAGGAGGCGTCCCATGGCCGCGGACTGTCATATCCACATGGTGCTCGACGGCGCCGACTACAAGGCGGCCCTGGCCCGCCACCGGCCGGCGGCCGACGAGGCCTGGGTCCGGCGCACCCTGGCGGGCTACCGCGACGCCGGCTTCACCTTCCTCCGGGACGGGGGCGACGCCCCGGGCGCCTGCCGCCTGGCGGCCCGGCTGGCCCCCGCGTACGGCATCGACTACCGGAGCCCCGCCTTTCCCATCCACAAGGCGGGCCACTACGGCGGCTTCATCGGCCGGGGCTTTTCCGACTTTGCCGGCTACCGGGCCCTGGTGGACGAGGCCCGGGCCCTGGGGGCCGACTTCATCAAGGTGATGGTCGCCGGGCTCATGGACTTCCGCCGCTTCGGCGTCGTCACCGACACGCCCCTGCCGGCGGGGGAGATGCGCGATATGGTGGCCTACGCCCACGACTGCGGCCTGGCGGTCATGGCCCACGTCAACGGCGCCCAGGCGGTGAAGGACGCCCTGGCCGCCGGGGTGGACAGCGTGGAACACGGGGCCTACCAGGACGACGAGGGCCTCCATCAGCTGGCCGAGAGCGGCGCGGTCTGGGTGCCCACGGCGGTGACCATCGCCAACCTCCGGGGCCGGGGCCGCTACCCCGAGGACCAGGTGGCCCGGATCCTGGAGCGGCAGCTCCGGAGCGTGGCGGCGGCGGCCCGCTACGGGGCGCGGATTGCCGCCGGCAGCGACGCCGGGGCCTGGCAGGTGTTCCACGGCCGCGGCGGCCTCGAGGAGGCGGCGCTGCTGGGCGGTGTCCTGGGCCCGGACGGGCCGGCCATCCTGGCGGACGGCCTGGCGGAAATCCGCCGCCGGTTCCGCCGGGCGTGAGCGGATTGATTTGCAAGAGGAGGCGTCCTGTATGAAACTGACCTTTTACGGCGCGGCCAAGGCCGTGACCGGCAGCTGCCACTGTGTCACCTGCAACGGCCGGAAGATCCTCATCGACTGCGGCCTCCAGCAGGGGAAGGACGAGTGGAACAACGCCGAGCTGGAGTTCGTCCCCAGCCTCATCGATGACGTCATCGTCACCCACGCCCACATCGACCACACCGGCCGGATCCCCCTGCTGGTGAAGCAGGGCTTCCGGGGGCGGATCTTCTGCACCCGCGTCACCGGGGAGCTGATGAGCATCATGCTCCGGGACTCGGCCCACATCCAGGAGAGCGACGCCAAGTGGCAGAACCAGAAGGGACGCCGGGCCGGCGCGCCGCCGGTGGAGCCCCTCTACACCCTGGCCGACGTGGAGCAGGCCCTGGAGCTGGTCGTGCCGTGTTCCTACGGCCGGGAGGTCCGCATCGACGACCAGATTACCGCCCGGTTCACCGACGCCGGCCACCTGCTGGGCTCGGCCGCGGTGGAGCTGTGGCTGACGGAGAACGGCTCGTCCAGGAAGCTGGTCTTCACCGGCGACCTGGGCAACGTGGGCCAGCCCATCATCCGGGACCCCCAGCCGGTCTACGGGGCCGACTACCTGATTACCGAGAGCACCTACGGCGACCGGGTCCATGAGCCGCCGGCCAGCTATACCGGGGAGCTGGCGGCCATCATCGACGACACCCTCAGCCGGGGCGGCAACGTGGTCATCCCCTCCTTCGCCGTGGGCCGGACCCAGGAGCTGCTCTACTTCATGCGGGAGATGAAGGAGCAGGGGCTGGTCAAGCGCGTCCCCAACTTCGAGGTGGTGGTGGACAGCCCCCTGGCCAACGAGGCCACCCGGATCTACTCCGGCGACCTGGAGGGCTACCTGGACGAGGAGGCCCTGGCCACCATCCGGGAGCGGGACCTGTTCACCTTCCCCAACCTGCGGCTGATTCCCGGCAGCGACGAGTCCCGGGCATTGAACACCGACCCGACGCCCCGGGTCATCATCTCGGCGGCCGGCATGTGCGACGCCGGCCGGGTGCGCCACCACCTGAAGCACAACCTCTGGCGGAGCGAGTGCGCGGTGGTCTTCGTGGGCTACCAGGCCGAGGGCACCCTGGGCCGCTCCCTGCTGGACGGGGTGAAGCACGTGAAGCTCTTCGGCGAGGAGATTGCCGTCAACGCCCGGATCCTGGAGATACACGGCCTCTCGTCCCACGCCGACCAGCCGCACCTGCTGGCCTGGGCAAAGAATTTCCAGCCGGCCCCGCGGCAGACCTTCGCGGTCCACGGCCAGGCGGAGGTGACGGAGCTCTACGCCCAGCTGCTCCGGGACAACGGGATCCCCGCCCACGCCCCGGAGCCGGGGGAGGTCTACGACCTGCTGGAGAACCGGGTCGCGGAGGCCGGGACGCCCCGGGTCAAGCCCAAGGCCCGGGTGGTGGCGGCCGCGGCTTCGCCGGCCTTCCGGCGGCTGGAGCAGACGGCCAGGAAGCTGCTGGAGGTGGTCGAGCACAACCGCGGCGGTTCCAACAAGGACCTGGCCAAGTTCACCGACCAGCTCCGCGCGCTGATAGACAAGTGGGACCGCTGAAGTCCCCAAAACCCACGCCGCCCGCCTGTTGCCAGGCGGGCGGCGGTTTGTATTCGGAGGTCTCCTGCATGGCGGCCGACGCTCAGAGGGCCATCGCCAGGGTGCCGAGGACAATCAGCGCCAGCCCCCAGCCGGAGCGGGCGCTCGGCCGCTCCCGGAACACCAGCCGGGAGAAGAGGACGGTCACCAGGATGCTCAGCTTGTCGATGGGGACGACGACGCTGGCCGGCCCCGTCCTCGGTCACCGTCAGGCGCATGGACGCTTCGTCCAGCAGGGTGACGACCGGCCCGAGCCGCCGGTCCAGCCCGCCGCCCGCCTCCAGGGCGCCGGAGACGGCCTCGGCCGCGGCGCTGCCGAGCCAGGAGAGGTCCCCGTGGTCCTCCACGCCCAGGCCGCCGTCCCCGCGGAGCACCCAGAAAATCATTCCGGCGCAGAGAACGCCCACCAGCGCGGTGATGACGGCCGGAACCGCTATCATCAGAATGTTCGACCAGAAAAGCCGCCGGCGAACGGTCATGGCAATCCCCTCCGCCCGTATCATACCACAGCGGCGCCGCGGAATCTTAAACGGGAGATACACAATGCGCAGGCCGTGGGGCGGGCGGGGGCGCTACTGCACAAACCGGGTCCGGTGGAGCCGGTAGACGTCCGGGAGGCTGGGCACGTCCAGCAGGAGGCTGCGGCCCAGATCCAGGGCCTGTATCTGCGCCATGTCGCCGGGGGAGAGGGCGAAGTCCCAGACGTCCAGGTTTTCCCGGATCCGCTCGGCGCGGGCCGACTTGGGGATGGCCGCGACGCCCTCCTGGAGCAGCCAGCGGAGGACCACCTGGGCGGGCGTCTTGCCGTAGGGGGCGCCGATGGCGGCGAGGACCGGGTGCTCGAAGAGGCCGTTCTGCCCCCGGGCGAAGGGCGCCCAGGCCATGGGCCGGATGCGGTACTGCTCCAGCAGAAGCCGCAGCTTCCGCTGCTGGCAGAAGGGGTGCAGCTCCATCTGCTCCACGGCCGGGACGGTCCCGTGGGTGAGAATCAGGTCCGCCAGCCGGTCCGGGAGGAAGTTGCAGACGCCGATGGCGCGGACCCGCCCCTCCCGGAGCAGCCGCTCCATGGCCCGCCAGCTGCCGTGGTAGTCGCCGTAGGGCATGTGAATGAGGTAGAGGTCCAGGTATGGGGTGCCCAGGTTGGCCAGGGTCTTCTCGAACGAGGCCAGCGTCCGGTCGTATCCGGCGTCCTGGACCCAGACCTTGGAGGTCAGGAACACTGCCTCCCGGGGCAGGCCGCTCTCCCGGACGGCCGCGCCGACGGCGGCCTCGTTCCCGTAGTAGGCTGCCGTATCGACGAGCCGGCAGCCGGCCCGGAGCGCCGTGCAGACGCTCTCCCGGCAGGCGTCCGGATCCGTCATCCGGAAGACTCCCAGTCCCAGCAGCGGCATCTCCACGCCGTTGTGCAGCGTGACGGTTTGGTTGTCCATGGCGGTCTCCTCCTTGTGAAACGCGGGGCCCCGCTTCTCTGGCGCGGTGGGGCCGGAAAATATACGGTTTACAGGCACGCGGCCAGCAGGGCCTCCTGGAGGAGGCCGCCGGCGGTGACGGCGTCCTCCACCGACAGGTAGTGGGCAGCGCTGCCGTCCAAAAACAGCCGGCCGCTGCCGGGCAGCTCATCGTCGGGGAACCAGAGCTTGAGCGTCATGGGGTACCGCGGCAGGAAGGGGAACACGCAGCACACGTCGGCGTTGGCCGCAATCCGCTCGCCGCCCAGCGCGGCGCACGCCTCGAAGAGCGCCTCGGGGCGGCAGGCGGCCAGGCGGCGGGCCGCCTGCTCAAACTGCCGGTCGAAGCCGCCGCCGCGGACCATACCGCCCGGCAGCCGGCCCATGGGCAGCAGCTGCCCCGTCAGGGGCGCCCCGTCGGCCAGGGCCAGATAGTGGAGAAGAATCAGGTGGTGCCAGCCGTCCAGCGGCGGCGCGGCGTCGCCCTGGGGATACCGGACGGCCACCGGCCGGCCCAGGGTGTCCAGCCGGAACACCTGGGCCGCCTCGTCCCACAGGACGCCGGCGCAGCGGGCGACCTCGGCCGGGCGGCGCTGGGCCAGGCGGTGGGCGGCCGCCCGGTGCATTTCGGAAAAGGCGCGGTTGGGATGCGGTTCCATGGGAAGTTCCTCCGGTTGTACGTTGTCGGTGGGGACGCCCGGGCGCAGAACAAAAAACCGGAAAGGGCGAGGCCCTTTCCGGCAGATGTCCGCAGCTTCCGGCGTCGCTGCGTCCAGTATACCACGGCGGCGGCGTCGTGCGCAACCGGTTCGCCGCCGCTAGTCCAGCCGCCGCAGGCAGCAGCGCCCCTTTCCCGCCGCTTTCGCCTGGTAGAGGGCGTCGTCGGCCGCGCGGTACAGCAGGTCGTACGTCAGGCCGGGCCGGGAGGCGCAGCAGACGCCGATGCTGCACTGGACGCCCAGCGCCTCTGCCTCTTGCCAGCGGACGGCGCTCTGGAGGCCGATGAGCCGCCGGCAGTCGGCCTCCAGGGTCTCGCAGCTGTCGGAGAGCCACAGGGCCACCGCAAATTCGTCGCCGCCGACGCGCCCGATGCCCGCGGCCTCGGGGAAGACCGCCTGGAGGTTCCGGGCCGTCGCCCGCAGGACGTCGTCGCCGCAGGGGTGGCCGTACCGGTCGTTGATGCCCTTGAAGTCGTCCAGGTCCACCATGACCAGGGCGATGGTGTGCCGCCGGTCCAGGCGCTCCAGCTGGTAGGCGACGCAGTCCTCAAAGGCCGTCTTGTTGAGCAGGTCCGTCAGCGGATCCTTTTGCAGCAGCACCTGGAGCTGGAGGTTCATCTGGCTGATTTCCTGCCGCTGGAGTATCATGATGACGGCGTGGCGGCAGCTGGTCAGGGAGACGGCCAGGGCCACGATGGCAGTAAAGGTCAAATTCAGCCGCGTGCCCTCCGAGAGCAGGGGGCCGGCCAGGGTCAGGAACACCCCGTAGGCCGCCCCGTACGCGATGAAGCTGAACAGGCCGGGCATCTGGATAAACACCGACAGTCCCAGGATGGCCGTGGTGAAGATGGTGACCTCGGCGTCGGGATTGCGCACCAGGTCGTAGGCGTTGAGGCAGACGTGCCAGAGGAGGAAAAACAGCACCGAGCCGTACTGGACGGCCCACTGCGTCCGGACTGCGGCCCGGCGCAGCAGCCGCTGGAGCAGCAGGGAGAGGGCCGCCGCCAGCCACAGGGCGCAGTAGAGGGAAAAATAGATCCGGTTGTTCAGCGTCCCCAGGCCGGAGGTGGACCAGAACAGCACCCGGGCCATGTTGTACAGCTCCATGCCGAAAATCAGGATGGAGATGACCAGCAGAGAAAGCCGGTTCCGCTGGAGCGTATCCTGCCAGAACTCCGTCCGGATGGAAGCGGGGACCGACAGAAATTCCCGCAGCCGTTGTTTCATGGGCCGTCCCTCCTGTTCCGTCCGGCTCCGGGCTTGGCCGCGCCGGGGCAAGCCGAAGCCGGGGTGATTATTCTATTATATTATAGAGACACAAGGGAATTTTGTGTCGGAATGTGCAAAAAAGCGG
>CAJFNZ010000026.1 GCA_904395905.1 uncultured Oscillospiraceae bacterium | reverse complement strand
CCGAACACTTCAGCCGGAGCGGTTTTTCGACGGTCTGGGGAGCGGATGCAGTTTCTGCATCCGCTCCCATTCCGTTTCGCTCCGCCGAGTCAGAACACGACCACCGTCGTGCCGAAGGGCATATTGTCCCACAGCCAGTTGACGTCAGCGTCGTACATCCGCACGCACCCCTGGGAGGCCGGGCGGCCCATGGTGTCGTCCAGCAGACGGCTGGTGCCCTTGATGTACGTCCGGGTGTGGAAGGCGTGGCCGCCGTTGAAAATCATCGGCCGGTTGACGTAATACGAGCCGAAGTCCCAGTAGTTCTGCCGGGAATGGTACCGGAACACGCCGCCCTCGGTGGGGGTGGTGTTCTTGCCGGAGCAGCAGGCAAAGGTGTGCAGCAGGTACCACTCCCCGTTGGCCCGCCGGAAGACGTTGACCTTCTGCGTCAGCAGGCTGACCCAGACCAGGTAGGCGGTATCGCTCTCATAGCCGATGCTGTTGACGAAGTTCTCCTTTTCCTCGGTCGAGTAGTCGGTGTACTGGACGTAGTCCTTGCTGGAGATGGACAGGTCGCTCCACCGCACCCAGCCGGTGGTGCCGTCGTCCAGGCGGATCTTCCCGTAGGTGGTGCCGTAGTAGTCGTAGTAGACCGCCACGGTGCCGGCCGGCACCGTCCGGATGAAGCCGGTCAGGCCGACGTTCCGATAGAGGCCCGTGTCCCGGCGGACCGTGGCCTCCACCTCCAGCGTCCGCACCGAGGTCTTCAACTGCTCCCGATGCTGGTTCACCGTCTGGGAGGCCTCCACCGACTCGCCGTCGTATGTAAGCTGCACCCGCAGGGTCTGCGTGGCCTCCACCCGGCCCGTATAGTCCCCCGGGGCCGTGACCGTGACCGAAGCCCCCTCGGCCAGGGGCACGCGCAGCTGCCGGCCCGCCAGGCTGCCGCCGCCGTACCAGGTCAGGGTGCCGTAGCGGCCGTCCGGGCCGGTGACGCCGCTGAGGGTCACCGTGGCCACCATCTCCCGGGTGGGCGTGGGCTCCTGCTGGACGGCAATGGTCAGCACCGCGCCGGCCAGGCCCGGGTCCACCTCCTCGGTGACGGCGGTGCCGGCCGTCTCCACCCGGCAGCCGCGCTTGGTCACCAGGGCCTGCTCCACGGCGCCCTCGCCGGTCAGGCGGCTGTCCCTGCCCGCCAGCCGGGCCTCGGTCACGGCGGCGTCGGCCTCCACGCGGGCCTCGCCCCCCAGGAGGGTCAGCGTGGCAAACGTCCCCTCCGCCAGGACGACGTCCCCTTCCGCCGTCACGTCGCCGCCGCCGGAGACGGTGGCCCGGCCGCCGGCCACCCGGACCGGGGTATTCCCCTCGGTGACGACGGTCGCCTGGCCCATGGTCACAATCTCCCCGGCCGTGGAGCCGCCGGTCATCCGCAGCGTCCCCCCGTGGACGACAATGGTCCCGGACACCTGGACGTTGTCCAGCACCGTCTCGGCCTGGCCGCCCAGATAGAGGCTGCCCTCCACCTGGACGTCCTCCAGGGCGTCGGCCAGCAGCACCGCGCTGCCGGTCTCCGGCAGGTCCTCCGGCTCCCGCACCACGGCGCCGGCCAGGCGGTACAGCAGATGGGCGGCCTCCTGCCGGGTCATGGGCGCCTGGGGCTGGAGCTGCCCCCCGGAGCCGGACACGTAGCCCTGCGCCACCAGGGAGGCCACCGGCTCCACGGCCCAGTCGTCCAGCTGCCAGCTGTCGGAGAAGCCCGCCAGGGCCTCGGCGTCGGACCCGGCCACGCCGAAGGCCCGGGCCAGGACGGTCATGGCCGCCTCCCGCGTCAAATCGCCGTTGGGGTTCAGCGTGCCGCCCTCCCCCTCCAGCAGGCCGGCGGCCACGGCGGCGGCCATGGCGTCGTAGTACCAGGCCGCCGGCAGCACGTCGGAATAGGCCGCCAGAGACGCCCGCTCCTCCAGGGCCAGCAGGCGCGTGAGCATCGTCGCCAGCTCCGCCCGGGTGGCCGGCTCCGCCAGCCGCAGGTTCTCTCCGTCCAGCAGGCCCTGCTCCACGCAGAAGTCCACCGCCTCCCGGGCCCAGACGACCTCCTGGCCGGCGGCCGGCAGGGCCAGCCCCAGCAGCGCCGCCAAGAGCAGCACCCATGCAATGGTCCGTTTCATGCTCCATCCTCCATCCATCTCAAACGAATGGAATTAGTCTAGCAGATTCCGACAGAAATTGCAATCCGCTTCTGCCCCCACAGACACGTGCGCCGCGGGCCAAACGGCCCGCGGCGCACAGCAGTATTCAGTGGTCCCGGTCCACCAGGCGGTTGGCCAGCTCCGCCAGGAACGCCCGGTCGGGGAAAATCTCCAGGGCGGCAATGGCCTTGTCCGTCTCCTCCCGGACCAGCTTCCCGCAGGCGTCCATGCCGTAGAGCCGCACAAAGGTGCTCTTGTGGGCGTCCATGCCCGTGGCCTTGCCCAGCTTCTCGGCGTCGCCCATGACGTCGAGCATATCGTCCCGGATCTGGAAGGCCAGGCCCAGGCTCTCGGCGTACCGGGCCGCGGCGCCCATCAGGGCGTCGTCGCCGCCGGCCGTGGCCACGCCCATGCAGCAGGCCGCCCGCAGCAGCGCGCCGGTCTTCAGGGACTGGAGCAGGTGGATATACTGCCCGTCCAGCTGGCGGTCCTCCCCCTCCAGGTCCAGCACCTGGCCGCCCACCATCCCGTGGGCCCCGGCACAGCCGGAGAGAATCTGGATGTTCTTCACCGCAACCGCCGCCGGGACCGGCGCTTTGGCCGCCGTCTCGAAGGCCGCCGTCAGCAGCCCGTCGCCGGCCAGCACGGCCATGGCCTCCCCGAAGACCTTGTGGTTGGTGGGCTTGCCCCGCCGGAAATCGTCGTTGTCCATGCACGGCAGGTCGTCGTGAATCAGGCTGTACGTGTGAATCATCTCCAGCGCGCAGCCGAAGGGCACCGCGTCGTGCCAGTCCCCGCCGGCGGCCCGGCAGAACTCCATGGTCAGCACCGGCCGCAGCCGCTTGCCGCCGGCCAGGAGGCTGTACCGCATGGCCTCCAGCACCGTCTTCTGGGGAACCGGCTCCCCCAAGTCGAACTGGCGGCCCAGGAACGCCTCCGCCGCCGCCACATAGCCGTCCATGCGGCTGAGAAAGTCACTCATGGTCTGTAAACTCCGTTTCCACCGGCGACCCGTCGGGGCCTTTCATAATCTTCGCCACCTGCAGCTGGGCCTCGTCCAGCTGGCGGCTGCTCTTCTGCACCAGCTCCGTCCCCTCGGCAAAGAGGGCCAGGGCCTCCTCCAGGGGCAGCTCCCCGGCCTCCAGCTTCCGGACAATCTCCTCCAGCCGGGCCATGGAGCCCTCAAAGGTTTTCGACGCTTCGGACATTGGGATTCCCCTCCTTGATTCCGATGACGGACGCCGTCAGGGCGCCGTCGTGCAGGGTGATGGTCAGCTCCTCCCCGGCCGCCGTGTCCCGGACCGAGCGAATCAGCCGCCCGCCCGACTGGACCAGGCCGTAGCCGCGGCCCAGGACCTTCAACGGGCTCATGGCGTCCAGGGACGCCGCCAGGCCCGTCAGCTGCCGCCGTTTCCGCTCCAGCTGCCGCTCCCCGGCCGCCTGGAGCCGCTCCCGGAGCCGCGCCAGGGCCGCCTGCCGGTCGGCCAGGTAGTTGGCCGGGCTCTGGAGCACCCGCCGGCCGGCCAGGTTCTCCAGCCGCTGGCGGGCCAGCTTCAGCCGCTTCTCCACGGCCGCGGCCATCCGCTGCTCGTAGCCGTGGAGCCGCTGCTGGAGGTCCAGGGCGTCGGGGGCAATCCGCTCGGCCCCGTTGGAGGGGGTGGCGGCCCGGACGTCGGCGACAAAGTCGGCGATGGTCACGTCCGGCTCATGGCCCACGGCCGAGACCACGGGGATCTCCGACTCGTAGATGGCCCGGGCCACCCGCTCGTCGTTGAAGGCCCACAGGTCCTCCATGGAGCCGCCGCCCCGGCCGGTGAGAATCACGTCGGCCAGACGCCAGCGGTTGGCGTAGCGGATGGCGCCGGCAATCTCCGCCGGGGCCCGCTCCCCCTGGACCTGCACCGGCAGCAGCAGCACCCGGCTCAGGGGGTAGCGCCGGCCAAGGATCCGCAGGATGTCGTGGACGGCCGCCCCGGCCTCGGAGGTGATGACGGCAATCCGGTGGGGATAGGCCGGCAGGGGCTTCTTGTGGGCCTCGTCAAACAGGCCCTCGGCCTGGAGCTTGGCCTTCAGCTGCTCATAGGCCACGTGGAGGCCGCCGACCCCCTCGGGAATCAGGCTCTCGCAGTACAGCTGATACGCCCCGTCCCGGGGGTAGACGGTAATCCGCCCCACGGCCAGGACCTGCATCCCGTTCTGGGGCCGGAACCGCAGCCGCACGGCGCTGCCCCGGAACATCACGCACCGGAGCGCGCCCTCGGCGTCCTTGAGGCTGAAATAGTGGTGCCCCGAGGGGTAGACCTTGTAGTTGCTCAGCTCCCCCCGGATACACAGGCCGCCCAGGAAGGGGTCGCTGTCCAGCTTGTCCTTCAGGTAGGCGTTGATCTGGGAGACTTCAAAGATGGGATAGTCCATGGCGCTCCTCCTGGAGCCAGGTGAGGACCGCAATCCCCATGGCGTTGTCGGTGGCGTACCGGGCCGGGCAGAAGACGGCGTCGAAGCCGCCGGCCAGGGACCGGAGCAGGCTGTTGGAAGCCACGCCGCCGGAGAAGACCACCGGGTAGTCCCGGTACGTCCGCAGGGCGTGCTCCGTCGCCGCAATCACCGCCCAGGCGACGCTCCGCAGGGCGTAGGCCGCCGTGTCGGCCGGCGAAGCCCCGGAGGCCCGGTACCGGTTCACCTGGTTCTCCACCCCCGAGAGGGAGAAGGCCAGGTCCGTGCAGCGGACCCGGAAGCCCTCCTGCCGCCGGGCCTCCCGGCTCATCGCGTCCAGGGCCTTCCCGGCCGGGAAGGCCAGCCCCAGCAGCTTGCCCGTCCGGTCGATGAGCTGCCCGGCGGAGATGTCCGTGGTGCCGCCGATGCGCTGGGCGCGGAGTTCCCCGTCCCGGGGCTCCACCAGCAGCAGCTCCGTCGTGCCGCCCGACAGGTGCCAGGCCAGGAAGGGCCGGTCCATCAGCTCCATCCGCCCGGCCGACCACAGCGCCGCGGCGATGTGCCCCTGCTGGTGGGAGAACCGGTGGAGCGGAACCCCCAGCCCCTGGGCCAGCACCGAGGCCACCGAAACCCCGGCCAGGAAGCAGGGCATATAGGAGCCCTCCACGGCCCGGGGCCGGGTGCTGACGCCCACGGCCGACACCGGCCGCCGGCCGGTCTCCTCCAGCAGCTGGGCAAACAGCTCCGGCAGCCGCTGGACGTGGGCGAAGAGGGCGTCGCTCTGCCGGAGGCCCAGCTCCCCGGGCTTCACGTCCAGGAGCCGCGCGCAGCTGACACCCTTCTCCCCGTCGAACAGGGCTGCCGAGGTGGTGTAGTTGCTGGTGTCGAAGCCCAGGCAGCTCACGGGGCCACCTCCCGGGCGAAGGTGCCCAGAATCCCGTTGACGAAGGACACCACGTCCTCGTCCTCATACTTGCGCGTCAGCTCCAGGGCCTCGTTGATGGCCGCCGAGGTGGGCACGTCGTCCACATAGAGGATCTCATACATGGCCAGCTGCAAAATCGCCCTGGCCAGCCGGGAAATCCGGTCCACCCGCCAGCCGATGGCGTACTTGGCCAGGTAGCCGTCCAGCTCCTCCTGGCGCGCGGCGATGCCGCGGACCGTGTCCTGGATGTACGCCAGCTGCTTCTGGTTCGGCCGGCCGGTGTAGACGTCGTTCTCCTCGGCCAGCGTCTCATAGTAGTCCTGGGCAAAGCGGGTCACCAGGGCCTCCTGGGCCGACTCCCCCGTGCAGTGGAGGTCGTAGAGCAGGTGGACCACAATCTCCCGGGCATTGGTTCTCGTCATTGTCTCTCCCCCGTCCCGTCGGTCCGCCGCCCCGGGAAAACGCCCCGAGGCCCGGCGGAATCCTCGCGTTGCCATTCATTATACAGAAAAAAAGCAAAAAAATAAACCCTTTGTTTCCACAAAGGGCCTATTTTCATCCGCCTATTTTTTCGTCTCCTTCGGCAGCGTGATGCCACAGATGTCCACGTTGACGTCGCTGACCTTGGCGCCGGTCATGGACTCCACAGCGGCCGTCACCTTCTCCTGGACCGTCTTGGCGATGTCAATCACCGAATAGCCGTAGAGGGCGACCACGAAGCAGTCCACCGCAATGGTGTCGCCGTGAATCGTAATCTTCACCCCGCGGCCCAGATTCTTCTTGCCCAGCATCTCGGCAATGTCGGAGCCCAGGTTGGCGCTGAGACCGCAGACCCCCTCCACCTCCGTGGCCGCCAGGGCTGCGATGGAGGCGATGACCTCCTCAGAAATGTGAATGGAGCCGTTTTCCTGAACTGTGGACAGGTAGTCCTTGTTTTCACCCATCGGAAATCCCTCCTTGTCCCATTCATTCTACCACACCCCCCGTCCCCCGTCAATGATTTCGTCGGCAATGCACAGCGCCCCGCTTCTTGCCGCCTGTGGGAAACGCAATTTAAGTTTTCGTCCACCTTTTTCAAAAGGTGGCAGGGGGCCTCGTCGGGGCAAAGTCCGTTCACCTCCGTTTCCGCCTGGCGGCGAAAACTGCGTTCACTTCCTT
>CAJFNZ010000025.1 GCA_904395905.1 uncultured Oscillospiraceae bacterium | reverse complement strand
CGGTATATCTCTGTTGCACTTTTCCTGAAGTCGCCTTCGGCGGGCGTTACCCGTTATTCTTGCCCTGTGGAGCCCGGACTTTCCTCACGAGCGGCCTTTCGGCGCTGCCCGCGCGGCTGTCCGGCCTGGTCGCGGTGTTATTTTACCGGATTCCGGGTCCAATGTCAAACGGTTGCAAAAAAAAGCAATCCCCGATATAATAAGCTGAGAGAACAGCGGCGGGAGGAGAACGGCATGAACGAGCGGATGGAGCGGTATTTTGAGGCCCTGCGGGGAAAACGGGTGGCGGTGCTGGGCCTGGGGGTCAGCAACCGGCCCCTGGCGCGGCTGCTGCTGGCCCACGGGGCCCAGGTCCTGGGCTGCGATATGGCCGAGCGGGCGCAGCTGGAGCCGGAGGTCCTGGAGCTGGAGCGCCGGGGCATGGCGCTGAAGCTGGGCCCCGACTACCTCCGGGACATCGAGGCCGACGTGGCCTTCCGCACCCCGGGGCTCCACCCCGACCGGCCGGAGCTGCAGGCCCTGCGCCGGGCCGGCACGGTGATGACCTCGGAGATGGAGGCCTTCTTCGAAGTCTGCCCGTGCCCCATCCTCTCCGTCACCGGCTCCGACGGGAAGACCACCACCACCACGCTGATTGCCGAAATCCTCCGGAAGGCCGGGAAGACCGTCTGGGTGGGGGGCAACATCGGCGCGCCGCTGCTGCCCCAGGCCGGCGACATGGCGCCCGGCCACGTGGCGGTGGTGGAGCTGAGCTCCTTCCAGCTGTTGGATATGCGCCGGAGCGCCCACGTGGCCGTGGTGACGAACCTGGCTCCCAACCACCTGGACGTCCACCGGGACATGGCCGAGTATGTGGCGGCCAAGGAGAACGCCTACTTCCACCAGGGCCCCGGGGACACGGCGGTGTTCAACGCCGACAACGCCATCACCCACAGCTTCTGCCCCAAGGCGCCGGGGCGGGTGCTGGAGTTTTCCCGGAAGACCCGGCCGGCGCAGGGCGTCTTCCTGGAGGGCGACGTCGTCTACCGGGCCGGCCCGACGCCGGCGCCCATCCTCCGGCGGCAGGAGATTGTGCTGCCGGGGCTCCACAACGTGGAGAACTATATGGCGGCCATCTGCGCCGTGGAGGGCCTGGCCTCCGACGACGACATCCGGGCCGTGGCCGGCAGCTTCACCGGCGTGGAGCACCGGATTGAGCTGGTCCGGGTCAAGGACGGCGTGCGGTTTTACAACGACTCCATCGCCTCCAGCCCCTCCCGGACCATCGCCGGCCTGCGGAGCTTCGACGAGAAGCTGATTCTCATCGCCGGCGGCTACGACAAGCACATCCCCTACGACGCCCTGGGGCCGGAGATTGTGGCCCACGTGAAGACCCTGGTGCTGACCGGCGCGACGGCCCCGAAGATCCGGCAGGCCGTGGAGGCGGCCCCCGGCTACCGCCCCGGCGCGCCGGAGATGGTGGACGTGGCGGACTTCTACGACGCCATCCGCACGGCGGCCGGCCTGGCCCGGCCGGGGGACGTGGTGATGCTCTCCCCGGCCAGCGCCTCCTTCGACCGGTTCCGGAACTTCATGGTCCGGGGCAACGCCTTCAAAAAAACGGTGATGGAGCTGTAAGATGGAATTTTTGCGAACGAAAAAGCGCCGTCCGCTCCGCTGCGCGGCGGTGATTGTGGCGGCGGGCGCCGCGACCCGGATGAACGGCATCGACAAGATGATGGCCGACCTCCGGGGAGAGCCGGTGCTGCTGCGGACCCTGCGCACCTTCAACGGCTGCCCGCGCATCGACGAACTGGTGGTCGTGACCCGGGAGGACCTGATGCTCCCGGTGGAGCAGCTGTGCCGGGACCACCGGCTGGACAAGGTCCACCAGGTGCTCCTCGGCGGCGACGAGCGGACGAGCTCGGTCCTGGCCGGCCTGGACGCCATTGCCGACCGGGACGGGCTGGTGGCCATCCACGACGGGGCGCGGCCCCTGGTCACCGAGGACATCATCCTGCGCACCATCCAAAAGGCCGAGGAGACCGGCGCGGCCGCCCCGGCCGTGCCGATGAAGGACACGGTCAAGGTGGCCCGGAAGGGCGTCATCGAGGCGACCCCCGACCGGAGCAGCCTGGTGGCCGTCCAGACGCCCCAGGTGTTCGACCTGGACCTGGTCCGGGGCGCCCTTTACAAGGCCGAGCAGGAGGGCATCCTCGTCACCGACGACTGCTCGGCCGTGGAGCGGCTGGGGATGAAGGTCTATCTGACCGAGGGCAGCGATGAGAACATGAAGATTACGACGCCCATCGATTTGATTCTGGCGTCCTCCATCCTCGAGAGGAGGGAGGCCCCGTGAGAATCGGCCACGGCTACGACGTCCACCGGCTCCGGGCCGGCCGCCGGCTGGTGCTGGGGGGCGTGGACATTCCCTGGGAACTGGGCCTGGACGGCCACTCGGACGCCGACGTGGTGACCCATGCGGTCATGGACGCCCTGCTGGGGGCGGCGGGCATGGGGGACATCGGCCGGCACTTCCCCGACAGCGACGCGCGGTACCGGGGCATCTCCAGCCTGTGCCTGCTGGAGCAGGTGGCGGCGCTGCTGGCCCGGGCGGGCTGGCAGGTGGAGAACGTGGACGCCACCATCCTGGCCCAGCGGCCCAAGCTGGCGGCCCATCTGCCGGCGATGGGGGAGAACCTGGCCCGGGCTCTGGCCATCGCGCCGGAGCAGGTCAACGTCAAGGCCACCACCGAGGAGGGGCTGGGCTTCACCGGCGCGGGGGAGGGCATGGCCGCCCACGCCGTCTGCCTGCTGACCCGGCTGCCCGGATAGGATGACAAGAGCCGCCGCGACACGTTTGCTGCGTG